>CAYXWW010000236.1:0-5179 GCA_964468905.1 uncultured Rhodoferax sp. | reverse complement strand
CAGTTGAGTGGTGGCGCCGCCCAGCGCTTTGAATGCGCGAGCCGCGACCCCAAACTGCGTAGTGCTTGCCGCCAGAATGACATGCGCACCCAATAAGGGCGCTACAGCGCCGCCGCCAGGCGCTGTGCGTTTGATGCCGTGCAGCGTATGAATCAAAGCGGCAAACGATGCTTGCGCGTTAAATGGGTCTTGGCTTGCGGCCACGGACGTCGCATCATCCGCAAGCGCGCCCAGTGGTGACATCGCAATCCCCACGCTGTGCAACGCGTCATCATATTGCTGGGCAATGGCAGCGCGAAAACCGTTGGGATCGGCATGTATGCGCGCAAAGACATTGCGCGCGGTCCCGTTGGGCAATTCGAGTGCGGACAAAACCAAGTGTTCTGCGCCCGGTTGCTGTTGCCCACTGGCGTTGGCGAGTGCTTCCGCAGTTTTGCACAGCGCGCTGATCGTGTGCATGTCACGGAAACGTTGTCTTAAGGTGTTGAACATCATCGCTCCTACTTCACGGTGGGTTTGAAAAAAGAATGGGCCAGCCTCTTGTGCGCTGCCTGCTTGGAGACTCCAAGGGCTTCTGCAATTTGAGACCATGACCATCCTTGTTCAAGCGCCGCTTGCACGGCGTTGCCCTCCAGCTTGTCGGCCATCAATCGCAGGGCGACGACGGCAGCCAAGGCTTCGGCAGGATCTTGGGGAGATGGGATCGAAGGAAGTTTGGTCATTCGTCAATCATAGTTGACGAATGATCTATTGTCAACAAGTGTTGACGAGCATTTAATTCACTATGCCGGCAAGAACCCCTCAATCGACAAATAGCGCTCACCCGTGTGGTAATTAAAGCCCAGCACGGTAGACCCTGGTGGCAGATCGGGCAGCTTCTGCGCAATGGCGGCCAACCCTGTTTTGAGGGGGGGCTCACCGGCTGCATTGCGCCTATCTCCATGCACCTCTGGCGGAGCGCGTAGAGACCGGTAGTGGGGATCGTGTGGCGTGTTTGCGGCTATCAAGCATCGCGCTGTGACAAAACGTTGCGCGAGGGGCAACACTGATCGCCCGCTCGCACGACATATTGCGGTTGGTTCGATATGGCGTAGCCCCACTAGGCGTGTCGCCGGCGCTGCAAGCTCGCCAAAAGGGGCATCAATCGATGGTCAACTTGGATTTACCGCCTCTGCCGGAAAAGAACACCATTTTTTGGCCGTCTTCTTCAATTACGTAGAAACAAAATGAGGTCCAGGAAACGAGCGCAAGGCATATCGCATCGTCCCGTATATCAAAACTGCCCATCGATCCGCCAATCTTGTTCGTTCCCTGAACCTTAGTATCGGAAAACACCAGTTCTGTATTTCCGTTCTTTTCAAAGTCTGTGGGATGAGGGTAGCGCCAAGTGTGGCCACGAACCATATCCAGCGTTATGTGTAGGGGCTTGCTTGGCCTAAAGGGACCCAGTACCGCTGCCTTTGCCTCCCGCGGGCGCGATGCGCTTTGAGCAGGCGGCGAGCTGGTCGTGACTTGGGCCATTGCCGGAAACACTGGCTTGGTCTCCGCGATGCCTTTCTTACCCGTTGTGCTATCCACCACACTCAACTTGCTTCTGGCGGAACCAAACCCCATTTTGACTTCCTGCCATATGTAGGTGATTGTGCCCGGCAGCGTTTCGACTTCAATCGACTCTGTGTTCTCTGCTTTGGAGACAACGATATGCTTCCCTGGGGCCACTTCTTTGTACAAATAGGTCTTGGCAGAAGTCTGACCGAGTGGATCGTCGTCCACTAGCACCTCCATTTTTACGAATGCCCCCATCCATTCGTCGCGATAAACGTAAATTCCGGATCGGTCTGGTGGCAAGCTTGTGCCTTTCGACACAATTGCAGGGACCGTGGCGCGCGGAGTCATTGTCGGCTTTGGCTCTAACGCATTTGCAGCCACCATGCCTTGGGCTGCAATTGATGAGAGCTCATTCTTTGATGGAGGGCTCGATTGGGCTGTGGACTGTGTAGGGGGTTTGTACCAGGCATTCCACTCATTTGGCAGGAGGCAAGTCCGAAAAACAAGCCGTCTCAACTCATATTCATCCTCATCTGTGGTGACACGGTAGACCATTGGAACCAGTAAGTCGATCAAATCGTCTGGGTAAACCGCTTTTGAACTCTTCTCCACATAGCGCTTGATTTTGGCAAGCGCTTCTGGTTGAGGGTCACCACTGCGGTGGAAGTCATTCACATAGAAGACGACATCCTGCCGTGCCAGACAAACCTTTGCCCCGTCGAGGTTCTCTTTGATTGGGAGTCCTTCACGCTTTGTGCATTGGTAGAACTTCTTTGCGGCAAACTGTCCATGCTCTTTGGAGCCTGTCTTGTCAATCTCGTCGAACAGTTCATTGATCGTTTCGATTTGGAATGCGCCGTTTGACTTAACCTCAAGCAATGACTGTCGCGTGTTGTTGAGGTGCATACCGTTGCGAGCGATGATCAGCGATAGGAATGCTTCGCCCTCGCATTGTTGATAGGCAAGGTTGTCCATCAACAGCGGTTCCGCATTGACTGCGGAAACAACAGCCGCGAGCAGAGAAGAAAGTATCTTGAATGAGGTTCGCATTGTTGGAATTCCAGGTTGACCAGCTTGATCGGTCTATTCGATCGTTAGTTTTACTTTATTGCCCCGGCCTGTAAAGAAGGCCATTTTTTGACCATCTTCTTCCACAACAAAGAAGCAATACGAGGTCCAAGACACCAAAGAAAGACAAAGGGCACCATCGCGTAGTTCAAAGGTACCCATAGACCCACCAAGCTTGTTCGTCGCCTGCACACCGGAATCAGAAAATAAAAGTTCAATATTTCCATTCTTTTCAAACTCTGTGGGGTGCGGGTAACGCCAAGTGTGGCTGCGCACCATGTCCAGCGTGATTGGCAATGGCTTACCAGGCTTAAATGGGCCCATCACCGCTGGTTTTGCTACTGCCGGGCGTGCAGGAGGTTGAGTTGCTGGGGCGCTGGTGCTGGCTTGCACTGCTGTCATGGGCGCTTGTTTGATCGCTGGCCCCCGTGCGGGACTGTTGTCGGTTTGGGGCTGCAGTGTCGCAACTGAAATTTTTTCTGGCGTTGTCGTCAGGTTGCTGTTGGCCTGAGCACCTACAGCAGCAACCGGATTGCCGCCAGGCGGGACTTCAATTGGGCACGATCGCAATATCTGATCTTCTTTCAATTTGTTGGCCAATTCGAGCGCCAGTGCCTCCCCAACCGTGACGGCCATTCCAAAGCCACCACGCGTGTTTATGTTGGCCCGCCAGACTACTTTGGTTGATTGAACATCAGTCAGCCTCACGTCAAAATTGGCTTGAACTATCACACCATTCGGATCTTTCGTTCCGCCAGCTCTTCTTATAGCGAGGAGCGAATCGGGGCGATATGCTTCGATCTTTTTGGCGTAGATACTTTCATCCAATTCGAGCGCAGAAAGGTAGACTGACTCAGTATCGATACCGCACCTTTGGAAAAGGGCAGCAATTTTTCGTTGAAACCCCACTCCAAAACCTTTGCCCATTTCGTCGCCGATGTCAGACAGCACAAAGATTCTTTTTGGCTCACGCGTGAAGTCCGATGCCTTGTTCGTCACAATTCTTGTTTGAGGTGCGCAGGCGGCCAGAAGCGCGCAACAGACGGCGAGTGTTGTCCATTTGATGGCGGTCAAATTCATTTTCATCCCTGAGGTACGTTAAGTTGAAGTTGATGGATGCGCTGACCGGAGGTACAGTCATCCACATTCGCGTGCGTCACTATAGCCGAGCAAACGCGGCGTTCGGAATGACCGTTCTATGGGCCGGATCTGCTCTCAAAATTTCTAAACTGCGTTTGCTATACCGCTGACAGATCACTATCCACAGTTCCTGCTGCAATTGGTATTACCATAGTAGTATTCCCAAAAGGAGCCCCCAACCATGCCCACCCTCTCCGTCAAATTGCCTGAAGAAACCAAACAGCGAGTCCAGGCCCTAGCCCAAAGCCAGGGCATTACAGCGCACGCGCTGATGGTGAACGCCGTTGAGGCGGCGCTAGCCACTGGCGAAAGCCACAACGCCTTGGTGGCGACGGCGCTGCGCGCACGGGAGCACGTGGTGGCTACGGGTAAGGTTATCGATGGGCAGGCCTTTGGTGACTACCTCAAGGCCAAAGTGCGGGGCGAGGTAAGTCGTAGGCCCAAGCCAATTGATTTGAAACGCAACGTGGCGCGTCGCTGATGGCGCGATGGGTACTGAGCCCGTCCGCGGCAGAAGTCCTGGAGCAGTTGGCGGATTTCTTGTTGGAGCGCATGCCCGAAGATGCTGTCCGCATAGTGGATCTGGTGGTCGATGCACTGCATATTTTGGAGCAGCACCCTTGCATTGGACGACCGTTGGAGCTTGCCTTGCGGGAGCTGGTGATCTCCCGGGGCAAGACTGGCTACTTGGCCTTGTACGAATACGACGAGGCAAGCGACTTGGTCATCGTGCTCGCGGTGCGCCACCAACGCGAGCAGGATTACCACTATTCCTTAAGCCGGCAAGAACCCTTCAATCGACAAATAGCGCTCCCCGGTATCGTAATTAAAGCCTAGCACGGTAGACCCGGCGGGCAGATCGGGCAACTTCTGCGCGATGGCGGCCAGCGTGGCGCCGCTGGAGATGCCTACCAAGATTCCTTCTTCGCGGGCGCAGCGGCGGGCGTATTCGCGGGCGGGTTCGGCTTCTACTTGGATCACGCCATCGAGCAACTCGGTTTTCAAGTTGGTCGGGATAAAGCCTGCACCAATGCCCTGTATGGGGTGGGGCGCGGGTGCCCCGCCGCTGATCACGGGCGAAGCACTGGGCTCCACGGCAAAGACCTTGAGGTTCGGGAACTTGGCCTTGAGCACCTGGGCCACGCCGCTGATGTGTCCACCGGTACCCACACCGGTGATGAGTGCGTCCAGCCCATTGGGAAAATCGGCGAGGATTTCTTGCGCGGTAGTGCGCACATGCACGTCGATGTTGGCGGGGTTTTCAAACTGTTGGGGAATCCACGAGCCGGGCATGCTCAGTGACAGCTCATATGCCCGGGCGATTGCGCCCTTCATGCCCTTCTCACGTGGTGTTAAATCAAACGTGGCCCCGTAGGCCAGCATCAGGCGGCGGCGTTCGATCGACATGCTGTCGGGCATGACC
>CAYXWW010000235.1:0-5218 GCA_964468905.1 uncultured Rhodoferax sp. | reverse complement strand
CCTCGCCGCCCGTGGTCATGATCTTGTCCTGGCAGAAGCTCCAAGCACCCACGTGGCCAATGCTGCCTACGCTGCGCCCCTTGTATCGAGCGCCATGGGCCTGGGCACAGTCTTCGATGACCTTCAGTCCATGCGCATCTGCCAGTTGCATGATCGGGTCCATGTCGCAAGGCCAGCCCGCCAAGTGCACGCAAACCACTGCCTTAGTGCGGCGCGACAATACCGCAGCGATGGTACGGGCAGAGATGTTGCCAGATTCCGGCTCCACCTCTGCAAACACCGGCACGGCACCAGCATTGACCACGCATGAAATCGACGCGATGAAGCTGCGCGGCGTCACCACCACCTCGTCACCCGGGCCGATGCCCAGCGCCTTGAGTGCTACGTCGAGTGCCAGGGTGCCATTGGCTAGGGCCACAGCATGTCGAACGCCACACCAGGCAGCAAACTCTTTTTCAAACTCACGCGTCTCAGTACCTGTCCAGTAATTGACCTTGTTGGACATCACCACACGATGCACGGCTTCGGCTTCATCATCAGTAAAACTAGGCCATGGAGAAAATCGAGTATTTAGCATGTGAAATTCAATTCTTGATCAACGGCTGCGCGGGGTTGCCCACCACAGTCACACCAGGCGGCACGCTTTTAGTCACCACAGCGCCCATACCGACCACCGCACCACGGCCAATCACCAGCGGGGCATCTGGCTTGCCCTGCTTGATTACTGCGCCCGTGCCAATGTAGGCATGGTCTTCAATGTGGACATTCCCGTTACACATAACGCCTGGCGCAAAGGTCACAAAGTCGCCGATTACGCAATCGTGTGCGACATAGCTGTAAATGTTTCCATGGAAATGCTGCCCAATTCGGATGTTGCTGGTCAGCGTGACAAAAGGGCACAGTACCGCTCCCTTGCCCAGTTGCACATCGTCCAGCTGCACCACATTGGGTGCACGCGCCTCGAAAAACTCCACGCCATCCGCCGCGCAGCGCTGCACAAGCTTCTGGCGCACCTGACTGTTGGCAATGGCAACATTCATGTGTCGGCTGCTGGCCGACTCGGCCAGCCATTGGGCATAGGTCAACACCCGCTGACCATTGATCGCAGGCGCCATTGGCTGGTCATCCACAAACACCAGATCGGCCAAACCCGAAACCAGATCGGTCTGCAACTGCTGTCGCACCAAAGGCAACACCTCACGACCATAACCACTGGCTCCAAAAATAGCGTAACGCTTCATGGTTTCGATCCGTTGAACTTGGGCATCGTCGCCTGACCAGCCGCGCTGATTCCATCGCGCACCAGCACCTTGCGCACGGTACGCCACAAAATCTTCAGGTCCAGCCACAGGCTACGGTTATCCACGTACCAAACGTCCAGGGCAAACTTGTCTTCCCAGCTGATGGCGTTGCGGCCATTTACCTGCGCCCAGCCGGTGATGCCAGGGCGTACCTCGTGGCGGCGGGCTTGTTCGTGGGTGTACAGCGGCAGGTATTCCATCAACAATGGCCGTGGCCCCACGAGGCTCATTTCGCCGCGCAGCACGTTCCAAAGCTCAGGTAATTCATCCAGGCTGCTGGAACGCAAAAAACGGCCAAAGGGAGTGAGGCGCTGCGCGTCGGGCAGCAAACCACCACCTAAACCGTGCTCGTCCGTCATAGTGCGGAATTTGACCATGGTGAAGGGCCGCCCATGCAAACCTGGCCGAACTTGACGAAAGAGCACGGGGCTGCCCAATTTGTGGCGGATCAGCCAAGCCAGGAATAACAAAGGCAAGGCCAGCAACACCAAAGCCAGCGATGCAGCTAGAAGATCAAATATTCGTTTCAAATCGAAATAGAACCGAATCACAATTCCACCGGCTTGTTCAATATGATTCCCAAGAACTCTTTAGCCAGTTTGGGATAACCCCGGTTTTTCATCAACCAAGTCTTCCCCCTTGCCCCAATCAGCTCTCTCTCATTAGCATCCATCAGGGCATACCGCTCGACCTCTTGCTTGAGTGCAGACACATCACCGGCTGGCACATAGGTTCCGCAGTTGGCTTCGTTGATCATCGACGGATAGCCTGTATACGAGGCTACGACAGGTTTACCGGCCATCATGTAATCAATCACCTTGTTCAAAGACTGACCGTATTGCCAAACCCTGGAAACATGTACCGAGAAATACAGCAAATCACACTGGGACAATACCGATTGCACCATGGATTTCGGCACACGAGGCCCAAAAGTTAAGTTGTTCAGATGTGCATATTTTTTTCGATAGGTCTCACGTAAATCACCATCACCTACCACCAAAAAATGGATATTCGCCTGATACTGCATAGCCTCAGCACAGTTCAGAAATGTATCTAATGCATTGGTTATGCCAATCGACCCCACATGCGCCACCAAAAACTTGTCTTTAGGTAAGTAAGTCGTTGTGTAGTCCGCGGGTAGCGGCTCAGGTGTAGCGAAAGTTGCTGCATCCACACCCATGGGTATGCAGTGCGTAGTCTTCGGGTAGCCCAGCACCTGACGCACATGCTCACCCAAATTGGGCATGGTGCCCACAATGGCATCGGCATGCTTGTAACCTAACCGCTCGATGACCCCTAAACCCCAAACGAAGGGATTAGAGGGCTTAAAGCCACCTTCTTCTGTAATAGTCAGCGGCCAAATATCACGTACCTCAAACACCAAACGGCACTTGTAACGCGCACGCCACCAGAGGCCATTCAAAACCGTCAGCAGCGAAAGACTGGAAACTACCACCAC
This sequence comes from uncultured Rhodoferax sp., assembly GCA_964468905.1. Taxonomy (GTDB): domain Bacteria; phylum Pseudomonadota; class Gammaproteobacteria; order Burkholderiales; family Burkholderiaceae_C; genus Allorhodoferax. Next base: position 2,458 of record CAYXWW010000235.1, on the reverse strand, counting down.
ATCCGGCTTAGGTAATTTATGCGTGGGCAGCCACAGCAAGCGCCACTCGAAGTGCAGCCAACTCAAGATTCGCCGCGCTGACTTAGCCACTGCATACTTCATGGTGCGAACCCAGCAAAGCTGCATGCCATCGACCTGCTGAAACAAGTAATCAGTATCTAGATGCGGTGGGGCAGCCAACTGGTTGGAGTCAGATGTAATGATTGCCACCCGGTGCCCCATCAAGGCCAGCTCTTTCATCAACAAATAGCCACGACCAGCTGCTGTGCCGCTACCAGGGGGCGCGACATACTTCGACACATACCAAATGCTGAAGCTCATGCCCTGGTCAATATCTGCAAAGTTTGGGTATCGCATTGATCACTGGAATTACCTTGTCAAAGTCCATGCCAATAGCATCCAAATACCACTTGATATTGGGATAACGCGGACGATTTTCATCTTCTACCAGTATTAGCGCTTCTTCACGAGTCGTATCACCCTCGCGGATCTGATTGCTACGAAAAGTATCGTGCTCTGTAAAGCCCGCTACGGTGTAATAAATATAATTATAAATAGCAGCAGTTCCGTCGCCAATACGCCATGTCGTATTAGTATCCGGCGCTTTTTCCCAGTCGTATTGGTTTATTAGTGTGTCATCAATGGTCTTCTCATCCCAGCGCCAATAGTCGAAAATATGGTAGTAGTCAGTCTTCTTGTTGAAGCTACGGTAATACTCCCCCGATAATGTGTCCCACAGCGAGCTGTTGAAATAGCTAGGGCTCTGAGCCATCGCCTTGAAACGCAACCATTGATAACGCAACTGTTTCATAGCCCCACTGGAGTAGACCTTTTCTTCTTCAAAGTCTGGAGGTACCCCCAAGAAGCCAGCCTTGAAGTGAGTCACTTCCAGAGGGTTGACTCCCCAAAGATTCAGCGAAATACCTGTTTGCTGTTTAACCTTCTCGATGTGTCGGAAAAAATGTTTGTCCCCAGCAGTCAAGATACTCACCATGCCCAGATGGGGTGACTTGAGCCATGCACTCAAGTTCTTGGCAATATTCCGACGCTTGAGACCAATGTCATCTGCAACGATGATGTTTTCAATACCCATCTGCGCGCACATGCGGCTGATGTTGCGACGGCCCAAATCCGTCACCATGCCCCAATCATAAGTGTAGGTAATGGGTTTCATCTTCAACTCTTTGGCAATCAGGTGCAGCCCATAGCAACTGTCACGACCACCGGAAAACGGAACAATACAATCATCCCCTTGCGTACGCCGAAACGGCTCCACCAGATTAAATAGCTGCTCAACAGGCTTGGGCCGATTGCGCGGTTTGTAGTTGTGGCAGTAGTTGCAAACACCAGCCTCGTCAAATCGTATGTATGGCATGCTCTCGGGAAGGATGCAACGTGTACAGCGTCGCACGGTGTAGCGCTTGTATTCCAACATCGCCTCTTCGGCGTTGCGTGCGCCCAGACTGGGAATCAGGTTGGTAGTGCGTTGGGCGTGCTCGTGAATAGTGGGCTCAGCTGCAGCAACAGGAATGTCAATAACCAAACCCTCAGCTCGTACCTGTGTCACGTCTACACAATTCAACTGCGTCAGCGGGTATTTTTCTGATGCAAAGTAGTGTGCCCCTTGCTTGGTGCCGTGATACAGGCTGCCATTGTTTGAAAACAGGCACAGCTTGCCCAACTTTGGCAAGGCCAAAGCGCAGGCCACCACACCCTTACATAAACCCAGCACCTGCGCAGCCACACTGACAACCGACCCGCCCTTCTCCAAATGTTCAGCTACAATGGCAGCAATGATTTCGGTATCGATCTCTTGATGACGGGGTTTTTCAACCTGTGACCATAAAGCAGAGTCATTCACCACAATGCCGTTGTGAATAACACAAACACCATCGCGGTATACCGGCTGGTTGTCGGCCAGGCCATTGGTGATCAAGCGGCTGTGACCCATGACCAAGCCCGGGCCCGATGCATTCACAAGCCTTAACAAAGTGGTGATCGGTTTGTAGGCACGGTGCAGGACATAGCTATTATTGATGCTGATGAACAAGCCACTTGAGTCTTTGCCCCGTTGCTCTGAATGTTGGGCCAAAAAACCCAGCTCTTCGCTGCTGAAGGGTATATTTGAAATAAACCCGAAAATTCCACACATAAATAATTCCCCAAACAGTTGAAATTTAATATTGGTTATATAAAGATTTATTAGTTAAAATAAATAAGATGGATCCAAGTACGAACTGCATGGTCTTGACCTGTACATAGCCCCTCTTCAATGTTATTACAAAACTCTCAGCCATACCGTTGCTTTGGGGACGGATCGCCGGTGTGGTGATTGTTTTGAGCCCCAATAACTTTGCAAAGCTTCGTATCTCTGCTGTCGCGTAGCAACTGTCGTTGCTGGTGAGTGGTCTTGACCCTGTAATTCAGTACCACCGGTATGTTTAAGTTACCGATCGTT
>CAYXWW010000234.1:0-5318 GCA_964468905.1 uncultured Rhodoferax sp. | reverse complement strand
CGAGCAAGGGGCCAACAACGTGTACGGCGCGGTGCTCGGTGGGGTCAAGAAGTCAAGCGCTGTGGCTGAGAAGACTACGGGAACTGTTGCGGGCGGGGTCGAGGCCGTACCGGCTGCGGTCGGCAAGGCAGACCAGCTGGACACTTTGGGCAATCCAGTCGGTGCACAAGACGGTGTGCGTGCACCAAAGACTTACGGGGCAGATGAGTACTACGCGTTGCGCAACGCTATGGCGGCGAATGATCGCCCGCCTGAGTTGCTGGTGGCTATGAAAAAGGATCCCTCGCAAGGTGAACCTGGAACAGCAGAATCTGGTACGGCAGTCCAAAATGCGGATAGGGGTTCAAACGTCAAGACTGAGTCCGAATCATCTCCTATTGAGACTGCTCTCAAATCTAACACAGACCAGTTAGAAAACGCTGTTCACAAACCTCAAACCGAGAAGTCCGCTGCGCCAGCCAAGGTGCCAGATCAAAAAATTAGTTCTGAAAACGCAAGTATCTACGAAAATATTTTTTACGCAGAAAATGGTTTAGCACTATCTAAACCCCATACTTTCAACACAGTTTCTGTAGATGGTTTTGATATTGACAACTTTAATATCAAACTAAGGGGACGGATACACGAAGAAGGTAGATTATATCTATCTGTTACTGAGAATCCATATGCTACTGAGAAAAATTCGTTTTTGAGGCCCAATAGTGACGCTGCGTTAGCGGAGAAAATTGACAATGCAATAAATGAACTTAAGGAAAAACATTATGTTCATGAAATTGTTGACGGTCTAGCCGGATACGAAGCAGAAAGCTTCTTAAATCGACTTTCGAAAGATGGGCTGGAGCCATTGAGCGCCGCAACCCACACACCGGTTGGGGAAATTGCACGCCGACATGGCTTCGAGGTCCGCCAAGTAGAACTTGACCTGACAAAATTAGACAACTGGTCCTCGATAATAAACATTTACACTCGCAATTCCGGACCTACCCTGAATGAGTTGGAGGTGATATCTGGTCATGCAAGTAAAAAGTTTAATAAACTACCCGATTCATTGCGGGACGAGTTGGCTCCTAAAGCGGCTTTTGATTTCAGCGAATCCACACCATTGGAAACCTGGTACAACGAGCACGTCATACCCACAGACCGCTTGGTGCTGCGCTATGCGGGAGAATTGGATACTTGGTTCAACGAGCATTTCAAACCCACCCTTATGGACCCTGCGCGAAAGGGCATCCATAGGGATCTTTATAGCAGTGAGGGGATTGAGATTCCGCGTCGCCCAACAGACCAAGAACTGATTGAACTATCCCTCACCAATGATAATGCCGAGTTCGCGGTGAGTTATCAGTTGGGGGAAGGCAAGAATGGTGGAGGAGGTAAGTATTACCTACACAAAGGTGGTGAATCATTCGTTGCTACAAGTCGTGATCCGAACCGGATGTTTATCGCTCACGTCCATCCTGGTGGTACGCCGGCCAGTGATGCAGATATGGGCATCTTCGCAAAAAAATGGGGTTTGCAAAAGAGTTCTGAAATTGTTCCCGTCGGTTTCCCTAAGACTAGATTCAATGCAACTGAGCGAATAATCAATCCCCCTGCGCCCAATCCACTGCGCCCGGGCACGCCATTTACACCCGTCGACAACCCTTTTTCTGGAGAACGGTTAGCTGACTACAAAAAATTTCGGGCGCTAAAGCATAGCGCCATTGATGCTGGAAAGTTATCCCGTTTCAGTGAGGCTTTGCGCGATTCCAGCAAGTCTTTGGACAAGGAGCCGAATCCTTAATTGGTCGCCAGGCCACATGAACATTGGGTTTGAGCCAAACCGGTGGCACCGGGCAGAATCCTTCTGCTTTTGCGGTCGAAATGACGAAAAGCAAGCAGTGGCAACGGATTCCAACGAGTTTGAGTGTTCAGCAGTTTGAGGCATTTGTCTTGCCCCACCCACTGCGCACCGCGCCCTCCAGCGTTGCGGGGTAGGGGCCTTCCACGTAGTCCCCCACGGCGAATAGACCCGGCGCAATGCGTTGCGGCGGGCGCTGCAACTGCGGCGTGCAGGCAAAGGTGGCATGCTTTTCAACAACGGTTTGCACGCGCTGCAAGGGTGGCAGGCCCAGTGGTGCCAACTGATCGTGCGCTTGTCGCAGCACGGCGGCTTCTATCTCGTCGCGGGTGCCGGTACTGGCACTCACCACAAAGGCCAGTAGCCCTGGCGGGTTGCCCAGCTGGCCCCTGTCAAACACAAACTGCGCTGGCGCATCCGCTGTGGCGCGCAGGGCCAGCATGGCATGCGGCAGGCGGGCCTCGGGCGCCCAGGCGTACACAGTCGCGATGGCCTCAAAGCGTAGGGAGTCTGCCGTTGCCGCCCATTGCTGCAAATCATTTGCTATTGATTCAGGAGCGTATTGCGCACATTCTGCGAGGGCTAGCGCTGCATTTGATGATGAAGTGCTCCACACCACCCGGTCGAATGCCTGTCCGTCCAGCAGCCAATGGTCGGGTTGCCTGCGCAATTGCTTGATGCGCTGGCCGACGTGGACCTGTGCACCGCGCTGGGCAATCCACTGTGCGGCGGCAGCGGGGAATAGGGTCGTCAGATCAGTGCGTGGCAGCAGCAGATGCGAGCCACCGCGCACGCCAAACAGCGAGTCCTGCAAGACCCGTAGAAAGACCGTAGCGCTGGCTTGCTCGGCCGGGGTATTGAGCGCCGAGACACACAGTGGTTCGATCAGCTCGTGCAGCACGCGCGGCGCCATGCCCCTGCACAACTGCACGACGGACAGACCGGGTGTGCAGGTGAACTTGGACCATTGCCAGCCCAACGAGGCGCGAATCAGCGACAGCCGTTCGCCCCAACTCCAGCCGCGGGCCGTGGCGATTGCGGCAAGGGCATCCAGCGGTGCAGGCCAGTGCATGGCATAGGCGGGAGTTTGCAGGCCCGTCCCATCCGGGAAGGGTAGCGACAAAGGCAAGCGCAGCAGGTGGGACTGCGGGTCAACGCCCACCTTTTGCATCAACCGCAGGGTTTCGGTATAGGCACCAATCAGGATGTGCTGGCCGTTGTCCAGCGTGACGCCAGTGCCATTGGGCAAAGTGGCAGCAAGTGCCCGCGCTCGCCCGCCCAACGTGCGGCAGCCTTCAAACACCGTGACGGTGTGGCCTTGCTCGCAAGCGGCTACTGCCGCAGCCATGCCAGCCCAGCCACCACCAACTACTGCTACGCGCATCGCAGCCCTCGACGCGAACGATGTTTCGCCGCCGGGCCGCCCCAAGGCGTGGACTTGGGGTTTTGCCAAACGCGCCCCCCCGGGGGGCAGCGACCCGCGCAGCGGCGGAGCGTGGGGGCCATGTTCACAGCTTGCCGAGGGCTTGCACCTTCCACGCCAACCACATCTTGCGCAGCGGCGTGAGGTGGATGCGCTGGTGTAGCACCTGGAAGTTGTCGGCCTCAATCTCGCGCAACAAGGCGCGGTAGATGCTGGCCATCATCAGTCCGGGCTTTTGCGCCCGCAGGTCAGCGGCTGGCAACAGCGCCAGGGCCTCGTCATACAGTGCATGGGCACGCTGGGCCTGGAACTGCATCAGAGCAGTGAAACGGTCGGAGTAGGTACGCTGCAGAATCTCGTTGGCCTTGACGTCAAACTGCTTGAGCTCATTCACCGGCAAGTAGATGCGGCCGCGCATGCCGTCTTCGCCCACGTCGCGAATGATGTTGGTCAACTGCAGTGCCTGGCCCAGCTTGTGTGCATAGTCTGTGGTCTGCGCTTGGGTCTGGCCAAAGATGCGCGCTGCCACTTCGCCCACCACGCCCGCCACCAGGTGGCAGTAGCGTTGCAGGTTGGGGTAGTCCAGGTAGCGGGTCTGCGTCAGGTCCATCTGGCAGCCTTCAATGACGGCCTGTAGCTGGCGTTGTTCGATGTCAAACTCGCCAGTGAGCGGCATCAGCGCCAGCATCACCGGGTGGCTGGGCTGCCCGGCGAAGGATTTCGCCACTTCAGATTGCCACCAAGCCAGTTTGGTCTGGGCCACGCTGGCATCCACCATGTCGTCCACCACGTCATCGACTTCGCGGCAAAAGGCGTAGAAGGCGGTGATGGCCGCGCGTTTGGGGGCTGGCAGGAACAAGAAGGCGTAGTAGAAGCTACTGCCCGAGGCGGCGGCTTTTTGCTGGACGTATTGCGCAGGGGTCATGGAGCATATTGTCACCCAGACTACTCCCTGCGCGACGGTGCCGCTTGCCAACACCAAAGGCGGCATGGACCAAGCCGATACTGAGCCAAACCGCAACACTGAAGTACAGGGACATCCACACCACTTCAGACTGCCAGTCTTGCCAGCGGTGCGAAACCACCCAACGGCTTGAAACATCGGCTAAACCTTGGGATATGTCGAGGTATTGACGACCCTGGCCTTCATCAAGCACCCAGCGCGACCAATACATTGGCACATCCACATGCAGCATGTAGAGAACATAGCCCACACCCACAACGCAGGCAGCCAGCAGCATGGGGCGCGCTGTGCGGTCGCTACGCGGCCACATAAATAGCAGGCTTGCAACCAGCAGGGCTGCGCAGAAACCCCAAATAGATTCTTCGAGCACGTGGCCCAGATTGGACGTGGTCAGCACCGCGTACCAGGAACAGGTCTCTGCCACCAAAATCAAGGGAACAATCCAGTACGACACCCTGATCGCCGCACGGCTTTCGTATGACTGCGCCACACTGCGCAGCAACAAAGCCCACTGTGCCGCAAAACACAGCTCGGCAACTGTTGCCACTGACCGGCCCACAATCACGCTGGACATCCACGTGTCCAACAAGACCTGGCGCTGCACATCAAACACCGGGAAGACTGAGCGATAGCCGCAGCCCAGCACATAGCCAGCGGAGAGCACCATCTGCCATTTCATCAGCGTCCAGGCCTCAGCTGAAAGCGCTTTGGCCCGGTAGTGCAGCCGCTGTGCGGTGACCGCCCAGGCCACTACGTTGAGCGCGGTCACACCACAAAGAAACGCCCACCATGTCAGGGTATCTACATCCATGATCTTTCCTTTGTCGCCGAATGTGCGATTAAACGATATAAACAATATATACCATTTATATGTCATTCAAGACGAAATGCAAAGTGGGTTTACATCCACACAGCCCGCCACAGCATCACGGGAAAATCCCACCAGCGCAGGGTAGGGCGCTGGGTGAGTGTGGCGTAGTGCAGCGCTTCAATGCGGTCCAGTATGCGCAAGCCGCCTTGCACCACCAGCCGCAGCTCCCAGCCTGCGCGCCCCGGCACTTGGTGCACCAGTGCAGAGCCAAATAGCATGC
>CAYXWW010000233.1:0-5335 GCA_964468905.1 uncultured Rhodoferax sp. | reverse complement strand
AACCGCGCAATTCTTCGCCAAGATCGTAATGCCGCGCTCTTTTTCAATGGCGTTGTTGTCCATCACGGTGTCGACGACTTTTTCGTGCTGGGCAAATGTGCCAGACTGGCGCAACAACTGGTCAACCATGGTGGTCTTACCGTGGTCAACGTGGGCGATGATCGCAATATTGCGGATTTGTTTGCTACTGCTCATGGTTCACTTTCTCTCTTAAATCTGTTGTCGTGCCAGACGCTTGGGGCGTTCCAGCGGGTTCCTGGTTGTCTGCTTGCTGGGTTTGAGACTGTGTGATCTCAAGCGGGCTCAGCAAGCGCCCCGGTATCAACTCTCCGGCCTTGGTGTGGGCTGTGCCCAACAACGCGTGTGGTGCTGTGCCATACACCGCAACCTGTTCCGCATCGGGCCAGTTTCCGCGGCGGCGCATGCCACTCAAAAACCGCCCTGCATTCTCACTGTCCAGCATGACAGGGATGTGGCTTGGCAACAAAGCCTCCACCGGCAACAGGCATTGCAGCCGTTGCGCCTCTGTCATGGCTTCCAGCGCCTCCAGCGTCACGCATTGCGCAACCATAAAGTCTCCGGTCGCCGTTCGTCGCAGCCGCGTCAGGTGTGCACCACAACCCAGCGCTTCCCCAATATCTTCACCCAGGGTGCGAATATACGTACCCTTGCTGCACCTTACTACCATATTGATAGCGGTCTGTGCAGGTTCTACGAGGGCTAGCGTTACATCCAGCTTATGGATTGTCACGCTACGGGCCTCCCGCTCTACCTCAATCCCGGCCCGTGCATACTCGTACAGCGCCTTTCCATCCTTCTTCAGCGCACTGTGCATAGGCGGTGTCTGACGGATGGGGCCGGTAAACCGGGGGACAATCCGCGCAACATCCTCGGCATTCACATGTACCGGGCGCTCTTCAATCACTTCACCCTCTGCATCGCCTGTACTGGTTTTACGACCCAGCAGCGCCGTTGCTTCGTATTCTTTATCCGCATCCAACTGCATTTGGCTGAACTTGGTAGCTGCACCAAAACACAGCGGCAGCACGCCGGTTGCCAGTGGATCCAGCGTACCGGTGTGGCCAGCTTTTTCCGCCCTGAGCAACCACTTCACCTTTTGCAACGCGTCGTTGCTAGACCACCCAAGTGGTTTATCCAGCAACAGCACCCCATGCACAGGGCGCCGTTGCACCCTGGTGCGTGGCGCATGCATGTTCAATCCTCGTTCTTGGAGCGCGAGGCAACCGCCTGGGCGATCAGCGCATTCATATCTGCCGCACGCTCCGTGGTGCGGTCAAAGTGAAAGTGCAACGTAGGTACAGTGTGGATGTGTAGGCGCTTGAACAAACCAGCGCGCAAAAAGCCCGCCGCCTGGTTCAAACCTTCTGCGCAGGCCACTGGGTCGCCCGTCAACATACTGAAAAATACCTTGGCATGCGCATAGTCTGGCGTCACTTCGACTGCCTGAATCGTCACCATACCCACACGTGGGTCTTTCAGCTCGCGCGCGATCAGCTCCGTCAGATCCCGCTGGATCTGATCAGCCACGCGGAAACCGCGGTGCGGGGTGGAAGACTTCTTGCGTGCCATGCGTACCGAATGCTTACAGCGTGCGCGCGATTTCGCGGATTTCGTAGAACTCCAGAGCGTCACCCTCTTGGATATCGTTGTAGTTCTTGATGGTCAAGCCGCACTCGAAGTTCTCTTTAACTTCCTTGGCATCGTCCTTGAAGCGCTTGAGCGAATCCAGCTCACCCGTGTAGATGACCATGTTGCCGCGCAACAGGCGAAGCTTGGCCGTGCGACGTACCAAGCCAGAGGTAACCATACAACCCGCGATCGAGCCGATCTTGGACACTTTGAGCACCTGGCGAATCTCGGCGGTGCCGATAACTTCTTCCTTCTTGTCCGGCGTCAACATGCCAGACATCGCCAGCTTCAAATCATCTACGGCGTCATAAATGATGTCGTAGTAGCGAATGTCCACACCATTGTTTTCAGCCAGCTTGCGCGCGCCTGCATCAGCGCGGGTGTTAAACCCAATGATGACTGCCTTTGCGGCAATGGCCAAATTCACGTCGGATTCGCTGATGCCACCCACTGCGGCGTACGCCATTTGCACCTTGACTTCGTCGGTTGACAACTTCAACAGCGACTGGGCCAATGCTTCTTGCGAACCTTGAACATCGGCCTTAACGATGATCGGAACCATCTTGACTTCACCGGCAGAAATGTCGGTAAACATGTTCTCCAACTTGGCGGCTTGCTGCTTGGCCAACTTGGTATTGCGGAATTTTCCAGCACGGTATGTGGCGATCTCACGTGCGCGGCGTTCATCCGCAAGAATCATGAACTCGTCGCCGGCTTGCGGTACTTCAGTCAAGCCCTGGATCTCAACGGGAATTGAAGGTCCTGCCGATTTGATCGTGCGACCGTTCTCATCGAGCATGGCACGAACGCGTCCGTAGGTTTGACCGGCCAAAACCACATCGCCGGTTTTGAGCGTGCCGGACTGCACCAAAATAGTGGCAACCGGTCCGCGGCCCTTGTCCAACCGGGCTTCGATCACAAGGCCCTTCGCCATGGCATCGACTGGGGCTTTCAGCTCCAGCACTTCAGCCTGCAAGAGCACTTGCTCCAGCAAGTCATCAATACCCTGGCCGGTCTTGGCAGACACCGACACAAATGGTGAGTTACCACCAAATTCTTCGGGGATCACCTCTTCAACCACCAGCTCGTTCTTCACGCGTTCAGGGTTGGCATCCGGCTTGTCAATCTTGTTGATGGCCACAACGATAGGCACGCCAGCTGCCTTGGCATGCTTAATGGCTTCCTTGGTTTGTGGCATAACGCCGTCGTCTGCCGCCACCACCAAAATGACAATGTCGGTGGCATTTGCACCACGTGCACGCATGGCCGAGAAGGCTTCGTGACCTGGAGTGTCCAAGAAAGAAACCACACCGCGTGGTGTTTCCACGTGGTAGGCGCCAATGTGTTGGGTAATGCCACCAGCCTCGCCAGACGCGACTTTTGCACGCCGGATGTAGTCCAGCAAAGACGTTTTACCGTGATCAACGTGGCCCATAACGGTCACAACTGGTGCGCGCGGAAGTGCTTCCGCATGCTGTTGCAACACCTCGTCATCCGTAAAGGCTTCTGCATCATCCAAGGCGGCTACAACGGCCTTGTGTCCCATTTCTTCCACCACAATCATGGCGGTATCCTGATCCAAAGGCTGGTTGATGGTCACCATCTGACCCAGTTTCATCAAATGCTTGATGACTTCCGACGCCTTGACAGCCATCTTGTGTGCCAACTCGGCCACGGTGATGGTTTCTGGAACATGCACTTCCAGTACGCGCGCTTCCACTGGTGCGGATACCGGTTGGTGATTCTCGCGATCGCGATCGTTAGCACCCCGACGTCCACGCGGACCTGCACGCCAGTTTGTTGCGCGACCAGCGCCCGCACCCGTGTCACCACGTGTCGGAATGGCCTTCTTCTTGCCCGGATCACCTGCCCAGCTGGAAGACAGCTTTGCGGACTTGACTTCTTTGCCAGACCCTGGCGCAGGATTGGCTGCAACATTCGCTCCAGCAGCTTTGGCAGGCTTTGCGACAACGCTTCCTGCAGCTGGCTTGTGCAAAGTCCCCTTCATTCCGGATTTAGGGTCAGCTGCCGCAGGCTTGGGCTCTTCTGGTTTCTTGGACGTCAACACACGCTTTGGTGTTGCCATCATGGAACGAATCGCTGCAGCTTCGGCTTCAGCCTTACGGCGGCGGTCACCCAAATCGACTGCGCGTGCTACTTCTTCATCAGCCAATGCTTTGGATGCAGCGGCGGCAGCCAAGGACTTCTCCCTTGCCAATTCGACGGACTTCGCCACGGCTTCAACGTCTGCCACCTGTGGCTCAGCCGGCGTGGTCGTTGTCGCTTTCTTGGCAGCAGCGGACTGCTTGCGTTCGGCGGCCTCTTGGGCCAGCTTTTCTGCAACCTCTCGTGCACGCGCTTCTTGCTCTTCACGGTCACGGCGGCGTTGCGCCAGCTCTTCTTCTTGCCGACGAATCAACTCAGCCTGTCGACGCGCTTCTTCTTCACGCCTTGCCAATTCTGCATTGTCGATGATCGGTGCCGCAGCAACCGCCACTTCTGCCTCGGGTTCAACATTTTCGTTTGCACCCACAACATCATCGTCACGACGAACAAACGTGCGCTTTTTACGAACCTCGACCTGAATAGTGCGCGCTCGCCCCGTGGCATCGGCCTGCTTGATTTCTGTGGTCTGCTTCTTAACCAGCGTGATCTTTTTACGATCGGGGCTGGCTGTGCCGTGAGCAGCTTGCAGATAGCCCAACAAGCTGTGCTTGTCTGCATCTGTAAGCACATCAGTGGCTGCCGATTTGGAGACCCCTGCCGACTTCAACTGCTCAAGCAGTGTGTCAGTGGATTTTTTGAGTTCATTGGCAAACTCGGCGACGGTCGTACTGGACATTTGTTGTGTAACCTTTGGCGGCGGCCCAACTACTTGCGTAGTAGTTGTTGGCCTTTACTGAAAATATATTTACATAACCATTACTCTTGAGAAGCGGCTTCATCGGTAAACCAATGTTCACGCGCTTTCATGATGAGGGTCTTTGCGTCTTCTTCAGACTGACCCGTAATATCGGTAAGCTCGTCGACCGCCAAATCGGCAAGATCGTCAAGCGTGTGGACACCGCCATCGGCCAACTTGCCGATGAGTTCAGGCGTGAGGCCATCCAGGTCGCGCAAGTCTTGCGAAACCTCTTCGACGCTCTCTTCATGGGCGATTTCCATGGTCAACAAGGCGTTCTTGGCGCGTGTGCGCAATTCGTTGACAGTATCTTCGTCGAAGCTTTCGATTTCCAACATTTCCTGCAGGGGAACGTAAGCGACTTCTTCCAGGCTAGTGAAACCTTCGGCAATCAGGATGTCGGCAATTTCCTCGTCCACATCCAGCTTTTCCATGAACAGCTTGCGGCCCTGATCCGTCTCACTGGCTTGCTTCTGGGCTGACTCAGCGGCATCGAGAATATTGATGCGCCATCCTGTCAACTCCGACGCCAAGCGTACGTTCTGGCCGCCACGGCCGATCGCGATCGCCAAATTTTCTTCGTCAACCACCACATCCATGGCATGACGCTCTTCATCAACGACGATGCTGGACACATTGGCGGGGGCCAAAGCCCCAATCACAAATTGTGCAGGGTCTTCACTCCACAAGACGATGTCGACGCGCTCGCCTGCCAACTCATTGGTTACCCCGTTGACGCGGGTACCACGTACACCCACACAGGTGCCGATGGGGTCTACGCGC
>CAYXWW010000232.1:0-5375 GCA_964468905.1 uncultured Rhodoferax sp. | reverse complement strand
AGGCGGCCAACTGAACCCTGCCACAGGCGTAAAAGAAGGCGGCATCACCGTCAATGCCCCCGCCATGGAGCAGGCCACGCTCAAGGGCTATGCCACCGCCACCGACCTGGCTGACTACCTGGTCAAGAAAGGCCTGCCCTTCCGCGATGCACACGAGATCGTGGCCCACGCGGTGAAGGCCGCTACATCCCACCAGGTCGATCTGTCCGAACTGCCTCTGGCGGTGCTGCAAGAGTTCAACCCGACCATTGAGAAAGATGTGTACGAATGTTTGAGCCTGCGCGGCTCGTTAAATGCCCGTAACACGTTGGGCGGTACGGCGCCGGCGCAAGTGCGGGCGCAGGTTGCGCGCCACCGGGCGCGGCTCGGTTAAGAACACTTCTATTTCGATAGCAAACTATTGATGTTCCGCGAGGGCTAGAGGCATGTTTTTCATGTATCTACCTGTCCTGATCCCCTGCAAGAATTCGAGGTGATGGAAATAAAGGCGATACCAGCGATTAAATGCACAGGACGTCCGCGGCGGGGCGGAAGCGGTCGTTCATGTAGGTGGTCCACTAGGCTATAGTCAAGCATCATGGATCGTCGAGAAAATCACTCGACATCGACTAAATTTCGGCAGGATAAGCGACTGGGGTTTAAGGGAGCGCGAATGACTTTACTTCTATGGGAATTGGCTACGAATCAAGTCTTTATGCGACTTCCCGCCTCGTTGCCGAAGTGCACTCGCAAGTGAAGTTCTGGTATATCCCGTCGGATATCCTGGGAGCCTAGGATATCTGCCCATCTACATCACGTTATGCCTGCTAGTGGAACTCTGGTTATCGAGCTCGAGAAGTTGTCGGTAGCTACAGAGCAACTGGACACCGCACTTCGTTTGTACTTCGGTCGCCGCGAGTACTTCTCTGTCATCACATTGGCCGGGGCCGCCGAAGAGATTCTGGGCGTGTACCTGAAGATTCATGGGCAACCGAATGCCTTTGACGAAACATTGGAATCATCGCTGCGGGTCTACCGTTGGCTCTTTGGTGTCAAAGGTTCAGAAGACTCCTTGCGCAAGACAGTAAATCGCGTGAAGAACGCCTCAAAGCACATGATGGGCAAGAAAGATGTTTCCTTGAAGTGCGATCCTCGTGAGGAGGCGAAGCAAGTCCTGGACAGAGCTGTCTCTAACTACTACTGTCTGATGAAGTTCGAGGAGATCAATGAGACGCCACGCATCCGCAAGTTCAACGAACATCTGCTGGGGCGGCATGCATAACATGTCAATCGACACGTACCGACAACAGCAGGAAGCGGCTTCGCCGCAAGTTGTTGTGGTCCGGTCATTTTTACTTTAGGCGTCGAAGCACTTCCCTCACATGACAACGTTGCAAACTACTATTTACCTATCCAAGCTCTTCGAAGGGCATGGTCTGTCTTGCGTCGTCGAGAACGACTGGATCGTTCCGAACGCAGAGCTTCCAGCGCTAAGGGCGCTTTGGTATCCAGGTCAATCGAACGGACGACTGGATGTTCAAGCCCTCGTCTCAGATGGCGTCGTCATTGAAGAATGCTTCGTTGGAGTTGGGCAGGCAGAGACTGGCCTGAACGACGCTCTTGCGAACTTCACCGTCAACTCATTTCACGTGCTTCTTGCATCGCTTTGGGGTAGGAACGATCCTTCTCAAGTAACGACTGAAGAGTGGGAAGTCAGCGGCCAGCGCTACACCGCGTATGTTGGAAACTTCGGCACGAGAAACTCTGACGGGGTCACTCCTCACATCCCGAGCAATCTGTTCGCCGCAATCGAGGAGGTCATAAAGTGTGAGCACCTGAATGAAGGCGTTCATTGGTTCAGAATCTTCTTCTGTAATGTCGCGGGCGACTACACCTTTGAGGCGCTGAAAGACAATGAAGTCTGGGATGCAGGCTTGCGGTGCCTCAAAGCAGGTTCCTGGGAAAAGAGCAATGGGTACTACAGTGTTCGACTGTTTGTTGTTCTGCGCGCCGCCTAACCCGGCGCTCAACCTCGTTCCTTTCAGTCGCTGGATGCTGCGCGATAAAGCCGCGCAGCGCCGGTTAGCTCTACGTTACGACTGCTTTGGAGCAGATTGGAAATCAGCTATGCGTCTCGACCCGACAAAAACCTAGTACGCCGGGTCGCGCATTTCCAGCCGAATAGCATCGATTTCCGCCAACACTTCGGCAGGCAGCACTGTCCCATAAACATCCAGATTCTCATCCAACTGGGCGATGCTCGTCACGCCAATGATGGTGCTGGTGACTTGCCACTTGGTGTAACAAAACGCCAGCGCCAGCTGCACGGGGCTGAGGCCATGCGCCCGTGCCAGTGCGTTGTAGCGCTTGGCTGCGGCCAATGATTGCGGACGACCCCAGCGCTGCTTGCGAATGGTTTCAAACTTGGCAATGCGCGCCTGCTGCGGTGCATCGGGCCCCGTGGTGCCGCTCACGTCATACTTTCCAGTCAACAGGCCAAAGGCCAGTGGGGAATAGCCCAAGAGCGACACACCCAGCCGGTGCAGCGTCTCGTCCAAGGCGTTCTCCACGCCACGGTGGATCAGGTTATAAACGTTTTGCACCGTAGCCACGCGCGGCAAACCATGCATGTTGGCCAGGTGCACAAATTCATGCACCCCAAACGGTGTCTCGTTGGACAAGCCAATGGCCCGCACCTTGCCGCTCTTGACTAGCTGCCCCAAGGCTTCGAGTTGGCTGTGGATGGTGGTCAACGCCCGCTCGTCCGCAGGCTTGTAGTACATCGCGCCAAACATGGGCACCGAGCGGGTGGGCCAATGCAACTGGTAGAGATCAATCACATCGGTCTGCAGGCGCCGCAGGCTGTCATGGCACGCTGCAATGATGTCGTCGCCCGACACATCTTCCTTACCACCGCGCACCCAAGACAGCCCCCGCGCAGGGCCCGCCACCTTGGTGGCAATCAATAGCTTTTGGCGCAGGCCCGGGCGCGCCGCCAGCCAGTTGCCGATGATGCTTTCGGTTACGGTAAACGTCTCGGCACGCGCTGGCACGGCATACATTTCTGCTGTGTCCAAAAAATTGATTCCACGCGCCACCGCATGGTCCATGATGGCATGTGCCGTGGGCGCATCCACTTGTTCGCCAAAGGTCATCGTGCCCAGGCAGATGGGCGTAGCGTGCAGATCGCTGCTGCCGAGTTGTACGGTTTTCATGGGGCTCTCTGTATGGTGGTTCGTTGGATAGGTGGCAGTGTCATTACGGGCTACTGTCTTGACCTCAAGATTGGCTTTTAGTTTGGCCTTTAGTTTAGCGACACCGCCTAAGTGCTTGTGCGGATAATCACCGCTACGCTCAAACGCTCGTTTCACATTCTGCCGCCACCCACATGCACGCCAACTTGCACGCCAAAACGCACACCAAAGCTCTGCGCTTTCTTTTGAATCAGTTCACAGTTGCCGCAGCATTGCTGGCGGCTGGCTGCAGCCATGCCGCTGCGCAGCCAGCCCCTACCGTAGTGTCGCCACGTACACCCGCACAGTCTGCGGCTATCACCGACATCGACGCGCGCGCGGCAACCAAGAAGATAACTGCCAAGAAAATTATTTTGGTGGGGGACTCCACCACGCAAGTGGGTAGCGGCTGGGGTGGCGCCTTTTGCAGCGACCACGTGACATCGTTTGTAGCGTGTGTGAATCTGGGGCGTGGTGGGCGGTCCACCTTTAGCTACCGTGCCGAAGGGTCGTGGGATATTGCGCTGGCCGAGGCTCGCCGCACCACGTATGACCAGACCTACGTGCTGATCCAGTTTGGCCACAACGACGCACCCGGAAAACCCGGCCGCTCCACTGACCTTGCAACCGAGTTCCCGGCCAATCTGCGGCAATATGTCAAAGAAGTGCGCGCTGTTGGGGCCGTTCCCGTATTGCTCACACCGCTCACGCGCAGAACATTTAAGAATGGTTCACTGCAAGATGACCTGGCCGCATGGGCCGTCGCTACCCAGCAAGTGGCGCAGGAGTTGAATGTGCCGCTGGTAGACCTGCACGCCACGTCAGTAGCCGTCGTACAAGCCATGGGCGCATTGCATGCCCTCGACCTTGCCGAAGCCAAGGCACCACAGTACATAGTGGACGCAGCAAAGACGGGTACCACCATTGCATTGGCCGCCAAGGCCGCGCCCGGTGCCCAGGAAGCTGCGACCACCGAGCCCGTAGTGACCGCGCGTGAACAACGGGTGGCAACTTTCGACTACACGCACCTGGGCCCCCAAGGAGCCGCATTGTTTTCTGCACAAGTTGCCAGCGAGCTGGCGCGCGTGGTGCCCGATCTGCGCAAGTCACTGCGCCCGTGATCGGCGACCACAGGCTTCGACCCTATGTGCCGACCGACAAGGCAACCCTACGAGGCGGCATTGCCCGACGAGTGCTATATTTTTTATAGCTTCTTACGCAATGAATACGAGGGCTAGAAGGCTATTCCGGTGTAATGTTTGCGGCCTTCACCCAACCAGCCCATTTCTTGATTTCTGCGTCTATGGTCTTGGCCAACTGGGCCGCATCCTGGTAGTCCACGTCAATGCCTGCCGCTGCAATCTTTTCACGCACCTCGGGCTTGGCCATGACCACCGCGAAGGCAGCACCCACCTTGGCCTTAACGTCCGGCGGCACATTGGCCGGTGCCACCAGACCAAACCATGCACCCATGGCGTAGTCTTTCACGGTGTCGCCAATCGGCGGCACTTGTGGGGCTTTGCCTGCACGCTTGCTGGTAGTAACACCCAGGCCACGCAGACGGCCCCCATTCATTTGCGACACCGCATTGCCCACATCGGCAAAGGCAAATTGCAGCTGCCCGCCCAACAGGTCTGTCAATGCCGGTGGAATGCTCTTGTAGGGCACGCTTAAAAACTCCAGCCCCGCCATTTGCCCCAAGAGGGCCGCCGACACTAGCGAGCCCGATGACCCGTGTCCATAGGCCAGCTTGCCGGGGTGCGCCTTGCCGTAGGCGATGAACTCTTTCAGGTCTTTGGCTGGAAAGTCTGGCTGCACCATCAAGATGAACCCCGTCTCACCAATCTTGCCAATGGGTGTGAAGTCTTTTACCGGGTCGTAGGGCAACTTTTTGTACAGGCTCACATTGGCGGCCTGCGTGGTGCTGGTGGTCACCAGAAATGTATAACCATCGCCCGGTGCGCCCTTCACCGCCTCCGCACCCAGAATGCCGTTTGCGCCAGCCTTGTTCTCTACCGTAGACGGCTGACCCAACGCTTCACCCAACGCCTGTGCCACGATGCGGCCTACCGCATCCGTTGCACTGCCAGCGGAGAATGGAACGACAAATTTGATGGGCTTGCTGGGGTAGGTCTGCGCCACCGCGTGGCCGGACCAGGTGGC
>CAYXWW010000231.1:0-5440 GCA_964468905.1 uncultured Rhodoferax sp. | reverse complement strand
CACGGCATCTTTGAGTTGGCCCAAAATCTGGGGCTCGCCCAGCACCATGGAATCCAGCCCGCTGGCTACCCGGAATGCATGGCGGGCGGCGTGGCCGTCTTGCATGCTGTAGGTGTGTGAGCGCAGCGCATCGGCTGACAGGCCTGCCGTGTTGGCCAGCCAACCCAGTGTGGGCTCCAGCTCGGACTCGTCGCCGGCGCAATAGATTTCGGTGCGGTTGCAGGTGGACACAATCGCCGCCTCTGGCATGCGGCGCAGCGTCTGGCGTAGGCCCCGCAAATGCGGCTCCACTTGGTCCATGGCAAACGCAAACCGGCCGCGCAAATCCAAGGGTGCGGTGGTGTGATTAATGCCTAATGCCCATACTGCCATCCACGGATTATAAAATCAGCCTCTCTTCCATCACCTGAAGGCTTGCCAAGCCTGTCACTTGTCAGTCGCCCGCCTGTTGTTATGGGACCTTTGGACCTACTCATTCACTTCATCAACTTTGCAGCCCCGGCCTTGGTCGTGGGCGCTGTGGTTGCTATGGCGGGCTACCTGTTTGCAGGTAAATCGCGATCAGCCCGCATGATGTATATAAAGACTGCTATTAATTGTGTAGCTGGATTTGTTGCCTTAGCGCTTGGCCTGTGGTTCTTTGGCCGCGACGGCAAGATGGCAACCTACGCTTTCATGGTGTTGTCTATTGGCACCAGTCAATGGTGGCCGCAGCGCCGGTCATAGGGCACTCCCTTTCCCCCTTCACTTTTTCCCTTTTTTGCATGACACGTTCTTTCAAGGCCGTTTTGTTTGACCATGACGGCACCCTGGTCGATTCCGAAGTCGTCCACTTTGACCTGTGGAATCGCGTGCTCGTGCCCTATGGCATGGCACTCACCGCAGCCCAATACCAAGCCCATTACGCCGGTGTGCCTACCGCTGCCAACGGCGCCGATTTGGTTAGCCGCTTTGGTGTGCAAGAAGCCCCCGAGGTGCTGGCACAGCTAAAAAACCAGACGACCGAGGTCTATTTGCAAACCGAGTCCTTTCCGCTCATGCCCGGAGTGCGCGAGTCCATGGCGCGTTTGCAAGCCCAAGGCCTGCGGCTCGGTGTGGTGACCGGCGCACGGGCCTTTGCCATTGCCGCCACCCTGCGCGCCCACAGCATGGCCGCCGATTTTGAAACTGTGGTGGCTGCAGACGATGTGGCTGCCAGCAAGCCCGCGCCCGATTGCTACCTGCTGGCACTGCAGCGCATGGGCTTGCAGCCGCACGAGGCAGTGGCCTTTGAAGACACCGAGCACGGCGTAGCCTCGGCTATTGCGGCGGGTGTGGCGTGTGTGGCAATACCGACGGCCATGTCGGCGGACCATGATTTCTCTGCGGCTACGGTCGTGCTGCCCAGCATGCTGGATGCGGTGGCGTGGGTGCTGGCACAGCATTGAAAAATGCCGGTTAAGGCCTTGCACATTCGCCCAGCGCGCGTGGAAGACGCCCAAGCGATTAGCCACCTCGTGCAAGACCTCGCGCAGCATTTCCTGCTAGACCCAACGCGGGCGACTTCTGCGTCGTTTTTGCAAACGGTGTCGCCCACCGCCATTGCGGGTTATATCGCTTCTGATTTTTTTGACTACTGTGTGGGCGAGCGCCAGGGCCAACTGATTGGCGTGATTGCGGTGCGTGAGCGCAAGCACCTGTTTCATTTGTTTGTAGCGCCGGACTTTCAACGCCAAGGCATCGCAAGCCGGCTCTGGGTGCATGCCAGGGAACGCGCCATGGTGCAGGGTAATACCCATGGCTTTACCGTCAACTCCACACCCCTTGCAGTGCCGGTGTACCAGCGCTTGGGTTTTGTGGTTGTGGGGCCAGAGGTGCAGACCCGCGGTATTGCCTATGTGCCAATGCAACTGGCCGGTTCAGACGCTGCGCCGCACAGCCTGCGTTGACTGCGCTACTCCCGGTCCGAACCCGGGTCGTAAACACTGTGATGCAATTTGTGCTGTGCGATACCATGCCCGTATGGACTTGTTCACAGCCCGCCCGCACCACATCATCGGCAATATTGCGTTGGCTAGTTTGATTGCGGGTGCGCCCGTGGGCGCGGTGTTTGCGGCACTGGGAGGCAACATGCAGCCTGGCGCGCATTCGCTTTGGGAATGGATGTACGGCGTCAGCAGCGGCGCGTTGCAAGGTATTTGTTTCGACTTTGTCGCAGGCATTCTGATCATTGCGCCAGCTCTTGCTGTTCTGCGGCGTTTTGGCTACGGCGGGCCAATTTTTGTCTATGCCATCAGTGTCGTTTTGGGGCTTACTGCGTTGGCTGACAATCTGCGGTTTGGGTTGGTCGTGTTGGCTTTTGCGGTGACGGCCAGTGCGGTTTTTTGTGCGCGGGCGTATACGGATTAGCCAGCAGAGAAAGGCTTGACCCACCTGCGGCAGTTCGCGGCCTGAATGTCAACCTGGGCTAAACAAGTCCACCCGATCCGTAATGATGCCGTCAGTACCCAGGTCGATCAGCCGCTGCGCCGCCCACTCGTCGTTGACGGTGTAGCTTAGGGTTCTGAAGCCTGCACTTTGGGCTTGGGTGACGCTGCTGCGGTCCCACAGGGCGTGGTTGCAGACGATGGCGCGGCAGTCCAGGGTGAGGGCGGTTTCCAGCCAGCCGGTCCACAGGGTGTCCAGCAGCAGGCCACGTGGCAGATCGGGTGCGGCGTCCAGTGCGCCCCTTAGGGCATCGGGTTCAAAGGACGTGAGCAATGGCGGCACGGCCTGCCCTGCCCACAGTCGTTGGGCGTGTTCTGCCACCACTTCGCCGGTGTGGCGCTCAAGCCCCGGCGTGGGTTTGATTTCGATGTTCAAGTAGTGGCCGTTTCGGATGCAGAAGGCGGCAATGGCGTCCAACGTAGGCAGTGGCTCGCCGGCAAAGGCACGGCTGTGCCAACTGCCTGCGTCCAGCTGCGCGAGCTGGCCCCAGGGCCAATCGCCACCGATAAGGTTGGGCGTGTCGGCGGCGGGGCTGTCGAGGTCATTTGAGTTTGCTACTAAATTAGTAGCTTCTTGCGCACGTTCTACGAGGGCTAGAGGCACTTTTGATGCATTGGTGGTCCGCTGCAGGCCTGCGTCGTGCATGAGA
Organism: uncultured Rhodoferax sp.; assembly: GCA_964468905.1. Lineage (GTDB taxonomy): Bacteria > Pseudomonadota > Gammaproteobacteria > Burkholderiales > Burkholderiaceae_C > Allorhodoferax. The sequence goes on along the minus strand of CAYXWW010000231.1, from coordinate 2,325 downwards.
AACGGCACGCCATCGGCGCTGAGCTTGACGTCGCACTCAAACATGCGGTAGCCGTGGCTGGCCCCTACGCGAAAGGCTGCCAAGGTGTTCTCGGGTGCCAGCTTGCCCGCGCCGCGGTGGGCTATCCAGCGGGGGTAGGGCCAGGCCGGCAAATCAGGGGTGAAGTCGTCAGTCATGCCAGCTCCATTCGTTTGCTGGTAGTCAGCCAGTGTGTCAGCGTGATTAAACGCTACTGCGTAGATTTTTTCGCCACTATAAACACACTTTTGTTGGGGCCTGGTTGCCATTGGTAGTCAATTTCAAAACCGGCTGCGGCCAGGCTGGCAACCAGCTCGCCGTTTGTAAAGACTTTGACCAATGGCATCAAGCCCAAAGATTGCCCCAAAAATAGCCCTATTGGCGCTACAAACCTGAAAAAACCCAGAGAGTCGCCAAGGCAGGGCGTACTGGTGACAAATATTCCGCCGGGTCTGAGCATGCCATGCACCCTGCGAACAACCATTTCCATACTATCGACCAGGTGCAAAATATTCAGCGCAAGCACGGCATCAAACTTTGGATCGGGTGCGTTGAGCGTTTCCATGGTTGAACACTCGAACGTCACGTTTTGCACATTTTCAGCCGTGGCTTTTGCACGGGCAATGTCAATCATCTTTGAAGAGATATCAATCGCCAGAATATGCCTAACGAAGGGCGCATGGGCAATCGCTGTGGACCCCGTGCCGCAGCCGAACTCCAATACTTCCATGTCGGGACGAAAGTATTGGCGGGTGACCTGCAATTTTGTTTGATACGCCGCTTCGTCCGCCACTGGCTGCTTTGCGTAGCGCTCTGCCAATCGGTCCCAAAATTTGGCTGACGGGTGCATGTGAACCTTAGTGGTCGATCTTCACCGACTTGAGAATGGCTTGGATTTCGCTTCGCGACCCTGTCTTCTCATCCTGCCGGGTACCGGCCCCCAGCATAAAGAAGAAGTCACCGCGGGGGACTATCCATAGTTCAGACGAAGTAGGGAACTTCAAACCATCGCCTGTTTCAAGCGAATAGTGGATGCGAGCATAAGCGGCCTTCAGGCCAGAAACCTCAACATCCATTGGTGGCTGCACCAGTTCGTAATTCTTGAATACTCTTTGCAGCTGCGGCAGGATTGCGCTGATGATTTCAATGGGCGTTTTTCCCTTCATGGGCCCAAGCGGTTTGATGTTCACCTTAAAGCTTGGGTTGACATCGTCAAAAGGTTCAGGGTATTTCATCATCGCCACCATCGGTGCCGACGCGTATTTCAGCATCGTGGCCTGAAACTCTTGGTCATTGAGCTTTGTGGCTTTCAGGTTTTCTTGTGCTTGCGCAGCAGTTGTAAATTGCCAAGTAGTTGGTTTGGAAATTTCCAAACCTGCGGTTGGATTGCTAAACGTATTTGCATCCTTGGCAATTGCGCTATAGCTTAAAAAAGTGAAACACAACAAAGCTGCACGTAGTGTGAGTGACATGGGTGGTTTCCTCAAATTTTGTAATGACGACTAGCTGTTGTATGGGTTGGGTTTGGGGCGCACCAGACACCCTTGCGGACCTTTGCGCCTGTCGTTGAATCGTAAACCATGCGATAGCACCCCCAAGGACGGCACCGCCGAAACTACCCCACGCCCCCTACGAAGATGATGACCCCGTCGACATATCGGTACTACGCCGCCACAAACATTTCTGGAACAACCATTTCCATGGCTATCGCATCCGTTGGATGTGGTGCTCTGGCATCCGTTGGCGTGGAAAGCCTGCTGGAAGTGCAGTCTGGTTTGACAGCAGGTGCTATGTATTGAATAGCTGCTTGTGCCCATTTATCGAGGGCTAGAGCCCCATTTCATACACAAAGGCTCTCCGCAAGTGCCCTTTCACCCACCCATTGCACCGCTTCTCCGGCCAAGGTTATAGCCAGCCAGCCAGAGGGTAATTGCTGCGCCGCGGTAAAATTACCACCCTGCCCAACGGCCCCTTGGGCCCCTCAGGCCCCTTCAGGCCGCCACGACTGCCACAGTACCCGTCCGATGAACGCACCCACTTCGCTCAATCACCTGTTACCCGCGCCCGGCATCCAGCCGCAGGCGCACGAACGCATTCGCGAGATTCCCTACAACTACACCTCGTTTTCCGACCGCGAAATCGTGATCCGCTTGCTGGGCGAGCGCGCCTGGGGCCTGCTGAACCAGCTGCGCGGTGAGCGCCGCACGGGCCGTTCGGCCCGCATGTTGTACGAGGTGCTGGGCGATATATGGGTGGTGCAGCGCAACCCCTATTTGCAAGACGATTTGCTGGACAACCCCAAGCGCC
>CAYXWW010000230.1:0-5490 GCA_964468905.1 uncultured Rhodoferax sp. | reverse complement strand
GGGCCGCGATGGCGCACGCGTCAAAGCGCTGTTTGGCGAAGGCTTGGCGAAGACCGGCCAGTTTGACCTGAGCGCAGACCCCGCGTTTGCACAGGCTGCCACCCGCTACGGCTTTGTCAGCGGCAAGAGCCCCCACGCCAACCGCCTGGACACCATCCGCGCGACCTGGAACCAGCACGCCTTGGTCATCGACACCCACACGGCCGATGGCCTGAAGGTGGCGCACGAACACCGCAAGGCCGGCGTGCCCATGCTGGTGCTGGAAACCGCCTTGCCCATCAAGTTTGCCGAAACTATTGTCGAAGCCCTGGGGCGCGAGCCCGACCGGCCTGCCAAGTTTGTTGGCATTGAAGACCTGCCCAAACGTGTGCGGGTGATGGATGCTGATGTGGATGCCATCAAGGCACTGATTACTGCTGAGTGCCAGAAGTCTTGAGAGAAATAGGCCGATAGCCCTCGTGGAATTTGCGTTAGAAGCTATCAATTTTGTAGTGACTTTGTAGCATGAGGTAGTCTATGAGTATGCAACTGAAGTTTGGGTATTTCCCGTCGGGTGTTCTGGCGTTCCAGAAGATCCGTCCATCTACATCACATTGAAATTGCTTTGGACCGTCCTCTAACAATTGCGGAAATGGTAATGGGCATTGGTCCGATTGCCCTGCCAATTCTTGCGCTGGTTGTTTATCGGACCTCGGGCCGTGGTGGTCTGAATGCCGAAATCCAACCAGTGGATAACCCCAGCCCGCGATATACAGTGCTTGTGGGAGAGCGGTGGTTCTGGACTATCTTCTGCGCTATCGTTGGCTGCGCTGCCGCGTGGGCGCTCACCGAAGCATTGTTGAGCGCATGGAACACAGGGCTAGTTTCGCTACCTGGGCGCAGGCGTCACCCCCGACCCGTTGTTCCATGGGTGCACGCATGGGCCTACCTTTCGGGTCTGGTCGCCATTGCAACAGGAACATTGGGGTCACGCTGCCTTCCTCGTGATAGCCAGTCGTATCCGTTGTACGGGCTGGGTGCGGCAGTTTTAGTTGTTGTAGGTTACGCCTCTGTGCTCTTCTCCGAAGTCCTCAGTTCGCTGTCACAAACTCTCTTTGTTCTGAGTCTAATAGTCGGCGTCGTTGCTGTATTTTGGGTAGACCGAAGGTACGGACGCAGCGCTGCGGTCGCTGTCTTGGTGACTTACTTGTGTCTATTCCTTTATGCAATACGCGGCGCAATTTAACTGGTCGTCCCAAAGCGGATGACTTCGTCTCCGCTTGGCTTCGACGTTCTGCAGTATGAACGAAAAACCTCTAAGTCCTAGTCGGTTAGGCACCGTCTTCTAACAGCAACCATCCCCCATGACCACCACACCACGCTCACCCCTGCTGCCACTGGACGACGCCCTAGCGCGGCTGCTGGCCAGTGCCACGCCGCTGCCCAACCAGCAGTCTGTGCCGATTGGTGACGCTGATGGCCGCGTGCTGGCCGCCGATGTGGTGTCGGCCCTGCACGTGCCCCCGCAGGACAACAGCGCCATGGATGGTTATGCCCTGCGTTGTGGCGACGTTAGCGCTGTTGGTGTGGCCATGCCTATATCGCAGCGTATTGCCGCAGGTGCCAACGGTCAGCCGCTGCAGGCGGGCACTGCCGCACGCATCTTCACCGGCGCGCCGGTGCCACCGGGGGCGGATGCCGTGGTCATGCAGGAAGATTGCACTGCATTGCCACCCAGCGCCGCCATATCCACCAATTCGGCCGACACTGCTACCGTGCAGATCAACACCCAGCCCGCGCCCGGCCAAAACATCCGCCGCGCGGGTGAAGACGTGGCTCGGGGTGACGTGGTCTTGCGCCGAGGCCAGCGGCTGGGTCCCGCTGAATTGGGCTTGGCGGCCAGCATTGGCATAGCGCATCTGTCGGTAGCCCGCCGCCCACGCGTGGCATTGTTTTCTACGGGTGATGAACTGGTAATGCCCGGCACGGTAGCGCCGCAAGACATGTCGCCCGGTGCCATCTACAACTCCAACCGCTATTTTTTGAGCGCGCTGCTGCGCCGCATGGGCTGCGAGGTGACCGATCTGGGCATCGTGCCCGATCAGCTGGATGCCACCGTGCAGGCCCTGCGCGATGCCGCGCAGTCGCACGATGTGATTCTGACCAGTGGCGGCGTATCGGTGGGGGAAGAAGACCACATCAAGCCCGCTGTGCAGGCCCTGGGTTCGCTGGATCTGTGGCAAATCGCCATCAAACCCGGCAAGCCCTTTGCCTACGGCCGGGTGGGTGATGCCCACTTTTTGGGGCTGCCGGGCAACCCGGTCTCTAGCTTCGTGACATTCTTGCTGCTGGTAAGGCCCTTTGTGATGCGCCTGCAGGGCGTCAATGAAGTTGCTATGAAAACAGTAGCTGCTCGCGCAGATTTCACGTGGGTCCGGGCCGATAAACGCCGTGAATTTCTGCGCGTGCGGTATAACGCCCAAGGGAGCTTGGACCTGTATCCCAACCAAAGCTCAGGGGTGCTGACGTCTGCCGTGTGGGGTGATGGGCTCGTCGACAACCGGCCCAGCACCACGATTGCGCCGGGCGACGTGGTTCGCTACATATCCTTTGCGGAGCTATTGGCATGAAGGTCACCGTCAAGTACTTTGCGTCCATACGCGAGCTAGTGGGCACCGGCAGCGAGACCATGGAAACCTATGCGGCAACGGTGGCCGCATTGCGTGACGAATTGATCGCGCGGGGTGGCCCCTATGCCGAAGCACTTGCGCGTGGCAAGGCGGTACGGGTGGCATTCAACCAGACCCTTAGCGATGAAACTGCGGCTGTAACGGAAGGCGCCGAGGTTGCTTTCTTTCCCCCGGTCACGGGGGGCTAGTGGATCGCAAGTAATTTGAGGTGTTTTTGTTGCTACGTTTTCTATAGCGCACTAAGCATGTTTTATGAGGGCTAGCAGTCATTTTTATGCATAACCAACCCCGTGTGTCGATCCAGGCCGCTGACTTTGATGTGGCCACCGAGCTAGCCACCCTGCGCGCGGGAGACGCCCGAGTGGGAGCGGTATGCAGCTTCATTGGCACGGTGCGCGACAGAAACCTGGCAAATTCGGATGCCAGCGGCCTTGTGCAGTCCATGGAGCTGGAGCACTACCCGGGTATGACCGAAAAGGCCATCGAGGCCATGATAGACGAAGCCCATCGACGCTTTGACATCTTCGCCGCCCGAGTCATCCACCGCATAGGTCTGCTACAGCCTGCAGACCAAATTGTGCTGGTGGCCGTGACATCCGCACACCGGGGCCAAAGCTTTCAGGCCTGTGAGTTTTTGATGGACTACCTCAAGACCCAGGCTCCGTTTTGGAAGAAGGAGCAAACCCAGGCAGGCGCGCAGTGGGTGGATGCGCGGGTGAGCGATGATGCGGCACTGGCGCGGTGGGGTATTCAATCCCCTAACGTCTAATTATTTCAGGAAGTCCATGATTACCCGTTTCTTCAAATATCTGTTTACGACCAAAGCACAGCGGGATCAACAGGACCTGGAAGTGGCCCAGGCGATGTTTCGAAATGCGCAGCTACATCCTGCTTGCAAACTTTTAGACAGTTTATTGGAGCGTAATCCGGACTGCGCGGGTGCCTGGATGCTCCGAGGAGCTGCAAAGCGGTTGATAAACAAACCGAAAGAAGCAGTTGCCGATTTGGAACGTGCGCTGACCTTGGATATTCAGGCCGATGCATCTGGCTGCCATTTTCAGCTTGCACTGTGTTGGCGCATGTTGGGCGACGAAACCAAAGCACTGACACATTGCGCCCAGGCCAGAGAGCTCGATCCGGGGTCCGTCCCGGCGTTCTTTTTGCTCACGCAATTGCAATTGCCGGGCGAGTATTACTTTGACGTTCTCTCTCACATCATTGCCCATGTTAAGCCCAGAACCTATGTGGAAATTGGTGTGTTTGAAGGGGCTTCACTCAAATTGGCCAAGACGGCGAATGCAGTAGTTGGCATCGACCCGAATCCACGCATTACCTGGCCGTTGGAAGCAAATATGCAGGTGTTCCAACAGACGAGTGATGCATTCTTTGCCAACCATGATCTGGTCGCGACGCTGGGGCAGCGCCGGGTGGACTTGGCCTTCATAGATGGTATGCACCAGTTTGAATTTGCGATGCGTGACTTTGCGAACCTGGAGCGTTGTTGCCACGCTGACTCCATCATCCTGATCCATGATTGCTACCCCGTAGACGAAGAGTCCGCTGGGCGCGAGCCACGGGAAAGCCGCTGGAGTGGAGATGTGTGGCGGCTGATTGTCTTGCTGAAAAAATACCGGCCTGATCTGCTCATTCACACTATTGGCACTGCGCCAACAGGGCTGGCCGTCATTCAAAACTTGAATCCAGAATCCACCTATTTGCTGGACAACCAATCCCGCTTGTACGCCGAGTTTGTCGCACTACCCTATTCCTATTTGGAAGAAAACAAGGCGCAAAAGCTAAACTTGTTTTCGAATCACTGGCCTTCTATCAAGGCGATGATCCGACCGCGTGCTCGGTGACTCAGTTCAAATACGTAGGCCGCGCCGCGTTGGGCGCCAAGTCAACTTCTTCAACGCTGCCTTCAACCAACTGCGCTGCTGATGCGGATTCAGTGCCAAGATTCCACTGGGATTGCGTCAAGGCATGGCTGATCAGTTCAATCAAACCAAACACCAGTTCTGCGGGCATATCGAGCTGAAAGCCGCGGTTTGACGGTGGCGCATCCAGCGATTCTTTGAAATTCATTTGCAATTGCCCACCGTCTTTGGGTGTGAGGTTGACCTCGGTCACCAGCAAGGGGACGTCGCCCAGCGGTGGGGTGACGGCCTTGGCTTGGTAGGGGGTGGCAAAGTCTGATGCGGCCACGGATTCCATGCGGCGTAGCTCGGCCAACATTTCCCGCGTTTTGGGGCCCATGGCGCTCAGGTCCACATAGCCGTCGGTCTTGGCGTCCTGCGGTATGGCAAAGTGGTCAATGACCACGCGGTTGATCAAGGGCCAAAGGCGCATAGTCAAACGGCGCGTTAACCACATTTGCACCTCTTCGCTGGCAGAGGTGTTGATACTCACCAGTATGCGGTCATGATCGGTGTGGTACCGGACGGAGAGTTGGCGAATATCCATTCGTTTGATTTTAGTCAAATGCCATATGTGGTGATCCCTTGAAATAGGCACAACGAACCCAAGCTCTGATGCAACCGGAGAACTATTGCCATGCGTATCGACAAACTCACCACCAAATTCCAAGAAGCATTGGGCGAAGCCCAGACACTGGCGCTGGGCAATGACCACGCCTACATCACACCAGCCCACGTGCTGGTGGCCATGTTGCGCCAGGACGATGGCCCCAAGGCCTTGCTGCAGCGTGCGGGCGTCAATGTGCCCCAGCTCCTTGTGGCCGCCGAAGGCTATGTGAAAAAGCAGCCGCAGGTCCAAGGCCAGGAGCAAGTCACGGTGGACCGCGATGTGGGCGTGCTGCTGC
>CAYXWW010000229.1:2228-5513 GCA_964468905.1 uncultured Rhodoferax sp. | reverse complement strand
AGAGCCAAAAGCTCGCCGATGGCCGACGAGAGCCTGCGCTCCCACGTCGTCTGGTACCTCATCAGCCTATCGGACTCATCCCCGCCCAGGGTCACCGAGCGCAGCATCAGGGCCTGCATCCGATCGAATTCTTTCGATACTTCCTGCGCCCGGGACACAATTGAATTCAATTTGGTAATTGCCGACAGGGAATCGTTAATCTTTTTGGTATCTACGTCCTCTTGGACTTGTTTCGAATTTCCCTTGATGACGTATACCTCATCGCCCCTGGCCTTGGACTCCATTACCTCCAACCCCAGATACAAAAGTTTAGTCAAATCCGAGCGCCCCTTTTCCCCATCATCAAATAGTTCTTGGATCGAGCTCCCAAGACGCAAAATCACCGCATAGCGAGATATATTGAGTCGCTCGGCTGCTTCATCTATGAATTGACCAAGCCTTGGCAACTGTGCATGCAAATCGTCGTCTTGATCGAGTTTGCCGCCGGCATTTTTAATTTCCCCTGAAAATGTCTCTAGCAGATCCGGCGTTAATTCCATCGGCAAACTCAGCCGTCGCCCTTTGCTCAAAGTTTGTGCAAATGATCGTGTCAGATCTTCACCTGGGTGTACCCTGTCCAACGCCAGCTTAGGATTACCCTCCAACTCTGCCTTGGCAATCTGTAGCTTAATCAGCTCGAGTTCATACAGGGCGTCAAGCTTCGCCTTGCACAGGGCTATGCGCTGGATTTGCAACTTTTCCAGGGGCGACTCGGGCTTGTAGAAGGCAGAGAGTTCACGCTCATAACGCTCGAAAAGAGCCTTCTGATCGGCATTGACCAGGTTGTTACTCGTGGCCCCGTGGACAAGAGAGTTCTGCGACGAAGCCCGTTTACCTTTTGCTGTTTTAGGTCCGCCCGATAATTTTTTACCACTCGAGTTCATGGCTTTTTCGAATGCGTCTTTGTGATCATGCATACGCCAGGGTTTTGTGTTGGCGTACCAATAAATTCAACCCCCGCCGCCTCGAGCGCCTCCTTGATAGACATAAGTGTTCGAACGTGCCCAGTTGGTACGCCCTCCATAACTTCCAGTCTTTTAATCGTGGCGGTGCCGACACCACAGCTTTCTGAGAGTTGGGCGGAGCTCCAACGCAGTAGCGCTCTGGCAGCACGAATTTGTCCACTTGTGATCAATGCAAAAAGTCTTTATAATGATCCATATTGGATTGTTTAAATTGGGTTTTACTATGAATTTTACCTTGAAACAGCTCTCGGATCTATTGACTCATATCAACGGCGCCTACGCCCCAAACACTCTGCGGGCATACAAAGCAGATATGCTGGAGTTCATCGCCTATTGCGACAAAACAGGTCAATGCGCCTTGCCAGCAGAACCAAAGGCGGTGGCGGGTTTTTTGATGCAGACCGTTCCCCAAGGGATCAAATCGTCCACCGTCCGCAGAAAAGTCTCATCCATAAGCGCAATTCATCGTTTATCTTCTTTGGATGACCCGACCAAACATTCCGAGGTCAGAATCATTCAGAGAAAAATCTACAGACAACTGGGCACACGGTTTAATCAAGCCTACCCTATCACCAGAGCATTGCTTATCAAAATGTTGGCCGTTTGCGGTGATGATCTTCACGGAGTGCGTGATCGCGCATTGCTTCTGGCTGCCTACGACTCAATGGGAAGACGATCAGAGATGATTTCTTTGCGAGTTGAAGACATCGAATGGCTCCCGGACGTTGGCGCATCGATTCTTCTTCGTAAAAGCAAAACCGATCAGCACAGTACGGGGAAGTGGATACACCTGACAACAGAGGCGACATCTGCACTGTATCAATGGCTAGTGGCAGCGAAAATCAACGAAGGGCTGATTTTTAGAGGAATCAGGTCGTCGGGAGCGATCACAGACGGCTTGTGTGACAGCCGCGTTTCACGTATCTACAAGTCTCTTGCCAGGAAAGCTGGTCTGGGGGAATCGGTGGTGCAGAGCATCAGCGGACACTCTATGCGCGTTGGAGGTGCGCAAGACCTATTGAATAGTGGCGCAAGTTTGCCGCAAATCATGGTCAAAGGTGGCTGGGCCAAAACAGATACTGTGTTGAGATATGTCGAAAGAACTCGTTCATCTTCGACATTGAATTTGCATAGATTTTGAAGCCACTGGGCCGATGAGTTGCACAGGTTATCTAACTGCTACCTCAATCCCGTCTGAAGCAAACACAGTATGGTGTAGGAGACTATGTGGCCGGCACCGCCGGTCATGAGGATTTTCATTCTTTGATTAACCGGGTTACTTGCTTTCCCTTGCAGCGCCTGGTAACAAAACTTCACCAGCCGCAACCCTCACCCCATAGCCAAGTGCTGCCCCAGCCTGCATCCAGGCGCCGCGCCCCAGCACCGTGCTACCGGTCATGCTGGCGTTCACGCCCAGATGGGCAAAATCTTCTACGATGGCGTGGTGGTCTACCACGGCACCGCAGTTCACTATGGAACCCATGCCCAGGCGGGCTTCAGTACCCACAATGGCGCCGGCCATCACGGCAGAGCATGCACCCAACACCGCACTGGGTGACACGATGGCGCGGGGGTGGACCACTGTTTCACATATAAAACCCACTGCCGCCAATTGCTGCGACAACTTCTCGCGCACGGTGTTGTTGCCTATGGCCACAATGGCGTGGTCGGTCCCGGCCCGGTGGTGGGCCATGCTGACCACGGGCCCCAGCACGATTACCCCTACAACGCGATCACCAACAGGTAGCGAATCATCCAAGAAACCCATCACTTCGAACTGGCCAGACAGTTCAGCGGCCTCCACTACCGAGCGTCCATGACCACCAGCGCCCACTACCAGCAACCGGAGCTTGGCCATCAGTGCGAAACCCCATCTCGCTGCACCACCTTCAAAAAGGTTAGCCACAAAATCTTGATGTCGAACCAGAAGCCTTGGCGCTGCAGGTATTCGGCATCCAATGCCACTTTCAGGGGAATGGGCAGTTCGTCGCGCCCGTTCACCTGGGCCCAGCCGGTGAGGCCTGGCATCAGGGTATGCACGTTTTTCTGGGTTCGTAGCTCAATCAGATCGTGCTGATTGAACAAGGCGGGCCTGGGGCCAACAAAACTCATATCGCCAACCAGAATGCTCCAGAGTTGGGGCAATTCGTCAAGGCTGCTTTTGCGCAAGAATGAGCCGATGGGTGTAAGGTGCGCCTTGGGGTTGGCCAGCAAGTGCGTGGCCACGGCAGGCGTTCCCACCTGCATGCTGCGGAACTTGGGCATCTTGAAGATATTGTTG
>CAYXWW010000229.1:0-2218 GCA_964468905.1 uncultured Rhodoferax sp. | reverse complement strand
GATGTCAATCGCACCAGCACGGCAACTATCACAATAGGCACCATCAACAGGGCTGCAGCCGTCAACCCCAACACCAAATCAAACAACCGTTTCACGGTTTCATGCCCTCCACGGCTTTCTTCAACCCTTGGTCCAGCGTCAGGGGTGGATTCCAGCCCAGCAGGCGGCGGGTTTTGGTAATGTCTACCTGCAAAGACCCACACAGGCGCTGCGCCACGTCGCGTTTGCCCAGCATGGCAGCACCCCACTCCAGCACAGATGCAGGTAACGGCAACAAGAATACCTTTTTGCCCATCGCTTGGGCGGTGCGGCGCAATAACTCGGTGGTGGACACGTCTTGCCCGTCTGACACCAAAAAGGTCTGCCCGGCTGCGGCGGGGTGCTTTAGGCACGTCACCAACAAGTCCACCAGGTTGTCGAGTGCCACCATGCTGCGGGCATTGTGAATGGCGCCCAAAGGCAAAGGAATGCCGCGCGACACCCAGCGCATCATAGATGCGAAATTCGCCTTCACGCCAGGGCCATACACCAAAGGCGGCCGCACAATCACCACCCCCATGCCCGTTTGCGCCTCTATCTCGCGCAATCCCTGCTCGGCTTCCAGCTTGGACACACCGTAAGGGTCCAATGGCGACGGCATATCATCTGCCGAAAAAGGATGACCAGGAAAAGTGGCCTCACCATTCACCTTGATAGAGCTGACGAACACGAACCGGCGAACCCCAGCTTGGGCCGCCTGGCGGGCCAGGTTGAGCGTGCCATCCACATTTACACCACTGTATGCCTGAAGAGGGTCGTTTGACCTATCTGTCATAACGTGTACTCTGGCAGCTGTATGGATAATCGCACTCACTCCCTCAAGTGAGTTGCGCCAGTCAGTGGCCCCATCCAACTCATTAATCCATGTCACCGAAACAAAAGAGGGTATTCCGCCAGGTTTGCTGCGCACTGCAATAGTCAGTTCTGTGCCATGGCACGCCAAGAGTCTTGAGGCTATAGCCCCCCCAACAAAGCCAGATGCCCCAGTCAACAAGACCTTCATGTCAGCGGCCGCCAGCAAGGGAGATAACGTCTTCCGCCATTGATTTCATGATATTGGCCCGGGCGAATCTTTCGACAAAGGTAGTTCGCGGCTGAGTCACCATTTCCAGGTTTTCGAATGATTTCACTGCATCATTTACATTGCAGGGAGAAAAAACAGCAGCATTGGTTATGTTTTCATTTATGAAATCAGCAGCGTGGCCGGTAACACCCGCCCAGATTGGTTTTCCCAGAGCGCCATATTCGAACAGCTTTGATGGAAGCACCTTCTTGAACGCATCGTAGTCGTTCAAATGTAGAAAAAGGACATCTGCACTATGGTAAATTTTGACCAGCTCATCACGCTTCACTGGCGGCAATATCTCCACATTATTGCAGCCCATTGATTCAACAGCAGATACCAATTGCTTTTTTCGGCCACCATCGCCAATCAATTTAAACTGTAAACGGCCAGCAAATTTTTGTGCGAGCTCAGGAATAATTGCGTGCAACCCCTGCCCCTCCCCCATGTTTCCGGCATAAACAACACTCAACAGCTTTGACTCATGCAGGGTATGTTTTTCGGGCTGGATATCGATGAATTCATCATCAATCCCGTTCGTGAATAAGACAAATTTTTGCCTAGGGTACCGGACATTAAAATAAGGCAAAAAACCTACAGAAACCAGATTGACTTTACTTGCAGTACTAATTGTCCATTTTTCGAGCAGAGAAAATACTCGCCTTAAAAACCAACTCAATTTCTTAGGCAATACATCTTTAATAGTATCGACAAAAATATCGCGAATATCAAGGTATAGTGGCTTCACCATCTGCTTGGAAACATAGGCACCTAAAGCTGCAGTCATTAACCGGGAAGATGTTGCAAAAACCAAATCGTATTCCTTGCCTTTAGAGAGACGAAGAACTCCCTTGGCAAATCCCAAAAAAGCTTTGGACTGGTCAATCATTCCGCTCTTGTGGGCGGCCAAGGCAACCCGGTTAACGGTTAACCTTGGATGCGTCTCCAATTCGGGGGCCTCGCTGGTGAAGCTGCTGTAACGATTGGGAAGCGTTGTGATCACCTCAATATGGGCACCGGCTGGCAACTGACTAAGCAGTGCATTGACCAGTGCCGTTGCTCGAAATGACCCAGCGCAGAGATCGGGTTCGTAATAAAAGCTTAGGATCAATATTC
>CAYXWW010000228.1:0-5568 GCA_964468905.1 uncultured Rhodoferax sp. | reverse complement strand
CCAGCATGTGAGCTGGCATGCCGTAGATGCGTGCAACGTCTTTAACACCCCAGCCGCGTGTGAGTATCAGTTCTGCATCTTCATTCGACATTGAAAGCGGCGTGAACTTGGTGCCGTCAGTCAAGATCGCGACGCGCGACGCGTTCGAAGAACCAGAATATTTTTCTTCCCAATCGCGCGTCATTGCTTTTAGAGTTTCTGGGTTGGTAATGGGTTTTGTCGTCTCAAGCACGCCACTCAGCTTGGTGCCGTTGCCAAATACTGAGGCCGAATGCTCTTCGACAGCAGCCACAAGTCCAATTGATTCAGAGTGAAGGGTGATGGGCGACAAGCCCGCATAGCCGTTATCCGAAATCCAGCGAACGTGATGAATGTCATTGGCCGAGTACATGCCCGAAAAGTTGTCAACCGCTGAATGCAGAACGTTGTAGTAAGGCATCCGATCAGCCGGACTCACCATGACCTGCACGCGGTCTGGGTGCAAAGGATGCAGCTCTTTGACTCGGTATTTCGAGTCACGAATCATCAAAAAATACGCGTTACCACGCAGTCCAAGACTGATTTGCTTGTATTCATCAAACTCAAACGGTGTCATCCATCCATTCGGCGCGAAATTCAGCAGATCAGAGACCGGATGATCCTTGAGCAACTCGCGTTCATCGTTCTGGCCACGCTTGTAAACGTGGCACGGCAGCTGCGCAAACGACTCGGCAAGAATGGACACCGCGCGTTGCACCGCCGTGATGGCGAGTGCGGACGATGGCGTGACACTGACGCCAGCACGTGTGCGGTGACCAACGCCAGAAAATGAGCTGATCCACCCACCAGTACCAGGCGGGGACGACGCGCCACCGGCAGAAAACATGCCAGAGGTGAACATTAACGGCCACCTCCGGCGTTATTCGCGATCGCACGCGCAACCATTGCTGACCAGCACATCAAAATCAGGCCTGCCACCACAAAAGCGGCAGGCACACTGACCATGGCAATGCCAGTCACAAGTGACGCAAAACCCAAAAGTCCCACGGACATGGCTACGCCATCGGGCGTTTGCATTTTCGACAAAACCCGCTTAACCCATGCCCACATATACAAGTTCCTCTTCTTCTTTTTCCTGCTTGCCAACAACGCCTATGGCCATGGCCAGCGCGACCATGCCATCGATGCGTCCCGTGCTCTTGGCCTTGGTCAACTTTCGGTTGTCGGCAGCATCTCTCTCTGTCACCGCGTTAGCCGCGCACATGGTCAGAACAGGATTCATGCCGTGTGACATTTGGTCGTTCAACAAAATGGTCTCAAGCGTCGAGAGCGCTGGCGCCATGTCCTTGAAACCTTGGCCAAATCCAACCAGCGGTAGGTCAATCCCGAGTTTTTCCAACTCGCGCTTGAACAAATCAATGCGCCAGCGGTCGTATGCAATGCCAACGACGTTGCAGCCGTCTAGCGCGTCAACGATGTCTTGCGCAACGTGTTCATAGTCGATTGCCGCGCCAGGCGTCGTCCTGATGTGCCCTTGGTCAGCCCAAATGTCGTAAGGTGCCCGATCCCTTTTTGACCTGTCGACCAATCCCTTATCTGGTGTCCAAAAATACGCCCGAACGTGCCAGCGACTTTGCCAATAAGCCGCCATGACAAACGCTGTTAGGTCGGTCTTGCCCGACAAATCAAGGCCAGCATAAACATCAGCCTCGTAAAACGCTTGTGGGTCTGGCTCTTGTCCGTTGACCAACCAAACATCTTTGTTGATGAACGGCGAAATCAACTGCACGCGCTGATTGAGCTCAAGATTCCTAAAAGTTGCCTCAAAAGATGGCATTCGGCTGGCTTTTTCGGCCTGATCCTTGAAAACCGACAGGCTTTTGAACTTTCCGAGTGCCGGATTCGATGCTTTCCAGCTTTTCTGATCCAACAATTTGCACTTTTCGTCGGTCGTGTAAACGTGCGCGACCGTCGATTTGGGCTGTGTTTTCCTGGCGTCATCCAGCCAAATGCTGAACATGTCACCGTCGTTTGAGGCCTGCACGCTGATTGCGATCAACAGCGGGTGTTCATACAAACTTTGACTTGTCGTGATGGAGTCAACGAAGTCACTCCTTGGCCCTTTGACCTGCCCAACTTCGTCAAGAATCGCTAAAACCGGTCCTTTGCCGTGGTTGTTTTTGGCATCGGCGCTCAGCGCTTTGTATTCAACGTTCTTTGACACCCCAATGATTCGGCTGCCCGAATCAACAATCCTGCACTTGCGGCTCAATATCTCAGACAGCCTGATCATCTTGGCCGCGTAGTTAAAAACTTCGGACGCCTGCTCTCGGCTCAAAGCACCCGACACAATTCTCGAATTCTGTACCGCCTCGGGACCCGCAATGTGCACCAGCAAAATGATGGCAATGGTGCCCGTCTTGGCATTTTTCCGCGCCATCGACAAAAACGCTTCACGTGTGTGATGCGGGTTGTCATACACCGCGTAGAAAAATGCCTCTTGAAAAATATCAAGGCGCAGCGGCTGCCCTACGAGTTCGCCCTCCGGCACCAACAGGTAGGTCTCAGCAAATTTCATGGCGCGCTCGGCACGCGTCAAGCTGCTGACCTTTAGTTTTCTCCAATTTCTGACTTTGACCTTCGGGCCAGACCAAATGGCATCTTGGACATGCTTAGGCAAGCAAGCCATCTTCGTCCCGCACCATCTGCTTTGCCGCCACAGCTTCGTTGAACGTGCGCCGCTGATTGGCAATCACCCTCGAATCCGCTTTTGCATTGGCATTGAGCGTCAATGCCCGGAATGTCGCCAACTGAGACTGCTTGAGTTCGTTGATCGCGCGAAACCTCGGATTCGTGACCATGGTGCCCCGGTCATTTGCAACCACGGTACCTTCCGAGTCAAGCAATCTCTGCTCACGCTCGATGTCCGCCATGCACCTCGCAAGCTGAGCCGCCACCACCAGATCGGCCTCCGACCACTCGCTTCGCGCGCGCGCGCGTAGGATGTTTTCCCAAAAAGGGCGGTCTCCATCACGCAAATTCACGTGTTTTGGCGCTTCTGGCAAGTCCAACGACGCTTCCAGCATCGCCTCAATCGCGCCTCTTGCCGTGTCGGATGACCTGATACGCTTGGTGTTCTTGGCCATTTTTAGTGTTAGCGTTAAAGAAAGGGAAACCGGCTGGTTTTCGGGACCGATCCCCACTGAATTTCATCCCCCCCTATGGGGCGGCGAACCAGTGATGACCTGGTCTAGTCGGAATGCCATCGATGTCCGACCCGCTGGTGATCCTGTTGCCAAGATCGGTTTGTGTCTTGTCGCGGTGGCAGCTTTTGCAAAGCGGCTGCCGGTTTGTTGCCGACTCTGAGCCGCCTTTGTAAAGCGGGATGATGTGATCGACCTCTGTCGCCAGAGAAACCCTTCCAACTTTCTGACACATGACACAAAGTGGGTGTGAGACAAGAACCTCACGTCGGATTTTTTGCAGTTTCCGACCCCTGATCCGTTCTGTTTTCATGGATTCGTTCCCGGGTTTCAAACCATCCGTCTCCGTGTGCCCGCTGTCTAACCTTTGAATACTTGAGCCCAAACTTGTCGGCCGTGGCCTGGATCGTGCGGGCCTTGTCTGCCAAGAACCAGTCCCTGGCATCGCTCATCAATTCATCAGTCGAGTCCTTGACTGACTGAGCCTCCATCTTTTGGGCGGTGGCTAGTGCCAGCGCTGCGACTCGCAGGTCACTGCTGGAAATGTTCTTCTTTGGCGTCAGCTTGTCACCAGACTTTTCGAGAAAAGGCGCTCGCTGGTGGCGCTCATACAAATTCAGCGTTTTGCAGCGCTGACATTTAATACTTAGCCTGACAAATACACCTTCTGCCAGCTTCTTTGTACACACACGACATCTAATATCTATGCCTGTCATAGCAAGTCGCCCCACTTGGGATTCGGGCTAGACTCGCCTTGCTCGTACGAGTGTGGTGGGCCTTGCCGCGCTTGCTGGACCCCTCAGCGGGTGCGGGGCTGGTTAGGTGCGCGAACACCCAACCAGTCGCCCACTTCTTTTTTATCAGTTCAATAAGCTGGGTTGGATGGATTGCGCAATTCCTGCCACGCGAGCGACCATCGGTGGCTTGAGCCTCTTGTGCTCATTAAGACCTTTGCCGCAGACACTTGCGAATTTGTTTTGCGCCTCAAGCGATGCCTTTGCGTCGTAATACTGTTGCATCAAGGATTTCTCGGCGCTAGGGTAGTTTTGAGCATCATCCAAAACATCAAGCACCCAGCGGCGAAAGTCCTGCCCTTTGCTTGTTCGGGCGAACATTGCAACCAGGTGGGCTCCTCGAAGGCTGAAAAATCTAGCCTTTGTAACCAGATTTCCAGAGACGCCCAAAGTGGAGGTCTCGAAGATTTCTGTCATCGACTGTGAAAACTCCACGGAATGACGGTCATACAAACGCGTCACCATATCGGCCCGCGCATACCCGAGCGCCTTGGCAATATCAGCTGCGCCAACCCATTGACGCCCATTGCGCTCAATCAGCTTTAGCGATGTGTCTTGGAACATAAGTTCTTTCATATCTTCCCTTATAGACCTCCATAAATGCGGACATAAAAAAACCGCCAGCCCTTGCGGGTGACGGTTGAATTTGCAAACAAAAAACCCGCCAAGATTGCTCTAAGCGGGTTGCTGGTTAGAGAGGCATCAATCGACGACTCTCTATTAATTGTCTTTGAGCCAAGTTTTCGGCACGGATTCGAGCACGCTTCGCTTTCGCAGCCTCTCTGTACTGGTCTTTTTTCTCCTGCGACAAAGCGGCGTGGCGCTTCTTGCTCCCTGCCTTTGCCAACAAAAGAACCAGCTGGTGGTTTTGTACTGCGAAGATTGATGGAAAGTGCTGCATGATCAGAGTAGAAATAGCTGGAATACCATCTGCCGTTTATTTTTACGGACTTCTGAAACTGATTGATGTGAAGCTATTTTGGATACTGTTTACCCCCCTGTCAAATATACCCAACCAAACCAGTATGGTATATTTCGCGGCCATATTTAAGAGAACTTAAGTGATAAAAAAAATATTCCTTTTCCTTTTATTCGCATTCTTTTTTCTTTTATTTGTTTTTGGATGGGTGCTTGATAGCCCCCAAAGCAAAGAAAGACATAAGGAAAGAACAACGATTGAACTGTGCTGGAAAGAGCAGTCGAGAAAGTCTTTTGATCCAGCGACGGCAAGATTTGCTGCCGGTATTTGTGAGGGTCTTGAACGGGAGTTCACTTTTAAGTGGGGATTCCCGCCCTAACTGTTGGGTGTGCACACCGGGCAACGCATTTCTTTCAAGGATTAACATTGCGTTGATGTGTTTTTTACAAAGCATCTGCCAAATCGTCAACAACACCCGATTCTCTCAGGGCATCGTCGAGACGATTCATGGCCGAAGCCTCAAGGCCAGAGGTGTGGACTTTGTTGGCTTTTGAGCCCCCAAGTGCTGCAGAGATGCGGTTGTAGTGTGATTGCGCCGTATCCCACTTAATTCGATGATCCTTGGCAATCTTGTCGATTGGGACGCGTTTATCTTTTTGGGTGAAATACCTTG
>CAYXWW010000227.1:0-5583 GCA_964468905.1 uncultured Rhodoferax sp. | reverse complement strand
TTCTGTGGCAACCGCAAGTGCGGCCTGCGCCCGCCCGCCACGCCACCCGCCTGGATGGTGTGCCCCAAATGATTGCAAGCGAAAAGTGTCGCCAGCCCTCGTAGAACTTGCGTGACATGCTATTGTTTTTGTAGCGGTGTTTTTCTGTCGATTGCAAGCATGCACCGCTGGGTCGGCGGGCTGGGTGTCCCTTCGCCGGCCCCATTCGCGGCTGCGACAGAACCGGCGCACCAGCCACCACCTTGAAGCAGCAACCTTTGCAAACCAAAAACTGCCGCCCGCGAGCGTGGGCCAGAGAAGGGATACCCAGCCCACCGACCTAGCCAACCCCGCCTCGCCACCCCCCCTTGCCCGAAATGCCAGCCTTTGGCACACGCCCACCCCGCTCAGCTTCCAATCAACTATCTCGGTTAAGCGCAAGGGTGCCCGGTGGTGCGCGCCAGTCTCACAAATCCAGAACCAGCCGTGCCGTTTTGGCCCGTGAACAGCAGGGCGTGAACTGGTCGTTGGCCGCCTGTTCTTCGGGCGTCAGATACATGTCTTTGTGCTCTGGCACGCCAGCCAATATACGGGTCAGGCAAGTGCCGCAGACACCTTGTTCGCACGCCGTCTGCACGTGCACACCTGCCGCGGCGAGTGCTTGCGTCACGGTCTGTTCCTTGGCGACTGCGATGATGCGTCCTGAACTGGCCAGCTGTATTTCAAAGCTTGCGTCGGTCTCCCGGGCCGCCACGTTGGCACCAAAAAATTCGTAGTGCAATTGTTCTTCCGCCCAGCCCTGCAGGCGCGCAGTTGCGAGCACTGCGTCCATATAGCCCTTGGGGCCGCAAACATACAGGTGCACACCCGCTTGAGGGTCTGCCAGCAGTGCGGCCAAGTCCAGCTTTTGCTGGGCCGCGCCGTCGTCAAAATGAAACTGCACGTGCGGGGCAAATGCAGATGCGGAGATGCGCTGCAGAAAGGCCGTGCGTGTCGGCGTGCGGCTGCTGTAGTGCATGGAGAAGTCAGAGCCTATTGTTGCAAGGCGCTCTGCCATGGACATGATGGGCGTCACTCCGATTCCACCGGCCAGCAGCAGACTGTGCCGCGCGTTGTCCACCAAGCCAAAGTGATTCCTGGGCACGCTAATCTGCAACAACTGCCCCGCTTCAACCTGCTCGTGCATCGCCTGTGAGCCGCCACGCGAAGCGGGGTCGCGCAGCACAGCGATCTGGTAACGGTGGGTCTCGTAGGGGGCGTTGCACAGCGAATATTGGCGGATGAGGCCGCCCGGCAGGTGCACATCCACATGAGCGCCCGCTGCAAAAGGCGGCAGCGCCCCGCCGTCTTGCGCCACCAGCTCGAAAGCACAAATGTCGGTGGCTTCCACGGTCTTGTGTGCCACGCGGACCGAGAGGTTTGTGGTGCTACTGGACATGGACCAGGCTCAAGGGTGGGCGCTGGCAGTTGCAGCAACCGCAGCCATGGCGGCAGAAGCCTCCGCACTGGTTTGCTGCTGTGCAATCAGACGTTCCAGAACCTTGCGGGACTGCACACCACCTCCATCGATGTTGAGCATCAGCAAGGCGCGCCCCGGGTGGGCCAATAGATTCTTTTGCTGCAACTCCAGCATGTCCAAGTCTTCACTGAAGATCTTGCCCTGGCCTTCGCGAACCGTGGCGGTGAGCGCTTGGTCTGTTGGGTTGAACTGGCGCGCCATGCCCCAGAAATAGTGGATGGAAGTTTCGGTCTCGGGTGTGATGAAGTCCACCACCACGCTGGAAGCCTTGTGCTCAGGCGCAGCGTCATATCCGCCCTTGCCGGCATGCGCCACGCCAACCTCGATCATCACGTTGCTGGGTGGCGTGAAGCGGCAAATCTGCCACCGGTCCACTGGCACATCATCGGCAAGGTTGTTGCCGCGCAGCGCCATTTTCCAAAACGGCGGTGCCATGATGTTGTGCATGTATCGACTGGTGATGACCTGGTCGCCTTCCACTGTCGTTTTGCACGGCACCTCGTCAATCTCTTTTTGACCAATGCTGTTGGCATGCACATAGGTTTCGTGTGTCAAGTCCATCAGGTTGTCGATCATCAGCCGGTAATCACACTGGATATGAAACAAGCCGCCTCCATAGGCCCACGCGGGGTTGTCGTACCACGCAAGATGTGGGATGGTGTCGGCACTGGCCACTGCCGCATCGCCTGGCCAGACCCAAATGAACCCGTAGCGCTCGACCACCGGGAAGCTCTTGATCGCCGGAAAGCCCCGCACACGCTGGCCCGGCATGGAAACGGTCTTGCCGTCACAGCCCATCTCCAGGCCGTGGTAACCACAGACCAGCTTGCCATTGCACACCTTGCCCAGCGACAACGGCGCACCGCGGTGTGGGCAAAAGTTTTCTACCGCGGCGACGCGGCGCTCGTCGCCGCGGTAAAACGCGATGTTCTCTCCGCAAATGGTGCGACCCAAGGGCTTTTCATCGATCTCATTGGGCGTTGCTGCGACATACCAGGCGTTTTTGAGAAACATGATGCGGACCTCGTGAAGATGCATAGGTGCTGCGAAAGACCCCGCAGCAACGGGTACGAAATTATTCATTCCGTATACTGAATGACATTCATTGTACTGAATGAATTGCCGCGATACCAGCCACTTGATCTACGTGTTAACCCTGCTCTAGGCGTCTTCGGCTTCGCTGCGCTGGTCGCTCAAATGCACAAATTTGCGCAGCAGACGCATAAACTCCCGCCGCTCCTGCACGTCAAGGCTGTCCATCATACCCAGGTACATCTGCTCAATGCCAGGGCGCATATCCGCCAGAACCGCAGCACCTTCAGGCGTTAACTTCAAGCTGCGTTGGCGGCGTGGCAATACTTCGCGCAATATCCAGCCCTTTGCCTCCAGCCGGCTGGCAATGTCAGCGGTGCTGGATGTGTCCAGTGCAATCAGTTGTGCCAGCGTTACCTGGTCCACGCCCGGTGTTTCGTGCAAGGTGCGCAAGATGGCATATTGAATGGGCGTGACATGGCGGCCATGGACTTCATGGAACTTGGAGACCGCTATTTGCTGGGCACGGCGAATCAGGTGACCGGGCTCGTCGTGGAGCGTGAAGTTGGGCGGGCTGGTCTCTGCGGAAGTCATTGCAGGATTTTGCACTATGGTGCGTCGTGGCATGCGGCCCGCCGCGTGACAGATTACGATCACGTCACCAACACGCTACAGTTTTAGTAGCTACTTGCGCTTATTCCACGAGGGCTATCGACCCATTTTCTTATCAGCTTCAGTAACGCAGCTGCCCCGTAGCATCCAGAATCGCCAGCTCAACATAGGAAGATCCGATGTGCGAGCCCGGTGAATAGTGGGCCACGAACTTGCCAAAACTAATCTCGCCACCCGTTTCAAGGCCCTTGATGAAACTCTCCGTGTTGAGGTTACGCCCCCCACGCCGCAATCCTTCGACCAGCAGTTTTGCATGGATAAAACCCTCCAGCTGCGAACCCGATGGTGTACGCTGCGGGTCACGGGCCTTGAGCAAGCGAACGTACTCTTGCACCACTGCCACAGAACCATTGCGCACCGAAGGCATGATCTGGGCCAACACAATGCCACGCGCGGCACCAGCCAGCTCCCGATTCAACATGTCAGGACTGACCACCGAGAAACCATAAACCGTTGGTCGCACGTTAGTGGCGCGTAGTGCCTTGACAAAAGCGGCGAAGTTCTGACCCGCTGAACCCAAAACTACAGCTTGTGGCTGCGCGCTCACGACAGCACTTGCGGCAGCGGCAAAATCAGGCTGTTTGGGGTCAAATTTTACAAAGGCAGAGATGGATAGTTTGCTTGCTTCTGCTGCACGTTTCACCTCGGTCATCAGTGCGTTGCCCAGACCGTCATCCTGGTACACCACCGCCACGTTGTTGACGCCCAACTGCGCCTGTTGCTGCACGATGCGCTGGGCCTCGGCGGCGTAGCTGGCCCGAACGTTGAACAAATAGCGATTGAAGTAATCTCGGAAAGCCGCAGCCCCGGTGACCGGGCCAAAGTTGATCGTCTTGTGTTCAGCCAGCAGTGGCAACACCGCTGCCGTGTTGGCGGTACCTGTGCTGTTGTAAATCAGGAATACTTTGTCTTCCAGTACGAGCTTGCGGGTGTTGTCCACCGTTCGTTTTACATCAAAGCCATCGTCCATAAGCTTATATGTGATTTTGCGCCCATGCACGCCGCCAGCGGCGTTGACGGCGTCAAAGTACAGGCTGGACCCTGTGGTGTAGGAGAGGGTCTGCGGCCCTAAAGGGCCGCTCAACACAGCAGACGCACCGATAAGAATTTCGCTATCCGTTACCCCGGCATCGCCGGCCAGTAGAGGAGCGCTGGCCGCTAAGGCGATGGTCAACAGGACGGCTTTGATGGACGGTGACATGATTGGCCTCCAATGGAGTAAACGATTCGCTGAAAGAGTGGTTCCGCACACAACATTGGCCGAATTGCCAGCCCCCAACCGTGCACCCGACTTTGGACTGAGACCACAAAATGTCGCACCCCATCTACCCACATTTAGCTTGGTAGTTGATGTCCATTCTCGTTATATATCATAACCATTTCTGAAAGGAAGCTGACGACCTTATGGGCTACCTGCTAACGCAACGACACAAAGCGCGGTTCCAACGCAGGTGACGATGGGCGCCACAGTCCTTGGAACAACACAGGCCACGAGGAGATTCGCTGGTCAATTGCCAAAGTCCAGCGGCAAGCCTACATAATTTTCGGCAATGGTGCGCGCGCCGGCCTCGCTGTGGATCAAGTAGTCCAGCTCGGCTTGCTGGAACTTCGCAACGATGCTGTCGTCATCGGGGAAGCGGTGCATCAGTTGGGTAAACCACCACGAAAAGCGCTCGCCCTTCCAGATGCGCTTGAGGCATTTCTCGGAATATGCGTCAATGCCGGCGTCGGTCTTGTCCTGATAAAACTCAATGATGGCACCGGACAAATACTTCACATCAGTAGCCGCCAGGTTGAGCCCCTTGGCCCCCGTGGGCGGCACAATGTGGCCTGCGTCACCCGCCAGGAACATACGACCAAAACGCAGCGGCTCGGTGATAAAGCTGCGCAACGGCGCAATGCTTTTTTCGATCGATGGCCCAGTGATGAGTTGGTCGCGACCCTTGGCGTCCAAGCGCAGCTTCAGCTCTTGCCAAAACGCGGCATCGGTCCATTCTTCGACACGGTCGGTCAGCGGAACTTGCAAGTAGTAGCGGCTGCGCGTCTTGCTGCGCTGCGAGCACAGCGCAAAACCGCGCGGACTGTTGACGTAGATGAGTTCATCGTGCACTGGCGGTGTCTCCGACAGCAGGCCCAACCAACCAAACGGATAAACCTTTTCGAATTCCTTGATAGCATTGCGTGGCGCGCTGGCACGGCACACGCCGTGAAAGCCATCGCAACCGGCAATGAAATCACACGCGATCTCATACTTCTGGCCGTCCTTCTCGTAGGTGACACGCGGATGCTTGCCGTCAAAGTCGTGCACGGCCACATGCTGCGCCTCGTACAGCGTGTGCAAGCCCGCAGCATTGCGCGCGTCCATCAGGTCGCGGGTCAGT
>CAYXWW010000226.1:0-5605 GCA_964468905.1 uncultured Rhodoferax sp. | reverse complement strand
TGCAGGCACAGTAGTAGCACAGCGATTCGCAAAACGGTATGTGCACATACAGTGACAACGGCAGTGATTTAGCAGCCACACCACTGCGGCGCTGGGCCAACGCCTGGGCATAGTCTTCGGCAGTGAATGCCTCTACAAATCGGTCCGCTGTGGGGTACGAGGTGTAGCGTGGGCCCGAGATATCAAACTTCCGCAACAGGTCGTCCGTGACCGCATCAACAACAAAATTCATGAAAACTCCGAAACATACGCAGCTGACTGTGCCGTAATTCATAGGCCCAGCAATTGATTTGCATCAAGGAGCGTGAAAATTGATATGCATCAAGCCGCATGAAGTTGGGTAAACTGGTCAAAGAGCCACTACTGGTATACCTCATGCTAGACCACGCCACTCCCACTTCAACCTGCCCCAAGGGAACTGCCCTGCACGGAATCAAGATTGAATCGAAGCCCATTGGCGCATCCGCGCAAGCCATCAAAGTAGCGTGCTCCAACTGCAATCTGCGGGAGTTGTGCATGCCGATGGGCCTGACCGCCAGCGAGCTGGAGCGCGTGGATGAAGTGGTAGCCAGCCGCCGCAAAATTAAGCGCGGCGCGACGTTGTTTCGCAATGGTGAGAAGTTCACCAGCTTGTACGCCATCCGCACCGGTTTTTTTAAGACCTGCGTGGCATCTGAAGACGGGCGTGACCAAGTAACCGGCTTTCAAATGGCAGGCGAAGTGATCGGGCTGGATGGGATCGTCAACGACACCCATACCTGCGACGCCGTGGCCTTGGAAGATGCCGAAGTCTGCGTGATGCCCTTTGACCGCATTGAAGAACTTTCACGCGAGGTCAATTCGCTGCAACGCCACGTGCACAAGATCATGAGCCGGGAGATTGTTCGCGAGAACGGGGTGATGCTGTTGCTGGGCAGCATGCGCGCTGAAGAACGCTTGGCAGCATTTTTGTTGAATCTGGTGCAGCGCCTGCATGCCAGGGGATTCTCACAATCCGAACTGGTTTTGCGCATGACGCGCGAAGAGATTGGCAGCTACCTGGGGCTGAAGCTGGAGACGGTGAGCCGTACGTTTTCAAAGTTTGTTGAAGAGGGCATGATCGAGGTCAAGCAACGGCACGTTCGCATCCTCAATACCGATCGGCTCAAGGAAATTGTCAATTCCAAGTCCTGCGATTGACAGACCCAACGCCTAACAAGGGCCCTGCTTGGGGCAGCCGTCCGGACGGTCCGTATCGGGCAAGGGGCACTGGTTCACCTCAAAGGGCGACATCGCCAACAGTGTTGTCAGTCCGCTAGACACAGCTGCAATGCCCCAGAAGACAAAGAAGCATATGGTGTAGATAGCCTGACGTGACCAATCGATGGGCGCGCCAAACCAATGCAGATCGTGCGGATCCACCATGGCGAACACCAGCATTTCCAACACGCCTGCCATCAAAAATGCAGGCCACAGAATCCACATCAAGCGTTGGCGCAGCATGGTGCGTGCTACCGCGAAATCTTCACGCCCGTGGCGGCATGGTTTCTGGCCTGCGTCGCTGGGGCCAAACTGGCTGGGTTGTCCGCCAGGGTTTTATTGATTTCGATTCCCTTGCGGTAGTAGTCTTCATCCACCACAGGGTCTTGACCCGAGACCGCAAGGTAGAAGGTCACAAACGAAGCAACGACAACAATGGCCGGCCCCGAGATGACCAGCCATACATGGCCGTGCTTCCACCAGGGTCCCGCTGGCACGGTTTCGGTTGATGGCGACGGTGTCATAAGCATTCCTTAACGGGGAACAATAAAAACAGATTTCTCAGAGACTTGGCCCAATGTAGCCGGGCCGCGTATCGAAAAATGAATGGAATGGGAGCCGGCAGAGGCCACCTCAAAGGGTGCCTGTATGCGCACCGCCACCCAACGCGACTGTGTGGCGTCGATCTGCACGTCAGCATCCGACGCAATGACGAGTCCGGGCAATCCATCAACCGATATCGAAAACCGTTGCACTTGCTCGGTAGCGTTCATGATCTGGAGACGGTAGACGTTCTCAATGCGCCCCCCTTCCACCACGCGTGCCAGTACACCTCGGTCCCGCACCACATCTACTTTGAACGGTGTGCGCAGCGCCAAGCTCACCACCATGGACAGCACCACCGCACCCAAAATGGCTGTGTAAATCAATACACGTGGACGCAATATATGCCGCAATGTCTGCGATTGGGTCCAATGCTGGTTGACGGCGTTTTGGGTGGAGTATTTGACCAGGCCGCGCGCGTAGCCCATCTTGTCCATCACCGTATCGCACACATCAGCACAGGCACCGCAGCCAATGCACTCGTACTGAAGGCCTTTGCGAATATCAATACCGGTTGGGCACACCTGCACACACAGACTGCAGTCAACACACGCACCGACTTTTAACGTCGAGAGATCGGCCTTTTTAGAGCGTGCACCACGCGGTTCGCCACGCTCGGCGTCATAGGTCACGATCAGTGTGTCTTTGTCAAACATGGCGCTTTGGAAGCGCGCATACGGGCACATGTGTTTGCAGACCTGCTCCCGCATAAAGCCCGCGTTGCCATAGGTTGCAAAGCCATAGAACAAGGACCAGAAAATCTCCCACGACCCCATTTGCATCTGCACAAACTCGGAAGCCAACTCAGTGATGGGCGTGAAGTAGCCCACAAAGGTAAAGCCCGTCCACAGGGCTACTGCAACCCACAAGAAATGCTTGAGCGATTTGCGCAGAATCTTGTCCCGGTTCCAGGGGCCGGCGTCGCGTCGCATACGAGCACTGCGGTCGCCTTCGGTCTTTTTCTCTAGCCAAAGAAAAATTTCGGTATAGACCGTTTGCGGACATGCATAACCGCACCACAGACGCCCCGCCACCGCCGTAAACAAGAACAAAGATAGCGCGGATATAACGAGAATGCCCGTCAGGTAGATGAAGTCCTGCGGGTAAAGAACCAAGCCAAAGATGTAGAAGCGACGCGCGCCCAGATCAAACAACACCGCCTGGCGCTGGCCCCACTCGATCCACGGCATTCCATAGAACACCAGTTGGGTCAAAAACACCATGCCCCAGCGCCAGTTCGAAAACCGCCCTGTCACGCTACGCGGATATATCTTTTGATGTGCTTCGTAAAGCGAAACCATCTCCGCGTCGGCACCCGGAGGAGGCTCAATCGCCCCACCGCTTTCAAAAGGAACAATCGGTATGACTTTTCGCGGCGATGGTTCTGTGGTTTCCAAAAGAGTGGGCCCTTGCAGTGAAAGCCTATTTGGCAGGCCCGCTATTGGAGAGACCCCAAACGTATGCAGCCAAAACCTGGATCTGGTTGGCATTGAGCCGATCAGCCTGGGCCGGCATCTGGTTGACCTTGCCGTTGTTGACCATGGCGATGATGGCGTTCTCGCCATAACCGTGCAGCCAAATGTTGTCGGTCAGGTTGGGCGCTCCCAAGGCCTGATTGCCTTTGCCATCCATACCATGGCACCCACTGCAAACTGCGAACTTTTCTTTGCCTAAATTGGCGCGCACTGAATCGTGTGGGCTGCCAGACAGGCTCAACACGTAGTTGGCGACGTTCTTCACATCATCACCAGTGCCAACGGCAGCGGCCATGGGCGGCATGTTTCCGTTGCGGCCCTGGATCAGGGTTTCTGTGATTTTCTCGGGCGTGCCGCCATGCAGCCAGTCAGCGTCGGTCAGATTCGGAATGCCCTTGGCACCGCGCGCATCGGACCCATGGCACTGGGAACAGTTGTTCATGAAAAGGCGTTCACCAATCGCATGGGCCTGCGGGTCTTTGGCTACGTCTTCGGGCTTCATGGATGCAAATTTGGCGTACAAGGGCGCCACTTCGCGCTCACCCTTTTCCATTTCTGCGGTGTATTGGCCCGCTTGGCTCCAGCCCAGCTTGCCGCCAAAGCTGCCCAAACCGGGGTACATGGCCAGGTAGACCAATGCGAAAACAATGGTGATCACGAACAACCACACCCACCAGCGCGGCAGCGGGTTGTTCATTTCACGCAGATCGCCGTCCCATACATGCCCAGTGGTGTTGTCATTCGCAGTCATGGCCTTGGCTTTGCCACTGAACCACAACAACAGCACGCAGGCAAGAATGCTCACCAACGTGATGCCCGCCACATAAATAGACCAGAAGTCGTTTGTAAAGTCACTCATTTTTCAAGTCCTTGTCTGGGTTCAGTCCTGCTCAAACGGCAGATTGGCAGCTTCGGAAAAATCGTTTGTGCGGCGGCGCGAGTACGCCCACCCGAAGATTCCGAGAAAGGTCAAAAAACTGACAACCGTCGCAATGGACCGGAGGGTGTTGATATCGAATTCCATGATGGTTTCCTCCCCACTTATTTAAGAGCCAGACCCAAGACCTGCAAATAGGCAATGGTGGCGTCCAGTTCGGTCTTGCCCTTGACGTCCTCTACGGACTTGGCAATTTGCTCATCGGTGTAGGGCACACCAACCGAGCGCAGAGCCTTCATGTGGGCGGGCATGACGGCAGCATCAACCATGGTCTTTTCCAGCCATGGGTAAGAGGGCATGTTGGACTCCGGCACCACATCGCGCGGATTGACCAGGTGGGTGCGATGCCAGTCATCGCTGTACTTGCCACCAACCCGTGCCAAATCAGGACCTGTGCGTTTGCTACCCCACTGGAAGGGGTGGTCATACACGGATTCACCAGCCACCGAATAGTGGCCGTAGCGCAGTGTCTCGGCACGGAAGGGGCGAATCATTTGCGAATGGCAGTTGTAGCAGCCCTCGCGGGTATAGATATCGCGGCCCGCCAACTGCAAGGCCGTGTAGGGCTGGATGCCTTTGATGGGCTCGGTGGTGGATTTTTGGAAGAACAAGGGAACAATTTCCACCAGACCACCGACCAGCAGAACCAACAAGATGAGCACGATCATCAAGAAGTTATTGGTCTCAATTTTTTCGTGCGAGAAAGACGAATTTGCGTTGTTGTTAGACATGGTTTGATCCTTCTCAAGCGTGCGCAATAGCGGTTGGGACGCTGACACTCACCGCCCGACCGGCGGTTGCAGTTTTGAGCACATTCCACAGCATGATGAGCATGCCCGCCAGGTAGAGCAAGCCCCCGAGCAAGCGCAACACGTAGAACGGATAGGTTGCCTTGACCGATTCAACAAAGGTATAGGTCAACGTTCCGTCTGCGTTGATGGCGCGCCACATCAGGCCCTGCATGACCCCGGCAATCCACATGGCAGCAATGTAGATCACGATGCCAATGGTCGCGGTCCAAAAGTGCACCTCAATGGCCTTGACGCTATACATCTGCTTCTGACCGAACAATTTGGGAATCAGGTAATACATGGAGCCCATGGTCACCAAGCCCACCCAACCCAACGCACCGGAGTGCACGTGTCCCACGGTCCAGTCGGTGTAATGGCTCAAGGCGTTGACCGTTTTGATGGACATCATGGGGCCTTCAAACGTGGACATGCCATAGAATGACAAGGACACGATGAGGAAGCGCAAGATCGGGTCATCACGTAGTTTGTGCCATGCACCCGACAGGGTCATGATGCCGTTGATCATGCCGCCCCAGCTTGGAGCCAACAACACCAAAGAG
>CAYXWW010000225.1:0-5610 GCA_964468905.1 uncultured Rhodoferax sp. | reverse complement strand
TTCAAGGTTCATTCCGACGGCCGATTGGAGTGTGAAGTGCCAGAATGGGCCAGTTGCAGACGCCTACCAACGCCTGCTTTCAGATGCCGAATTGGCAAGTTCGAATGGGCGATACTGCTGATCGACGGTGCTGTCTGACGCGAGGTCAAAGCGTCGAAGTTGCGTTCAGTTTCCCCATTTAGGCCCAACATGAGTTTGATACTTCGAATCTGCTGCCTCTTGTGCGTCCTCCTCGGATCGGCAACCTCACTTGCGCAGGTCGGCGCAGTCAAGCTGCGGTCCCCCTTTGCCGAATACCCTCTCGTTGCCCCTCAAGTTTTTGTATATGAGCGCGAGCTCTTCACTCAATACAAAGGCCCGTCGGTTCCTCGACTGAACGTCCCAGATTTTGAGGAGAGAAGCCGTATTGGCATCGTTGCGATTGCTCCAAAGATCAACGCGTACGTGGATCGAATCGAAAATACGGTACATGGCCCGGGTTTCTTCGAAATCACCGACTTGAAGACTGGCGCGCTGTTAGGAAAATTTGATCTTGGATTGGTTCCAGAATCCGCCGAACTTTTGTTCACTGGCCAAGGGAATGTATATCTTCATCATATTCCGACCTCCGTGTGTTTTGGTTCTGCTACGCGACAGTTTGTGCTTGCCGGAAAGCGTCTTGTCGAGACAAAACAGGCAATTGCATATTTGAATTCCGAGGCGGAGGTTTTTGGCGATATCAAACTCTTCTCAACCGTTGACAACTCAGCCTCGGTCGTCGCCACGTTGCAAGCAGGCGCTGCAGTTACGGTACTTGGAATAGCACCAGATTCCGTCACGCTCACTCCAGGTCGCGGCCAATCTCTCCCGACTTTACTGGTAAAAACCCCGCTTGGTCTTACCGGCTGGTATGTGCCAGACCGATCTGGTGGCGAGCGCGCGGGCATCAGCATTACACAGTGCAACTGAGTGGTACATATGGCTGCGGCGAAGTTGAGCGACTAACGGTTCGGGCCAGTTCCTGACTTTCATGAATGACGGGTACCGGGAAATCTCGGGCCCGCGTAGTGCACCTTCCAAACGTTCTTTTTGCTCTTGATATAGTAGGACGAAGCAGTGCTTGAGAACGTCCTTTTCGTAGGACGCACCAAGCCCGTCGTACGAAAAGGGAGCATCAAAAATTATGCATCGCACAGTCACATCTACGCTGAAACTCATCGTCTGTTTTGCTGTCAGCTCGTCACCATGGCTGACATTTGCGCAAGACCAACAGAAACTCACAGAGATCAACCCGTCTGAGCTTCGTTTCTATCTCCAAAGTCCCGGAACATGTGAAAGTAGATTGTCTGAAAAGACGCCCGGCACGGCATCGTGTGGTGATGTGCTGCTGGATATGCATTATGTTGATGGCGTACGAAAAATACTGTTTGGTGACAAAGATCTCATAGCCTTTGTGGGAAACGAAAACGATTACAGGAACGAGGGAGAAAGCTGGGTCCAACCAATCACGCGGTTAGAAATTAAGCAGGGGAATTCGCCGGTTGTCCGGCGAGCGGCGACAGGGTCTTGCATAAAACGACGACAGCGCGATAGCAAGTACACGCAGACTGAGTGCTCGGCAAACGCAACGGCACCAGCACTGCATGTCGAGTACACGTTTCTCGATTCAGCTGGATCAAAATTAGCCTACAGCCAGAACGTCCCGACCGACGCCAACAATTCTGTCGACATCGTGATTAATTTGCCCGCTCGAATGGTGGCAAGTATGTGGAAACGTGGTGAAAGCAATCGAGCGGCTCAGACCGCGACCGCTTGCTTTAAGCAAGCACAGGATCTGCGAAATTTCGACATGTTTCTCCAATGCATCAGCATTGCGTCAGCAGCTGACTACTTGCGAACCACGGCAACACCTGGTACCGAAACAATGGCTCCCGAGCTACCCACTGCTTTTTTTAGCGAAGTGAAGAATCGCTTTGATGCGACATTTCCCACAAAGAGTGGCAAGCCCGCCAACATTGAGCAATTGGTTCGCTCCCACTACTCCGGAAGTGTATGGGCGGTTCGGGGTGCATACGGCTCAAAGTTAGACGGATATTCATCCTCGTCACCCAAGTAGCGCCCTAAGCCCTGAGCAAGGGAGAGTTTGATTTGGGCCATAAACTGCTGTCGTTCAGCGGCAGGTTTCTGGTATCGAGTTGCGCGCTACAGTGTGTGATACCGACCTAGTTTTCACGATGAGATTTATATGTTGTTGAAGAAATTCTGGGGCACGTTAGTGGCATTGACAATTGCATCATCAGTGCCGACAGCGCTTGCAGACGTCTCTATCGACGCGACTCCCGACCTGCCTAAGGGCTTTGGTTTTAAGACGAGTTGGTTTGCAGTAAAGACCCAAGATCCCAAGCGTGTAGCACAGACACTAGGGCTTACTGGCTTGCAGTCGGCCAATTGGGCAAGTGGTCTAGCGGCAGCTTACGCTTTTAACAAAAAGCCTGATGGAAAGCAGTACGTTTTCATTTCTCCACCGACCGCAGGTTGGGTTTTGATTGTCAGCCTTGCGTTGCCCTATCCCGACACGCGCGCACAAAGTGGTTCCGCGGACATCAATACTCGCTTCAAAGCAATGTTCGGTGCGCTGGCCGCCAGCTTTGCAGAAGCGCAGTTTTATGGAAGTTATCGTGTCGTGGGGTTTGAGGCGTGGGCACGCGCCCGAGGCGGCAAGCTTGAGAGAAGCTTCTGCTATGCAGATGGCGAGGTATATGAAAACGCGGGTCCACAAACTTCTATAGAAAGGCAACTTAAATTTCCAGATCTTTCGGATATGACCCCTGAAGCGGCAACTTCCTTGATTTTTTCGTTGGCTGATAAACGGGAGGCGGAGGTGCAACGTTTAGTGGCATCCGGTTTGCCCCTCAAGGAAGCATCAAAGAAAGTCGCCACTCAACAACGCGGTCCAATACCCACTGAAGGCGACGCTATGGCTATCGCAGCACAGTGGAGCATTGACCCGACGCGTATCGAAGAGTTGAAACTGCGGCCATCCGTTGGATACATCGCAGTGTTGCCAAGTCAAATGCGACAGTGATTAGCCGCACGATTTGAAGCTCTGGACATCGCGTTATTCGATGCCAATGTCCGCTCTATGGCACCGATTTCGCGCTGGCCTACGCCCGCTTTGGGTCGTATCCAGCCAGGCGAACCTATTCCTAAGGTGTCAGTCATCGCTTCGCGACAACCTACAACACCCTCAACGCGGATTCTCAAAAAACACGTAGTTAGTCGCGTAGACCTCCAACACGCCGTTGGTGCCGGTCCAGTTCTGGAAGTCGCGGCTGATCTTGTTTTGCTACTCCTGGGTGCAGGCTGCAAGAAATGCAACAAGAAATAGGGCTGTAGCCCTCGTAAACAGTGCGTAAGCAGCTCTTGATTTGATAGCATTCATCGGTCGTCTCCTTAAACTGTGCGCTGGCGCAGCGCATGGGAATGCTCACCAACGCATCACAGGTCTTGCCGGTTAGCTGGCGCATGCCAGCACCTTCAGCACCCAAGACCAGGGCCACGGGGCCTTTCCGGTCAGTCTGGTACGGGGTAGACGTGGTGGCGGCGGGGCCTTCAGGAACAGAAGACTGGCTGCAGCCTTTGCATCACGGTGAATCGCGTAGTCCGGTAGTATGCATATTCCGAACTTGCTGTATCAACTGCTATATATTCTTTTGCGTTACAGACCACTCAACACACCTCAAGGGCATACATGTCGATCCAATCCATATTGAAATCCACCGTGGTCGCATTGGCGGTCGTGACCGGTGCGCCGCTGTTCGCACAGGGCACCCCCATCAACACAGCGGCGTTTGACGCGCTGGTCGCTCAGGGCCCCGTCGCCGACGCTGCGACCATCGCGTCGAGCACTTGGGCCAGCAAGGTCAAGAAGGCCGGTACGCTACGCCTAGGTGGCACCCAAACCTCGAATCTTTTCTCGCTACTCAACGAGAAGGACGGCAAGCTCCGCGGCTTCGACGCAGGTGTGGCCCAACTTCTCACCCGCTACATTCTGGGTGACGTTGCCAAGTACCAGTTCACCCAGGTGAATTCGTCCACACGCGAACAGGTGCTCATCAACGACCAAGTGGATCTGGTGCTCGCAACCTACTCCATCACCCCCGCGCGTGCCGAGAAGATTGCGTTCGCAGGGCCATACTACACCTCGCAGGCGGGTGTACTGATCAAGGCAAACAACAACACGATCCAGACGTACAACGATCTGGCCGGCAAGAAGGTCGCCACGCAGGCTGGCTCCACGGGGCCTGCGATCCTGGCGCAGTTCGCCCCCAAGGCTGTCGTGCAAGAGTTTCAGACGCACCAGGAAGCCCTTGACGGGTTGCGCCAGGGACGCGTGGACGCCTACGTGACCGACCACACGCTGCTGCTCAACGTCCTGAGTCTCGGTACCGGCGACGCAAAGCTGGCGGGCGCACCCTTTGGCGCACAGGACCCCTATGGTGTGGGATTGCCCAAGGGATCAGATGGCGTGGCCTTCGTCAATGCCTTCCTGAAGAAGATTCAAGCTGATGGCACCTGGGCCAAGCTGTGGACTACTTCCATCGGACACCGCACCGGCAGCACCGCTGTTCCAACGCCGCCCGCTCTCCCGTAACCGATGGGCGGTGTCTCCAGTCTCTTGGGCGACTATGGGCCTGCCTTTGGGCAGGCCCTTTTTCAGACATGGAAGCTCACGGTGGTGTCGTTCGTGCCCGGCTTCTTGCTGGGCATGGCTGTGCCAGTGCTTCGGCTGTTGCCGCTACCGCCGCTGCGTTTCGTTCTGACCATTTACGTCGAGACATTTCGCAACATTCCCAGCGTTGCGCTGCTGATCTTCATCGTGTTCGCGCTGCCCGATCTCAATGCCCTGATTGACTATGAGCCTGCCGTGATCCTCACGTTGGCACTGGTTTGCTCCGCGTTCACGGCGGACTACCTGCGCTCGGGCATCAATACTGTCGCCGGCGGTCAAATGGAGGCCGCACTCAGCTTGGGAATGCCTCCATTGCAGGTCATCACTGCGGTGGTATTGCCGCAGGCGCTGCGCGCTGTGGTGCAGCCGATGACCTCGTTGCTCATTGCGCTGATGTTGTCGACCTCGTTGGCGTCGCAGGTGCCGCTTCCCAACCGGGAGCTCACTGCGCTCGTGTCCAAGATCGCAACCGACTCCGCAGCCGGAATGGCCGCGTTCATGGTGGCCGCCGCGATGTACGTGGCGACCGGTTTGCTGATCGCCTGGGGGGGTGCCAAGCTGGAACAGAAGGTGCGGATACTGCGATGAACCGCTCTCTGGAAACCATTCTTTTTGGCGCGCCAAGCCCCCAAACCCCTACCGTTACACGGTGGATGAGTGCGGTCGCAGGGGCCGTGTTACTGCTGATGGCTGCAGCTGTTGTGTTCCGGTTCCACTCTGCAGGGCAACTTGAGCCTCGACTATGGGAATTCTTCGCCCTGTCGACGACCTGGGCTTTCCTAGGCAAAGGCATGCTCGGCACGCTGGCATCGGCCGCGATGGCCGCGGTCATCGCGCTCTCCGTCGGGCTGCTGCTGCTGATGGGGCGCCTGGCGCGGCCGCGACTGGTGCGTTGGCCA
>CAYXWW010000224.1:0-5704 GCA_964468905.1 uncultured Rhodoferax sp. | reverse complement strand
CTTCCGCGCAGCCTCCAAGCTGTTGGAAAACAAGCGCGATATTCCTGTCAAACTGTGGATGGCACCGCCTACCAAGATGGATGCCAAGCAGTTGACCGAGGAAGGCCATTACGGCGTGTTGGGTTCTGCCGGCGCGCGCATGGAAATGCCGGGCTGTAGCTTGTGCATGGGCAACCAGGCGCAGGTAAAGGAGGGCGCCACTGTGTTCTCCACTTCCACGCGTAACTTCCCGAACCGCTTGGGCAAGAACAGCAATGTGTACCTGGGTTCTGCCGAGTTGGCGGCTATCTGTTCCAAACTGGGGCGCATCCCGACGAAGGCCGAGTACATGGCCGACATGGGCGTCTTGACCGCTGCCAGCGACAAAATTTACCAGTACCTGAACTTTGACCAGGTGAAGGATTACACCGATATGGCCGATACGGTGAAGGATGGCGTTGTGGCGTAAGCTGCTTCGCTTTTGGTTTGATCTGAAAGCCCTGTGGCGCAAGCTGCGGGGCTTTTCTTTTTGGCCGAATAGCTACTCTACTTCGCCTGCGGCAGGCCAGGGTTGCGCATTCTGCTCCGTGTCCCCCGGCCCTAAAGGGCCTCCTCCGTGACCTGCGCAGAATGCCCAACCCCGGCCTGCCGCGACAGGATCTGGTGCAAGGCGGAATTCAATCGTCGGCACTCAGCCACGCCAGCGCCGGCAAAATTCTAGAAAGCTCTCCAAGCGTGCCGATAGCGTTCTTTGTTTGCCATAGACCACATAAAAGTTTCTGAACATACGTGGCAACGTGGTCTTAACCTCTACCAACCGCGCGGTAGCCAACATATCGGCTACCACCCAGCGGGATAGGCAAGCAATGCCCAGACCGGCAGCAGCGGCGTGTTTGATGGCCTCGGAGTTGCTGAACTGCCCAGCAGAGTTCAAGCAGTGCACATGTGGCACTAGCGCTTGTTCCACTGCCTCGCGAGTACCCGAGCCCGGTTCGCGCAACAACCACCCCGCCTGACGCAGCAATCTAACGCTGACCTTGCCGTCATTGCCAGCGAGCGCCAAAGGGTGATGTGGTGCGCAGACAATAATCAGCTCATCGCGCAGCCACGGCTCCACGTGCATAGCAGAGTGATGGCAAGCACCTTCAATAAAGCCCAGATCGGCGTCGCTGTTCGCCACTGCTTCCACAGCCTCCGCCGTGTTGGCAACTTTGACCTGAGGCAGTATCGCAACTTGGTGCTCTGTAAAGCATCCAGCGAGCAAACGGGGTAACAAATAAATACCTATGGTGGTGCTTGCAGCAATTCGCAGCTCCAGTGCGCTGAAAGCTTCGGTTGACGAAAACTGCCCTTCCATCACATTGCCAAGCTCCAGCATCTGCCGGGCTTGCGGCAACAGCAAGCGCCCGTTCTCATTGAGCACCAACCGCTTGCCAACACGGTCAAACAAGCCAACGCCCAACATCGCCTCCAACTCGTTAAGTGATGCACTGACTGCAGATTGCGAAAGCGAGACGACATTCACAGCCGAAGTAGTGCTCTTAGTCTGGGCAACGGCCAGAAATACCTGCAATTGTCGGAGTGTAAGTTTCACTATATTTACCTATTTTTTTGGTTAACAATACGAAATGTATCCGTTTTACAGCTTTAATGAATCTGCCTAGACTTGGGTTTCATAGGGCGGCTAATTCAAGCCGTCATTGCTAATCGCCCTTTTCTGGAGGTCACCACATGGCTTTTGTCGTCACTGAATCCTGCATCCAATGTGTGTACACCGACTGCGTTGACGTGTGCCCGACCGACTGCTTTCGCATTGGCCCGAACTTCATGGTCATCGACCCTGCGGACTGCATAGACTGTGGACTATGCGTGGCGGAGTGCCCGGTAAACGCCATCCTGCAAGACGACGAAATACCACAACAGGAGCGGAACTTCATTCAGATCAATGCCGAAATGTCCCAACAATGGCGCCCGATTACCAAGCGCAAAGCTCCAATGGCAGAAGCCGACAAATGGAGCCATGTGGAAGGCAAGGCTCGACTTCTAATGCTGGAGCCAGCTTCCAAGGGCGCGTAAACGTAACCTTCTCAAATTTCGTATTTGTTTCTCTGACACGGTGAAGGATCGGGAGGTGGCACAAGCTACTTCCTTAGCCGTTTGATCTGAAAGCCTCGCGGCGCAAGTTGCGGGGCTTTTTTTTGTTGCAACAACTGCACTTGCTCGCATCAGGACAAGGATGACATGTCGAGATAATGAGCACCATGCAATTTCTCAACGCCATCCCCCTATCCCTACAAACGGTTCTGTTGTTGATCGCCAGCAACGTGTTCATGACCTTCGCGTGGTACGGACATCTGAAAAACATGGCAACCGCCCCGTGGTACTTTGCTGCGCTGGCCAGTTGGGGTATTGCGCTGTTTGAATACCTGTTGCAGGTTCCCGGTAACCGCATAGGTTTCCAGCAAGCAGGATTCACCGTGGCACAGCTCAAGATCATGCAAGAGGTCATCACACTGTCCGTCTTCGTGCCCTTTGCCATGGTGTTTCTGAAGGAGCCTTTTAAGCTCGACTATGTATGGGCTGGGCTTTGCATGGTTGGTGCTGTCTATTTCATTTATAGAACACCGTGATCTGCGGCGTGTTGCTGATGGCTGCACAAAGAGCCTAACCAGCACGCAGCGTGCGTTTACGCCTAGGGGGAAACCCGCTTCTGAAACGGGTCGATCGTCGACACTGGGCGGTTAAACTCCCGTGTCACAAATTTGTCATGATCCTGCAGGCAGGGAAAAGGAATTGCAATGCTGTTTGGAAAGCTTCTACCACGCGAAGGTAACTTTTTTGAGATGTTCAACGAGCATGCTGATCGTATTGTTGAGGCGGCGCACGCTTTTTCACACCTAGTAGCGAACTATGCGGATCTGGACTTGCGGGCAAAGTACAACCAGGAAGTCGACAATGCCGAACGAGCCGCAGACCGGGTTACGCACGAGTGCAATAAGGCCATTCACATCACGTTTATTACCCCAATTGACCGTGAGCAAATTCATTCGCTGATCAACACGATGGATGACGTGGCAGATCTGATTCAAGACTCAGCAGAGACGATGGCACTCTATGACGTGCGCCACATGACAGAAGAGATAACCCGCCTTACGGATTTGAGTGTGAAGTGCTGTGAACGCCTGCGTGACGCTGTCAAGCTCTTGGGCCATATTGCGGAGCCAGCCACTGCTGAGGCAGCTTTGAAAACGTGTGAAGAAATTGATCGCTTGGAGTCCGATGCAGACCGTGTCATGCGAACGGCCATGAGCAAGCTTTTCCGCGAAGAGCCTGATGTGCGCGAAGTGATCAAGCTCAAGGCAATCTACGAATTGCTGGAAACTATTACTGACAAATGCGAAGACGTTGCCAACGTCATTGAGGGCATCGTCCTCGAGAATTCTTGAACCGCGAGCGGATACGACGATGGAAACCGTACAAACGGCCCTTTGGGTAGTTGTTTTGCTGGTGGTATTGGCGCTGGCGTTTGATTTTATGAATGGCTTCCACGATGCAGCCAATTCGATTGCGACCGTGGTTTCTACCGGTGTGTTGAAGCCAGGTCAGGCGATTCTTTTTGCTGCATTTTTCAATGTAATTGCCATTTTTGTCTTCCATCTCAGTGTGGCTGCTACGGTAGGCAAGGGCATTGTGCAGCCCGGCATTGTCGATACCCATGTCGTCTTTGGTGCTCTCTTGGGTGCCATTAGCTGGAACATCATCACTTGGTACTATGGCATCCCCAGTAGCTCATCGCATGCGTTGATCGGGGGTATTGTGGGGGCCGTGATCGCCAAATCGGGCGCCAATGCGTTGATTTCAGCAGGAATCCTCAAAACGGTTGTATTCATCTTCGTGTCGCCGGTCTTGGGTTTTGTTCTGGGCTCGTTGATGATGGTTGCTGTGGCCTGGATTTTCCGACGCAGCAGACCGTCGAAAGTTGATAAATGGTTTCGGCGCTTGCAATTGGTGTCTGCGGGCGCGTATAGCCTGGGCCATGGTGGCAATGACGCGCAAAAGACCATTGGCATTATCTGGATGCTTCTGATTGCAACCGGCTACACCGCCGCCGGTGCTGCATCACCCCCCAATTGGGTTATTTTGTCCTGTTATGCCGCAATCGGTGCCGGCACTATGTTTGGTGGCTGGCGCATCGTCAAGACCATGGGCCAGCGGATTACCAAGCTCAAACCCGTAGGCGGGTTTTGTGCGGAGACTGGCGGCGCGATTACCTTGTTCTTGGCTACTGCCCTTGGAATTCCGGTGTCAACCACGCACACCATCACCGGCGCAATTGTGGGTGTGGGCTCTACCCAGCGTGCCAGTGGCGTGCGTTGGGGCGTGGCGGGTAATATTGTGTGGGCTTGGGTCTTTACGATTCCGGCCAGCGGTTTTGTTGCTGCGGTTGCATATTGGGTCAGCTTGCAGATCTTTTAGGGCACGCTGAAATACCTTGTCACAGCACCCACTGTTCGTGGGCGCATGGGGTCTATTTCAGGTTGGGTTGTGAAATGCGTTTAGCTTCTTCGACCTGGTACTCAAAATAGTGCTGGAAGCTAAAAGCCAGACTCGCCATCAGAATGGTCGTGCCGACCAGGAGTGAACTGACGAGAGCGCCAATGGTCAGCCAATTGCTTTGACCCGCAGGCGCATCCTCTGCGGCTGTTGGGTTAAAGCGGGCATTCCACTTTTCGGCAGGCATCAGTCCGTAGACCAATGCATTGATTGTGCATGCCGCAATGGTGAACCCCAACAAAGGGATCAGTACCCAACTCCAAGCGTCTTCAAGTCCCAGCGTGCGGGCTCTGTATACGCCGTAAAGCCCGAGCAACGAGGGAATGGGTAGCAACCAAGCCAGCACATTGGTGCGGCCGAATACATAGAAGCGGTGCAACCCAAACGGGCCCCCGACAAATGCCAGCCATGCTGCAATGGTTTTGTTTTTCATGGCTGCGATTGTGCCGGAGCAATTGCGCTGCCATGTCCAATTGCCCGATCCATCAACACGACGTCGAGCCAGCGGTCAAATTTCCAGCCGCAATGGGACAGTACGCCAACGGGACTAAATCCGCAGGATTTATGCACACCAATCGATCCGTGATTGGCAGAGTTGCCAATCACGGCAATCAGTTTGCGGATGCCGGCGCGTTCAGCTTGCGCGATGAGCTCGATCAATAACAATCGTCCCAAACCCTTGCCTTGCGCGGTTGGGGCCA
Source organism: uncultured Rhodoferax sp. (assembly GCA_964468905.1). Classification (GTDB taxonomy): domain Bacteria; phylum Pseudomonadota; class Gammaproteobacteria; order Burkholderiales; family Burkholderiaceae_C; genus Allorhodoferax. The sequence goes on along the minus strand of CAYXWW010000224.1, from coordinate 470 downwards.
GATAGATAGAGTCTTCGGCGGAATACCGATAGGCGGGTCTGGGTTTGAACCATTGGCAGTATGCAAATCCAACGACGACGCCTGCTTCCTCCAAAACCAGGTAGGGCAAGCCCTTGGCAAGCACATCTGCGCGCCGTTGTGCCATGTCGCTTTCACTCGGGGGTGTCGTCTCAAAGGTTCCGGTGCCATGGAGTACGTGGTGTCCGTAAATCGTGGTAATTGCAGCAATATCAAAATCGCTACTTGGACGAATAGTGGTCATGGTTTTTACAACAGGTTATAATGGAGAGCTACTCAAAGTGTCACTGGCCGGGTGGTCAGTTGCGTGTCTCAACTTTGAATCGAACTTTGAATATATAGGTCGAAAGCAGTTTCGGCCACCCAAAGGATAAATCATGGTCGTCATTCGACTCGCACGCGGCGGTGCAAAAGCACGCCCATTTTTCAATATCGTTGTGGCTGACAAGCGC
>CAYXWW010000223.1:0-5722 GCA_964468905.1 uncultured Rhodoferax sp. | reverse complement strand
GCACCACCTTGCGCCAGTCGTCCACCCAACCGATGGCACCAAAGGCCAGTGTGACCAAGAGCACGATCCAGACAAACCGGTTGCTCAAGTCCATCCAGAGAAGTGTCGACGTCGCAATGGCCAACAGGATCAGCACGCCGCCCATGGTGGGCGTACCACTCTTGGCCAGATGCGTTTCCATGCCATAGCCGCGAATCGGCTGGCCGATTTTGAGTTCGCGCAGCCGCGTGATGACATAGGGCCCCGCCGCCAAGCCAATCAGCAAGGCGGTCAGCGCGGCCATCACGGCGCGGAAGGTCAGGTACTGGAAGACCCGGAAAAAGCCAAACTCTGGCGACAGGGTTTGCAGCCATTGGGCCAAACTCAACAACATGGGGTCACTCCCGTTAATTTTTTAGTGCACATGGTGTTGCTCCGGTTGGTCGGTGGTGTGCACGGCCATGACGCGCATGGCATCTACCACTTGCTCCATGCGCATGAAGCGTGACCCCTTGACCAGCACGCTGTGCAAGCGGGGCAATGTGTCCAGCAGCGTGTCGATAAGGCCCTGGTGTGCATTGAAGTGCAATGCCCCTGCAAAGTTGTTGGCAGCCACCTGCGCCAGTTCGCCAACGGTCAGCAAATGCTCAATGCCTTTTGCCTGCGCGTAGCGGCCCGCCTCAGCATGGAAGTGCGGCCCTTGATGACCCACCTCGCCCATGTCCCCCAACACCAGCAAACGGGGCCCGGGCAGATCGGCCAGCACATCAATCGCTGCACGCACCGAATCCGGGTTGGCGTTATAGGTGTCATCCACCAGGGTTACCTCGCGCCCCTGAACCGCCAGCAGCATGGCCTTGGACCGCCCTTTGACGGGCTCAAAGGCCTCAAGCCCCTGGACCACAGCGTCTGCAGTGACACCGGCCGCAAGTGCCGCTGCTGCAGCGGCCAAGGAATTTTTAACATTGTGCCGACCGGCAATTGCCAAGCGGAAGCGCAGTTCATGCCCCATGCCCCGCGCATGCACCTGCCATGCACCGGCAACCCATTGCGCATGCACACAACCCAGCGCGTTGTCGGCCGCCAGGCCGTCCATTGCAAATGTGATGGCGCGGCGGTGGCCGGCCAGGGTTTCCCATACACTGGTGAACGCGTCGTCGCGCGGAAACACCACAGCCCCATGCAAACCAACAGCCGTGATCACCGATCCGTTCTCGAGTGCAACCGCCCGCACGGTGTGCATGAACTCCAGATGTTCGCGCTGCGCGTTGTTGACGATTGCCACCGTGGGTTGCACCATGGCTGCCAGGGTGGCGATTTCGCCCGGATGGTTCATACCCAATTCGATGACGGCAATCTGGTGTTCGCTGCGCAGCCGCAACAGGGTCTGGGGCACACCAATATCGTTGTTCAGATTTCCGCGCGTGGCCAGTGACCCGCCATCGGGCCGGTGTGCAGCCAAAATGGACGCCAACATCTGGGTGACCGTTGTCTTGCCATTGCTGCCTGTCACCGCGATCACCGGCAAAGTGAACTGCTGCCGCCAGGCATGTGCCAACGCACCCAGCGCCAACCGGGTGTCTGCCACTTCAATCAACGCCATATGCGTCAATCCAGTTCGGTCTGCACCAGGGTGGCAGATGGCCGCCACGGCACCGCGCTGCTGGGCTTCCAGCAAGAACGCATTGGCATCGTATCGCTCGCCCTTGAGTGCTACAAACAAGTCGCCCGGGGCGATGGTACGGGTATCGGTGTGCACGCGCAGAACGGACGCAGCGCCGTCGCCCTGCAGGCGCGATGCGGGCAACCACTGTGCCGCTTGGCTCACGGTCATCATCGGGTGGATTGCCATGCTCATGTGCGAGCCTCCAGCGCAGCGTGCTGGCGCGCACGCAGCGCCTGCTGGGCATGTGCGCGGTCTGAGAAGAAGTGCTTGAATCCGCCTATTTCCTGGGTTGCTTCGTGGCCCTTGCCGGCAATCAAAATGACATCGTGGGCAGCCGCACGGGCAACGGTATCGGCAATGGCCAATGCACGATTGGTCTGCACATCAACCGTCTTGCTGTTCGTCAGGCCCAACAAAATGTGCGCAATGATGGACTCTGCTTTTTCGCTGCGGGGGTTATCGCTGGTAACGACCACCTGATCGGCCTTCTGGCACGCAATGGCACCCATCAGAGGGCGCTTGGAGGTATCACGATCGCCGCCACAGCCAAATACACACCACAAGCGGCCACCACGTTGTGCGGTGAGGGGGCGCAATGCCGCCAGTGCATGACCCAGCGCGTCAGGCGTGTGGGCATAGTCGACCACGACCAACGGCTCGCCGGGCTCGCCCAGGCATTCCATACGACCCGGCACGGGATGCAAACGGCTGCAGGCTTGCACTGCCATATCCAACGGAACGCCCAAGCCACGCATGGCCGCGAGCACGCCCATCAGATTGGCAACGTTGTACGTGCCGATCAATCGGGTCTGCAAAGCGTGCACGGCACTGCCTTCAACAACTTCAAAACGCATCCCAGCCGCTTCGTACTTGATGTGGCGCGCCTGCAGCCGAGCGGCGCGCTGGCACGATACGGTCCAGACATCCAGGTCAGAAGGCGCCAGAGCGTCAGCCAGCGCAAGCCCATGCCCGTCATCTACATTGACCACCGCACACTGCAGACCCGGCCACGAGAAGAGTTTGCGTTTAGCCTGTGCATAGGCCTCCATGCTGCCGTGGTAGTCGAGATGGTCTTGCGTCAAATTGGTGAAGACGGCCACTTGCACGCGGGTGCCGTCCATGCGGTGTTCTTCGATGCCGATGGACGATGCCTCCATCGCGCAGGCTTTCAATCCATCGTCCACAAACTGGCGCAAGGTGCGCTGGAGCAGCACAGGGTCGGGTGTCGTCAAACCAGTCGAAACGATGCCACCACATCCTTGGGCGTCCTGCTCGGCATCGCATGCGGGTGGGCGGCCAACACCCAAGGTTCCAATCAGGCCGCACGGCAGGGCCGCTTCGCCCGGCAGCGCAGACAGCGCTTGCGCGAGCCACCACGCGGTCGAGGTTTTGCCATTGGTTCCGGTGATTGCGACAAGTGCCAAGTCGGCAGAGGGTGCGCCGAAGAATTCGGCTGCAATCACACCTGTCGCCGCCTTGAGACCACTCATGCTGGCAACCCGTGCGTCGTCGAAATCAAACTTGGAGGCACCGTCGTGCTCTATGAGGCACGCACCAGCCCCGGCCTTCAATGCATTGGCTACAAATTGACGCGCATCGACTGCCGCACCGGGCCAGGCAATGAATCCATCGCCCGCAACCAATTGGCGACTATCGGCACGCAGGGTGCCGGTCACTTGCTCGCGCAGCCACTGCGCAGCCTGGTGTGTGGTGTGGAGTTGTTGCACAGTGAGTTTTGACATCAAAAGCTCTCCTGCGCCGCTTCAGCCACAATTTGTGGGCGCACGGCCAGATCGGGCTGAACACCCAAGATACGCAGCGTCTGTTGCACGGTTTCGGCAAATACCGGCGCAGCAACATCGCCACCAAAATATTTGCCATTGGTGGGCTCGTCAATCATGACCGCCACCACGATGCGCGGGTTGTCGATGGGTGCCATGCCGACAAACCAACCTCGGTATTTGCGGTTCTTGTCGGTGCCGTAGCCCTTGCCAATCTGCTTGTATGCGGTGCCCGATTTGCCACCAACCGAGTAGCCAATGGTCTGCGCCTTTTGCCCTGTGCCGCCGGGTCCTGCGGCCATTTGCAACATCTTGCGCACCTGCGTTGCAGTGCGTGCAGACAGCACCTGCACACCGATGGCTGGCTCTGAGGTCTTGGTCAGTGTGGCGGGAATGATTTGGCGATCGTGTGAGAACACGGTGTAGGAGCGCGCCATCTGGAACAGCGACGCAGACAGCCCATACCCATAAGACATGGTGGCCTGCTCAATGGGTCGCCATGTTTTGTAAGGACGCAATTTGCCGGACACAGCGCCGGGGAAACTGATTTGCGGCTTTTGCCCGAATCCCGCCGCTGTAAACAGATCCCACATCTCATGGGGTTGCATTTGCATGGCGATTTTGGTGGTGCCCACGTTGCTGGATTTTTGGATCACGCCTTCAACGGTCAATAGGCCATTGGGGTGCGAGTCTGAAATGGTGGAACCAGTAATGGAAATACGCCCTGGGGACGTATCAATGGTGGTTTGTGGCGTTACGCGTCCGGTCTCCAGCCCCAGTCCAATCGTAAAAGGCTTCATCACGGAGCCGGGTTCGAACGTATCGGTCAACGCGCGGTTGCGTAATTGCTCGCCAGTCAGGTTGCGGCGTTTGTCGGGGCTGTAGCTCGGAAAGTTGGTGAGCGCCAACACTTCACCGGTATTGGCATCCAATACCACGACGCTTCCAGCTTTAGCCTTGTGCTCCAGCACGGCTTCGCGCAATTTTTGGTATGCAAAGAACTGCACTTTGCTGTCGATGCTCAGTTGCAAATCTTTGCCATCAACGGGCGGAATCTGGTTGCCCACGTCTTCCACCACCTGGCCCAACCGGTCCTTGATCACACGGCGGGAGCCGTTACGGCCGCCCAACTCCTTGTTGAAGGTGAGTTCGACGCCTTCTTGCCCGTTGTCTTCCACGTTGGTGAAGCCAACCACATGTACTGCGGACTCGCCCTCCGGGTATTGGCGCTTGTACTCTTTGCGCTGGTACAGGCCTTTGATATTCATGGCAGCAATTTGCTTGGCCACTGGCTCGTCGACCTGGCGCTTGATCCAGACAAATGTTTTGTCTTCGTCGGCAAATTTTTTGGTCAGCTCTGCAACTGGCATCTCCAGCAACTTGGCAAGTTGTTGCAATTGGGCCTTGTCGATATCCACATCTTCCGGGATCGCCCAGATGCTCGGCGAGGGCACGCTAGAAGCCAAGATCAGGCCGTTGCGATCAAGGATGCGGCCACGGTTCGCAGGCAAATCCAACGTACGCGCGAAGCGAACTTGACCCTGGTGCTGGAAGAAATCATTTGCCACAACCTGGATGTAGGCTGCTCGCGCAGCCAAGCCAAAGAATGCCAACGCAATGGCACCCACGACCAATTTGCTGCGCCAAACCGGCGTGCGGCTGGCTAGCAATGGGCTGGATGTGTAGGGTGCGGCGCGCGTCATGGGGCTTCTGGCCGGGGTGGCTCGGTGTAGGTCACATAGGTTGTGACGCCCGGTTTGGCTTGCTGCATTTGCAACTTTTCACGGGCCAAGCGTTCAATGCGAGCAGGCGTCGTTTGCGCCCGCTTTTCCACTTGTAGCCGCTCATTCTCCAATTCCAGGCGATGCGACTCTGTCTTGGCTTTATCCAGCTCCGTAAACAGCCGGCGCGAGTCATATTGCACGCTGACCAAATACAGCGCGCTCGCCATGACAGCGACCAGCAGAACCAGGTTGAGCCGAATCACGCGGCCGTCCTCTGCGCCACGCGCATGATGGCGCTGCGTGAGCGCGGGTTGCCGTCGACTTCAGCCTTGCTGGGCTTGATGCGATCCAGCGCCTTGAGCTTCATGACCTTGGGCGCAGCAAACGGCGCGCGGCGGTCGTACTCATCTTTGGAGTGCTTGGCAATGAACTGCTTGACGATGCGGTCTTCCAGCGAGTGAAAGCTGATCACCGCCAGTCGACCGCCCGGCTCCAGCACATGCAGACAAGCCTCTAGCGCTTGTTGCAGCTCTTCAAGCTCGGCGTTGATGAAAATCCGAAAAGCCTGAAAT
>CAYXWW010000222.1:3293-5763 GCA_964468905.1 uncultured Rhodoferax sp. | reverse complement strand
CATTCGCGTGGGTGTGGCGGCTGAGCGCTTTGGCGGCCAGTTGAACGACACCATGGCGATTGAAAACTACATTTCGGTGCTGGAGACCGATGGGCCCAAATTCGCCATGGGCTTGGAGGCACATGCCCGCGCCTATGACGTGGACATCATGAACCTGCAGCGGGCCGAGCACATCTCGCCCGCCATACAGCCAGGCGGTTTGATCAAGGTCACATTGGCCAATGGCGGATCGTTGTTGTCCAGGACGGTTATCTTGTCCACTGGCGCACGCTGGCGCAACGTCAACGTGCCCGGCGAGCAGGAGTACAAAAACAAGGGTGTGGCTTACTGCCCGCATTGCGATGGTCCCCTGTACAAAGGAAAGCGTACGGCAGTGATTGGCGGCGGTAACTCAGGCGTGGAGGCGGCCATTGATCTGGCTGGCATCGTGGCCCATGTCACCTTGGTGGAATTTGCTGATCAGTTAAAGGCCGATGCCGTGTTGGTCAAAAAGCTTAAGAGCTTGCCCAACGTGACCATCCACACGAATGCACAGACCACCGAAATTACTGGAGCGGATGGAAAGGTCAACGGCCTTCGTTACAAGGATCGCGCAACGGGTGAAGAGCACCTGGTTGAACTGGAGGGCGTGTTTGTGCAGATTGGGCTGGTCCCCAACACCGAGTGGCTCAAAGGTACGGTTGAACTGAGCAAGTTTGGCGAGATAGTGGTGGATGCCAAGGGCCAAACCAATCTGCCCGGCGTGTTTGCTGCAGGCGATTGCACCACAGTGCCGTACAAGCAAATCGTCATCGCCGCGGGCGATGGCGCCAAGGCTGCGCTCAGTGCGTTTGATTATTTGATACGCACCCCAGTGCCGGCTTGATACCAAGCAAAAGGGCCGATCCCCATTTGAGGGCGTAGGGCGGGGAGCTCTACAAGCCCGCCGAATAGCTGGGTAGCGTGCCAATAATCTCGGTGCCGGTCTGGTATGGCCCCGCATGGTTGCCCGCGCCAAGCAGGTTCAGTGCGGGCGAGCCTGCTTTGTAGCGGTAGTCGCGTGCGGCGGCATTCACAAAGGTTTGGGCGGCGGTGATTACTTGGCTGTGTGCATCAGGGTTGTTCACCTTCAGGCTCAGTGCCGAAGTGGTGCGGGCTGCTTGCCAATCGGCCAAGGAGAAAAACTGCGCAATGGAGGTAGGGCCGTACACATGATCCATCAAGAAGACGGGATTGGAGAACAGGTTGTAGTCCGAGTGGGTAAGAAAGGATATGCCCACAATTTGGTTGCTGCTATTGCGCGTTGCATTGAAGTCGTAGGCACTCGGCGTCAGGAAAATATTTCCCTGTGACCGCACATCTTCATGCCCATAAACGCCAAAGCCTGTGCCGGGGCTTATTCCTGTTTGATCGACTACGTTGTGGTCAAACCGGAAAGTTGCACCCGGAACGCTGGGCGACCCATTGGTTGCTCCGTTGCCGGAATCGTCGGTAAACCCGTACATGATGTTGTGGTGGACGTAGTTGCTACCCGATTCCACATTGGGCGAACCCTTGATAGTGCTTATGAACCCGGCCGTGCCAACGTTGAACACGTTGTTGCGCAATTCAAATTCAAAATACGTGGCGCGCGGGGTTGCGCTTTTGAGTATGTGGTCCTTTAGATAGACACCGAAGCGTGCGTTTTCCACGTAGTTGTTCTCGACCAATGAATGTGCTGTGCCATAGGCCAGTATGGCACCGGAATATCGACCGTTGTACCCCGCAATGTTGGCAATCCGGTTGTTGCGCACAATCCAGCCTTTACTCCACCACATTTGAATGCCTGCCGTGTTGCCGCCAGAAGAAGCAACGACATCACGAATCAGGCAGTTTTCAATACGCCAGCCCAGGGTCAATTCGGCATCGGTATGTGGCGTGTTGAGATCTGGCTTGGTATTCGCGTTTGATGTAATGGCCGCGTCAAAACTGTTGATAAACCGCAGGCCATAAATCTGCCAGTAGTTGGTGCCATTGGCACCGATCCCCGTGCGGGTGTTTTCCGAGTCAATCGTGACAAGGCCCGCGTCACCCGGATATGCCATCAGCGTGCTGGGGTTGTTGCTTGTACCACTGCGAATAGGCGCAATGCTGGCGATGGTGTCGCCAAACCAGCCGCCGGGCTGCCCCGTGCTTTCCTTGTACGTACCCGCATGCACCTGCCCGGTATCGCCTGCTTGGGCAATGGACATGTATTTTTTGATGGTGCGAAACGGCTGGGTCAGTGTTCCGGGGTTGCTGTCATTGCCCGTGGTGGCTACGTGGTAAACGGTGCCGTTGCCCAGCGCAAACGCCGGGGTGGCACCTGCGGGGGTGATGGGTTCGGCGTTGGATGTGCCCACTATGGGCGGGGTGGTATCGACCGCCGCCAATGTACCTGTAACCAGTGCTGCACTGGCTGCTGATACATTGCCTGTGGCATCAATGGCTTTGACGGTCAGGCTATAGCTGG
>CAYXWW010000222.1:0-3283 GCA_964468905.1 uncultured Rhodoferax sp. | reverse complement strand
GGTGCCTGCGGCCAGGCCGGCATAGGTGTAGCTGACAGTTGTGGAACTGCCGGAGTTGCCGACCAAAGTGCCGTCGCGGTACACGTCATAGCGCGTCACGCCCACGTTGTCGGTGCTCGCAGTCCAGCGTATGGCTAGGCTGGTTTGGGAGGCGGTGACAAGGGTCAGCCCTGCGGGAGTGCTAGGTGCAGAGGTATCACCAGCTACTGCCGTGGTACTGGCATTCAGCGTAGCGCTGGAGGCCGACACATTGCCCGCCGCATCTACCGCCTTGACAGTCAGCGCATAACTGGTTGAAGCGCTCAAGCCGCTGAGTGTGGAGCTAGTAGCCGTTACCGCCCCAGCCAGAACGCCGCCCCTGTACACGTCATAGCGCACAACACCGACGTTGTCAGTACTAGCGGTCCAGCTCAGCGTCAGGCTGCTGCTGGTGGGGTTGCTTACCGTCAGGCTGGTCGGCGCGCTCGGGGCGGTGGTGTCAGCCGCTGGTGCCGCACTGGCAGTGGAGGCAGTGAGGGCTGCACTGGCAGCAGAGGTATTGCCTGCGGCATCAAACGCCTTGACGGCAAGGTTATAGGCAGTAGAGGCAGTCAGGCCAGTGAACAAGAAACCCGGCGTGGAGGTGGTGCCGATGGCTACACCGTTGCGCAACACGCTGTAGCCGACTACGCCGAAGTTATCGGTGCTGGCGGTCCAGGCCAAGTTGAGTGAACTGGAAGTGGACTGGGTGACTACCAAGGCAGTTGGCGCTGTGGGTGCAGTGATGTCGGGTGTTGGTGTTATAGGTGCTGGCCCAGTTGTCATTCCCAAAGTGGCGCTAGCGCCTGAGGCATTTCCCGCCGCATCAAATGCTTTGATAGTCAGCGAATACGGGGTGTTGGCCGTCAATCCGGTCAAAACATAGCTGGTTTGGGCGGTGCTGGCGACCAGGATGCCGTCGCGATATAACTCATAGCGCACAACGCCTTGATTGTCGGTGCTGGGGGTCCATGAGAAAGTCAGGGTCGAGGCGGTAACTGCGCCTGCGGCCAGGCCAGTTGGGGTGCTGGGTGCACTGGTGTCTGCCGGGGTACTGGCAATCAGTGTGCGCACAATCAGATCGACGCTAAAGGCAGAGGTGTTGCCAGCTGCATCCAGGGCTCGCACGGTGTAGCTGTAGCTCGTGTTGGGAGCCAGCCCAATGTCGTTGAAGGTGGTTTGGGTGGCAGGCGTCAGTTGAATCCGCACGCCGTTGCGCCAGATTTCGTAGCCCACTACGCCCTTGTCATCGGTGCTGACTTGCCAGCCAAATGAGATGCTGTCACTGGTGCTGCCGCTGACAGCCAGGGTGCCGGGGGCGCTGGGTGCAGAGGTGTCAGCACCTGCAAGGGTTGTGGTCAGTATCGGTGCGGTCGATGTCGTAGTTGCAGCGGCAGTCGTCGTGGGGACCAATGGAGTGGGGGTGGAGCCAGAAACAGGGGTTGTGGAAGCATTTCCGCCACCGCAACCTGCCAATACCAACAAGCCTAGACTGCACAGTGCCGCTCGTACGGTTGTAATAGAAATACGCACCTCAATCTCCTCATACTTGAAAAACTCCAACACCACACTGCGATCATTTCGGGAAGGGCGTCAATTCATGACTAAAGACGCACTGGCGCTAGGCGGGATTGCGCTATCTGAAAGTGATAGTGGATTACATCAGATACTTGCAAGCCTAGGAAGGGCGCAGTGTCGCAAATTACAATTGCTTACGACAACAAGCGCATGCGGCGAGCACTGCCAACTGCCGCCACACGCAGCGGAGACAATGCGGTGTGTGCTTCCGGTCTATTCCACATTCTGACTTCCGCATTTATTGTGTCTGCGCGTATCTACCTCGCCCCCATGGAAGGGCTGCTTGACGCCATTTTGCGCGACATCCTGACCCGTGTGGGTGGGGTGGACCGCTGCGTGTCAGAGTTCATCCGCATCACCCACACGCTGTTGCCCGACCACGTGTACCTGCGCATCATCCCTGAGCTGGCCAACGGTGGTTGCACACCTTCTGGTGTGCCCGTTCGCGCGCAACTCTTGGGCTCTGACCCTGTGTGCGTTGCCGAAAACGCAGCACGGCTGGCAGCACTTGGTCCCCATGGCATTGACCTGAACTTTGGCTGCCCCGCTAAAGTGGTCAACCGCCATGGCGGTGGTGCGGCGTTGCTGGATGACCCGGAACTGTTGGTGCGCATCGTGGCCGCTGTGCGACGCGCGGTGCCCGCACACATGCCCGTATCAGCCAAGATGCGGTTGGGTTTTAACGATGACGCGCGCGCGGTGGAGTGCGCCCAAGCGCTGGAGGCCGGCGGCGCGGACGAACTGGTGGTGCATGCGCGCACCAAGGCCGATGCCTATCGCCCGCCAGCCTACTGGGAGCGCGTCAATGATGTTCGCTTGGCGGTCCGAATACCGGTGGCCGCCAATGGTGAGATTTGGACCGTGGACGATGCGCTGCGCTGCCGCCAAGCCTCAGGCTGTACCAACATCATGTTGGGCCGCGGCATGGTAGTAGACCCCGGTCTCGCACTGGCAGTGCGTTATGCGGATGCGCAAACTGATGCCGTGATGGGTCCTGGCCAATCGATACAAACGGCAGAGGGCTATCCGGTGGTGACTTGGGATGAAATCAAACCATTGGTTGGTGCATTCTGGTTGCTGGTATGTGCAAGACTGGAAGTGCGCCAACAAGCGGGTCGCCTCAAGCAGTGGCTCAACTTCATGCGCCGCCGGTACCCGCAAGCTGAGGAAGCTTATATGGCACTGCGGACCTTGCATGATCCAGTGCTGGTCAGGCACTGGATGGTGGGGCAGGGAATTTTGATGGCAAATAGGGGGAGCGTGAGGGAGGACGCGGGTACTTAACCGCAACTTGGCAAAGTCTATCGCCATACTCCATGTGGCCAAGAAACTCAGTTTTGACGAATTGGGAGAGCAGCCCTTGTTTTGCACCCAAAGCGAGCTTTCGACTGATTTCGTGCTGCCTATTAAAAAATGGCCGGCAGATCTGCGTACCAAGGGCTACCCAGCGAGATGACGACGCTTCTGAAGCCCGTGTCGCGAGTGGTGCCCCAGCACAATTCAAAAACTTGCCAAGCCGATGAACGCAATAGTACCTAAAGGAGCGAGACATCTCCTGCACATACCGCCCATCATCTATTGCTTGCGAGCACGGCATTGCACCCCATTGAAATTAGTAACATTTGTAAAACACCTTCCCTCGGCGACTGCAATTTGATGTAATTCAGCCCATCTTTAGTTAGCGCTA
>CAYXWW010000221.1:2345-5778 GCA_964468905.1 uncultured Rhodoferax sp. | reverse complement strand
CGATTTAATCTCCAGCAGGCCTTGCTCAATTTCTGGAACTTCCTGTCGGAACAATTCAATCATGAACTCAGGTGCAGAACGCGACAGAACGATGGGCGCCCCACGCAATGTCAAGTCCACCTCCATGATCATGGCGCGCACACGGTCACCGGTACGTAGATTTTCCTTGGGGATCATCTCGCCGCGACGCAGGCGGCCTTCAACACGTCCACTCTCGACAATCAGATCACCCTTGTCCATGCGCTTGACCGTGCCGACAAAGATCTTTTCGCCACGCGACATGAAATCGTTGAGCAACATTTCCCGCTCAGCATCGCGAATTTTTTGCAAGATAACTTGCTTGGCGGCCATGGCGCCAATGCGGCCAATTGGCACGGAGGGCACTGCTTCTTCAATGTGCTCGTCCACCTCAATATCAGGAATTTGCTCCTTGGCTTCAAACAGCAAAATCTCTTGATCCGGCAATTGCAGACCCGCTTCATCGGGGACGACATGCCAGCGGCGGAATGTCTCATAATTTCCACTGTCACGGTCCAAGGCGACGCGAATATCCACATCACCGGGATACAGCTTCTTGGTCGCCTGGGCTAGGGCGGCCTCGACAGCCCCCAACACCACGTCACGCTCCACGTTCTTTTCACGTGAAATTGCTTCTACCAGCATCAACAGTTCGCGATTCATGCCATGACTCTCCTGAACACTCGATTTAACCAATACAAAATTTCAAAACTTCGGATGCAAATACTTTAAAGCTCAAAGTACCGACATCTCAACCACCTAAGCCGCCTCACCATCAATCCCATCGGCACCACCAGCCGCACCGCGACCTTTAAAGTTAACCAAGGGCGCCAGCCGTGACTCGCGCAGCTCATCCAACGTAAAACCTAATGCTTGCAGCGGTGGCGCCACACGCTTCTTGCTAACCTTTTGGCCCGGCTTAACAGGTGGCACATCGCTCCAGACAATTTGCCAGCCAGCTGACCCATCGGCAGCCACTATTTTTTCCAGCGTACCCCTGAATTTTTTGCGGTTGGCATGCACTTGCCCGGCCGCCGCTGCCCCCATAGGGGCCTTCAAGGTAATGTCAATCACATGACCAACAAAACGCTCGTAATCCTGTGCATGGCGCAGAGGCCTGTCGATACCCGGCGAGGAAATCTCCAGCCGCTTGTACTCAATGCCATCCACTTCCAGCGCAAATTGCAACTGGCGATTTACTTTTTCGCAGTCCTCAACATTGATGAACTGCTCAGGTGCCGCAACACCAGCCACCGGCTGTATCCAAGGCAAATCAATGGTGATACGCAACAGGCCGCCGGCAGAGCGCTCGATCTCTACCAAGTCATACCCCAGCCCGCTTACGGTTTGCTCAACAATGTCCTGCAATGCCACTTCAAATGCGCCTGATCAAAAACAATCGCCCAAAAAAAACGGGCGGTAATTACCCGCCCGTTTGGTCGTGAGCCGTAATTGTACTGCAAAAACGTGCTAAGTGCCTTGATTCGTAAGGAGTTATTGAATATCGTGCGACAATTCTGTGTTGAGACACGCAATACACATGAGGACGAAATGGGATTTCTAGCAGGTAAAAAATTGTTAATCACCGGTGTTTTGTCAAACCGCTCCATTGCGTACGGCATAGCCAAAGCCTGCCATGACCAGGGAGCCGAATTGGCTTTTAGTTATGTTGGGGAGCGCTTTAAAGAACGCATTACGGAGTTTGCCGCCGATTTCAACTCCAAACTGATTTTTGACTGCGACGTAGCAGACGACGCTCAAATAGACAAATTGTTTGCAGATTTGGCGACCCACTGGCCTAAATTTGACGGTTTTGTGCACAGCATCGGCTTTGCCCCCCGCGAAGCAATTGCTGGAAACTTTTTGGACGGATTGACGCGGGAAAACTTCCGCATTGCGCACGACATCAGCGCCTACAGCTTCCCGGCCATGGCCAAGGCTGCCCTGCCCTATCTGAATGACAGCGCCTCCCTGCTGACCCTGTCATATTTGGGTGGAGTACGCGTCGTTCCCAGCTACAACACCATGGGGTTGGCAAAAGCATCACTGGAGTCGTCTGTTCGCTACCTCGCGGAGGCCATTGGCCCTCGCGGTATGCGGGTCAACGGCTTGAGTGCTGGTGCCATCAAGACATTGGCGGCAAGCGGAATCAAAGACTTCGGAAGACTGTTGGCAATCTCTGCCAACGCTGCACCTTTGCGGCGTAACGTGACAATTGACGAAGTGGGCAATGTGGCAGCGTTCTTGCTCAGCGACCTGGCGTCGGGCATGACAGGTCAAATTACTTATGTGGATTGCGGCGTCAGCCAGTCTGCGGTGACTGTTCTGGAAACACCGTAAGCAAAATGTGCCGCTAGCCCTCGCAGAATATGCGTGGCCAGCTATCAAAAAAATAGCGCCTCACGGGCGCTATTTTTTTGTTTGAAGATTGGCTTACTTCACGCAATCCGCATAGTAGTGCACTACACCGTCGTCTCCACGCTCTTCCACCAGACCATGGATATCGGTTTCAAATCCTGGGCACTTGGTGTTGAACTCACGTGAGAACTTGAGATAGTCCACAATTTTTTTGTTGAACACTTCTCCGGGGATCAACAAGGGAATTCCTGGTGGATAGGGTGTGACCAGCCCCACGGTAATGCGGCCTTCCAGTTTGTCGATCTCGACCCGCTCCGTCTTGCGCAACGCGATGTGTGCGTAGGCATCGCTAGGTTTCATCGCAGGGGTCAGGTCGCTGAGATACATGTCCGTGGTCAGGCGCGCGATGTCGTACTTGGCGTACAACGCGTGGACAAACTGGCATAAATCGGCCAATCCCATTTGCTCATACTTGGGGTACTTCTGGCAAAACTCGGGCAGGATGCGCCACATGGGTTGATTCTTGTCGTAGTCGTCCTTGAACTGCTGCAAGGCTGTCAACATACTGTTCCAACGGCCCTTGGTGATGCCGATCGTGAACATGATGAAGAAGCTGTACAGCCCGGTTTTTTCAACCACCACACCATGCTCAGCCAGGAATTTGGTCACGATACTGGCCGGGATGCCAGTCTTGGCAAATTTGCCGTTCAAATCCATGCCCGGTGTCACGACGGTGGATTTAATGGGATCAAGCATATTGAAGCCGGTGGCCATCTTGCCGAAGCCATGCCAGTTAACGCCCGCCTTGGCATTCTTGGATTCGCCCTTGATGATCCAGTCGTCAGAGCTTCCGATGCCTTCCTCAGCCAACTTGTCCGGCCCCCATACCTTGAACCACCAGTCTTTGCCGTATTCCTCGTCCACCTTGCGCATGGCGCGGCGAAAGTCCAGCGCCTCGGCAATACTTTCCTCCACGAGAGCGGTGCCACCTGGAGGCTCCATCATCGCGGCAGCCACATAGCAACTGGCAATGATGCTGTACTGCGGGCTGGTGCTG
>CAYXWW010000221.1:0-2335 GCA_964468905.1 uncultured Rhodoferax sp. | reverse complement strand
GCTTGACAGTTTGAGAATCCTGAACCAATACCTGACTGGCCTGGCTGATGCCGGCCAACAGCTTGTGGATCGAGTGTGTGGCGTACACCATGGCGTGCTTGGGGCGCACGCGACGTTTGCCCATTGCGTGATATGAGCCATAGAAGGGGTGGAAGGCCGCATGCGGCAACCAGGCTTCGTCAAAGTGCAGATTCTCGACATATCCGTCCAGCATCTTCTTGATGGTCTCGGTGTTGTACAACACACCGTCATACGTGGACTGGGTGATCGTCAACACGCGTGGCTTCACCGCCATCGCGTCTACGCCTTTTAGCAGCGGATTTGCCGCAATTTTTCGCTGAATCGATGCCTGCTCAAACTCTTCTTTCGGAATCGGTCCAATGATGCCGAAATGGTTGCGTGTAGGCTTCAAGAATACGGGGATGGAGCCCGTCATGATGATGGCGTGCAGGATGGACTTGTGGCAGTTGCGGTCCACCACCACTACATCGCCTGGAGCTACTGTGTGGTGCCAGACCATCTTGTTGCTGGTACTGGTGCCATTGGTAACAAAGAAACAATGGTCGGCGTTAAAAATACGTGCCGCGTTGCGCTCTGAGGCGCCTACCGGACCATCATGGTCCAGTAACTGCCCTAGTTCTTCAACCGCATTGCATACGTCCGCGCGTAGCATGTTTTCGCCAAAGAATTGATGGAACATTTGCCCAACAGGGCTTTTCAGAAATGCTACGCCACCGGAATGTCCCGGGCAATGCCAAGAGTAGGAACCGTCTTCGGCATAGTCCAACAGGGCCTTGAAGAACGGTGGCTGCACGCCTTCTAAATAACTCTTTGCCTCTCGCAGTATGTGGCGGGCCACAAACTCAGGCGTGTCCTCAAACATGTGGATAAAGCCGTGTAACTCGCGCAGGATGTCGTTGGGTATGTGTCGCGAGGTTTTGGTCTCACCATAGACATAAATCGGTACATCCAGATTCTTGCGACGCACCTCTTCGATGAAGTGGCGAAGATTGAGCACTGCAGGGTCCAAATCTGGGCCGGGCGTAAATTCTTCGTCGTCAATCGACAAAATAAATGCGCTGGCGCGGCTTTGTTGCTGGGCAAATTGGCTCAAATCACCATAACTGGTGACACCCAAGACCTCAAAGCCTTCCGTCTCAATGGCTTGCGCCAAAGCGCGAATCCCCAGCCCCGAGGTGTTCTCAGAGCGGAAATCCTCATCAATGATGACGATGGGAAAGCGAAATTTCATGGGAGGCTCCAGCCACAAGTGAAAGAAATTGGAAAAACAGGCGCGAAGTGTAAGGACTTATTGTGTCC
The DNA here is from genome assembly GCA_964468905.1 of uncultured Rhodoferax sp. Classification (GTDB taxonomy): domain Bacteria; phylum Pseudomonadota; class Gammaproteobacteria; order Burkholderiales; family Burkholderiaceae_C; genus Allorhodoferax. The sequence goes on along the minus strand of CAYXWW010000221.1, from coordinate 1,015 downwards.
ATGGACTTGCGTGATCAGCCTTTTGCCTCAAAATGTGGTGATCGCAACACATACACAAGGATGCTATGGCCGATTCCACTCTTTGGTGGGTGCTCGCGGGTACTGCAGTCGGTATCGAGCTAATGACCGGAACGTTTTACCTGTTGATGTTAGGGGTGGGGTTGGCTGCGGCGGCCATCTCAGCCCATATGGGAGGGAGTTTTACTGTGCAAGTTGTGGTTGCTGCGGTTGTGGCTGCGGGCACGGTGCTTGGATGGCGTCAATACAAAAAAAAGCAGCCCTCGAGCCTACCGGCGAATTCCAACCGCGATGTAAACCTAGACATTGGAGAAACCGTGCAAGTTGACGCTTGGAATGCGGATGGCACTGGCACTGTCAAATACCGGGGCGCGCATTGGACAGTGGCTTGCGCCTCGAGCGGACCGACAGCCACTGGGCCACACCAGATTGTTGAGGTGATTGGCAGCCGGTTGATCGTCAGAAAACTGTGATCCCCTGCTGAACCTGGCGTTCTTCTGTTAAATTATTTTTGAAGGAAACATGATGGAATATGGATTTGTATTGTTGGTCATCGCGGTGATCTTTGTTTTCAAGTCGGTCAAAGTCGTTCCGCAACAACATGCTTGGGTAGTTGAACGATTAGGCAAATACAACGGCACGCTAACACCTGGCTTGACGTTTCTCATGCCCTTTATCGATCGTGTGGCGTACAAGCACTTGCTCAAGGAAGTTCCCTTGGATATACCAAGCCAAGTCTGCATTACGCGTGACAACACGCAGTTGCAGGTAGATGGAATTTTGTATTTCCAGGTGACCGACGCCATGCGGGCCAGTTATGGCTCCAGTAACTACGTGGTGGCCATATCCCAATTGGCACAAACCTCGCTACGCTCAGTTATTGGCAAGTTGGAACTGGACAAGACCTTTGAAGAGCGCGACATCATCAATGCCCAAGTGGTACAAGCTATCGACGAGGATGCGCTGCACTGGGGCGTCGAGGTGCTGCGTTACGAGA
>CAYXWW010000220.1:0-5788 GCA_964468905.1 uncultured Rhodoferax sp. | reverse complement strand
GGGCCGCGCGCTGCAACATGTGCAGGGCCACAGCCTCTCTCCAGTGGGGAGGCGCCAACTTTCGGTGAAGAAAGTCAACGCTGGTCAGTCCTTTTGCCTGAGCGTTCAGACCGCTGCAATCAGCGGCCCTGCGCCTTCGGCGGTTTCCGCGGGGGAAACTCTCTCCTGACCGGGGGATTCTAAACCAGGCGTTCATCGCGACGATTGCGAGAACGTCTGTAACCCCCGCAATTGGCCCACAACGTCGGTTACGATAATTGTGTCGATTTCAAACATCTTAACTACTAAGCCCTTCGCTTGCCAGTGAAGCCGCTTCTACAGAATGATTAATGCCTGCGCGCTCTATTTTCCCGTAGTCAAGCTACCACTTGCAAAAGTCTTTCCAGAGGGGAAATCGGATGCTGGTATTTTCAGGTCCGCGACTTGGTTCGAATACAAGGTGGGTGACGACACAGTCCGCCTGAACCTTGGACACGAGAATTTGAGTCAGCACTTGCGCGGGTTTGCTGGCTATGTCGCGCAACTGCCCAACAGCGGGGCTGCACGGGCCAAGGCGCAAGCCTTGATCAGTTCAACAAAGAATTGCTTTGGTGTTGTCTTGCCACACCCAGTGTCCACGGACTCCCTCATATTCGCGTCCTTGGTGAGTCTTATTGAGCGGTTCAATGGGTTCATGTTTGTGGCGGACAGTGTCATGCTGCCAGACATGAGCTATGTGGTGGGCCCGATGGCCGACGACGATGAGTACCGTCAGGACACCACCGCGCAAGCGGTCCGTCAAATTGACCCAAATGAGTACCGGCACATGAGGCCAACAGAGGGAGTAGATCCTGAGCGGGTGACGATGCGAGAACACAATTACTGCCTACTTGCGCAACGTGGTTTTCTCTGCACCCGCTGGCTACCACTGTACCGCACAGATGAACAGAAAGATGTGCTGCGACCGATAGGAGAAATTGCTGCCCGCCTATTGGCCTTGAACGCACTCTTTTTATGGGCATCCTCCCCCGAGGACGTGGCTGAGACTAATCGTCTCGCGAGTTTCATTGACCGCAATAATCTACATGATCATCTGACGGTCAAAGAGAATTCAATTCTCAGTTTGACACGCGACGAAGCGAACGAAGTACACGGTGGGTCAATTGGCTGGCGTTTGGAAAACATGTGGGCTCTCGCATGGATTCTCGGCTTCGATCCCGCCCCGCCTTTTTTCGAAGGCCAACTTTCAAATAGCATTACTGACTCCCTAATTTTGGAGTTCTTGCCGAGCTTGGACGCAACGACCGCCGAATTCCTAGAAACGCTAAGCGCCCGTTCGACAGCAGAAGTTGCACAGCAAGAAGATTTGTTCTATTGCGCACACAATGCCGTTCGGAGTGCGCAGCAGGGAGCGGATACCGTTCCCCAAGGGTTTCACCCTGTCCGCGACGGTGGCGCTATTCACGAACGACGTCATGCGTTGACATGGGCGCTTTCCCCGGGAGTCACATGGGGTGATACTGACCTCTCCACTTGAGTGAGAAAGAAATTGCGCTGCAGCATGCGTTTTGGCTTCAGAGGTTAGGATCGTTCCCGTAGTCAGGAATATGTCCAGTTACCGGTCATTTACCAATGCCAACAAGTGTCACACTGCGGAAGCCAGCGCGCCAACTTCTCAACAGATTGCATCCGTTGAAAGTGATCGTGTGCGTATAAACGCAATTTCCGTGACTAAGGGAGGGCGCACATGGGTGCACTTGCTGACATTAGACTCCTAGCTATTTTGAAAACAGGCGCAATGTCTAGCGCTCTGAATCCATGCTTCACTTCCTCCGCCACATCCTCCTAGCCATCCACTTTCTGATCGCCAGTTGCATCAACTTGGCTTTAGGTATCGCACGCCCCCGTAGCCCCGACAACAGCCGTCTGTGTGGCCGGGTCTACTCGTTGCCCGCGTTGCGCATCCTGGGTTTGCAAACCCAATTAGAAGTGGATGACATGATGGCGATGCCCAACCCGTATGTGATAGTGGTCAACCACCAGTCCAACTACGACCTGTTCGTTTTGGGCAGTGTGGTGCCCCGGCGCACGGTGACGATTGGCAAGCAAAGCCTGAAGTGGATTCCGTTTTTCGGGCAGGTGTACTGGCTGGCGGGCAATGTGCTGATCGACCGCGGCAACGCGGAGAAGGCCAAGCAGGCGATGTGCAAGACCACCGAGGTGATGCAGCACCAGGATACGTCGATTTGGGTGTTTCCCGAAGGTACGCGCAATCTGGGGCAGGGGCTATTGCCATTCAAGAAAGGTGCGTTTCAGATGGCGATCAACGCCGGGGTGCCCATCGTGCCGCTGTGCGCAAGCAACTACAAGCGCGACATGCGACTGAACCGCTGGCGCAGCGGTAAGCTGTGCATCCGCGTGCTACCGCCTATCCCCACCACGGGCCTAACGCTGGATGACATGCCCGCGCTGATGGAGCGCTGCCGGGCGCAGATGCTGGCCTGTATTGCCGAGTTGGACGCACAAACGGCCCAGTGAAAAAGTGCTCGCGGGCGTCTATCACCGAACCATGTTGTTCGACAAGAGTACCAAAACCCACTACCTCAGCGCCCGCTCGGTGCATGCGGAGTTGCACAAGAGCAAGCGGCACCACAGCAATACGGACGTTCTGGAATTCCTGTTCGCTATGTGCAAATGGTTGGGCGTGGATTCAGAGGAGTTAAAAATGGGGCACTAAGGACAGTTGCATCGTGACCGTCATGGAGAATTTGGGCCGATTCAGTGACAAGCACCCCTATCACTTTTGCGAGTAATACTTTTTGAGAAGAAGCGTGCTGAATGTCGGGATGTGTCAGTCTAGCACCGGTATCCCCAACTTCCCCGCAGCCCCATTGAGCTGATTGTCAAAACAGCACAAGGCCATGTTGCGCCCCAGTTGCTGGTGTAGCGCCCGTGCGGTTGCAAGTTGCAAGCTGTCGTACGCGCGTAAGCCAAATTGCATTGCGAAGTTGCCTGCCTGCGCAATCAACTCTTGGTCAACCCCCAGCTTTTGGTAGCGATTCCATTCGTCCTTGAGTTCGGTAATGGCGCGGGTCGCCGTTTCTACGTCGATTTGTCTTGTGCGCTGTTTGAGTGCGAGTGCCGCGCACATTTCCACCCATGCGATCTGACTGACTACGACGTGGCTGGCAGCTTTGCAAACTTTACGGACGGCATCGCTGGACGGCTCATTGACAAACAACTTCATCAATGCGGAAGTGTCGCAATAGACGATCACTTGGGTCCACGCAGTTCAATGACCAAATCGCTCATGGTTTTGCCATCGGGGGAGGGTGGGAAGACGACAGCTTTGGGCAGTTTGAATGCGCGCGTGGCAGGCTCGGCAACCAAGCCCGAAGCCAATAGCTTCTGCATGGCCTCTTCGTCGGTCATGGTGATTATGGGCTCTGAGGGTGCTTGCGGTCGTACCAACTCGGCGACCACGGTGCGGTGTGAGGTGATTTGTACCCGTTCGCCCTGCTGCATCAACGCAATGGCGCGGGCAGGGTTGGCTTTGAGTTCACGGATGGAGACTTGCATAGGAGTGTTTCTTGAAATGTGGTCACATTATGCATTCTCTGTGTTATTTGTGGTCATATATTTGCATTGTTCGATGGCTAAGTGTTTTCAATTTGCTATCATAGTAGTAGCGGATTACGCTTGTTCTACGAGGGCTGATGGCCAATTTCTTGCCTAAACAATCCGATGAAGGCGCGCGGTGGGGGGGGCTGGCAGCGACCCCCAGTGTCAGTCGTGCAACGAGCCCAAAAACTGCTTCAATTCCGCCGTTTGCGGGTTGGTAAACAGCTCGGCGGGTGCTCCGATCTCGTGCACCAGTCCCTTGTGCATGAAGATCACGCGGTCAGCCACCTTGCGGGCAAAACTCATCTCATGGGTGACCATGAGCAGCGTCATGCCCTCATCAGCAAGGCTCTCTACGACGCGCAGCACTTCGCCCACCAGTTCGGGGTCCAACGCGCTGGTGATTTCATCGCACAGCAACACCGCTGGCTCCATGGCCAGCGCGCGGGCTATTGCCACGCGTTGCTGCTGGCCGCCAGATAGCTGTTCGCCAAAGGCATCAAACTTTTCTGCAAGACCCACGCGCTCCAACAATTTGCGGGCCATCGCTTCATTGGCCGCAGCGTCTTTTTTCTTGACCAGGCCAGGTGCCAGCATGATGTTTTTGCCCACCGTGAGGTGTGGGAACAAATTGAAGCTCTGGAACACCATGCCCACATGCTGGCGCAGTTCGCGCATGGCCGCCGCGTTCTTGTACATCAGGGGTTTGCCGTCTACCGTCAAGCTGCCGCTCTGGAATTCTTCCAGCCCATTGATACAGCGCAACAGCGTGCTCTTGCCCGATCCGCTTTTGCCAATGATGGCAATCACTTCGCCGGGTTGCACCTGCAGGTCAATACCTTTGAGCACTTCGTTGGCACCATACGATTTGCGCAGGCCAGAAATTTCAACGATGGGCATGGATCTTCCTCTCAAGGTGTTTGGCGTACAGGCTGACCGGGAAACACAACACAAAATACATCACTGCAACGCAGCTAAAAATCAAAAACGGGCTGTAAGTAGCGTTGGCAATCGTCTTGCCCACTTTGGTGAGTTCCATAAAGCCGATGACCGAGGCCAGTGCCGTGCCTTTGATAACCTGCACCAGAAAACCCACCGTGGGTGGCACTGCGATCTTGATGGCTTGCGGAAGAATGATGTAGCGCAGTTGCTCATAAAAGCTCAGCGCCAGGCTTTGCGATGCCTCCCACTGGCCGCGCGGTATGGCGGCCACGCAGCCGCGCCATATCTCCGTGAGGAAGGCGCTGGTATAGAACGTAAGCCCCATGCCCGCAGCAACCCAAGGCGACGTGTTGATGCCAAACAGCCCCAACCCGTAGTAGGCTAAGAACAGCTGTACCAAGAGCGGCACGCCTTGAAAGAGCTGTACATAGGCGGCGACGATAGGTTCAACAGCGGGCAGCTTGGTCAGGCGCAGCATCAGCAAAAGCAGGCCCACCGTGCTACCACCAATGAAGGCGATGAGCGACAGGCCTATGGTCCAGCGACCAGCCAGCAACAGGTTGCGGATGATGTCCCAGAGTGAGAAGTCGACCATGGCTTACCTCCTGCCAAACAGGAACTTAGCACCTGCCCAGTTGAGCAGTTGCCGCGCAGCTATGGAGAGCAACAAGTAGATGCTGCCCACCACGATAAAGGCTTCGAACGAACGGAAGTTGTTGCTCTGGATCAGGTCGGCGGAGTAGCTCAGCTCCTTGGTTGAAATCTGCCCGCAGACGGACGAGCCCAGCATCACGATGATGATCTGGCTGACCAGGCTTGGCCATACCTTCTTCAAGGCCGGTGGCAGCACCACTCGTACAAAGGTCTGGCTGCGGTTGAGCGCCAGGCTTTGTGCAGCTTCTATTTGGCCCTTGGGCGTGGCCTCTAGTCCAGCGCGGATGATCTCGGCAGAGTAGGCCCCCAAATTGATCACCATGGCGATGATGGAGGCCGCTTCGGCAGAAATCTTGACACCCGCGGCAGGCAGGCCAAAGAAGATGAAGAAGAGTTGAACAATGAAGGGCGTGTTGCGGATCAGCTCCACGTATGCGCCCACTGCTGCCTGCAACCACATGGGAGCCAGGTTGGCACCAAAGCCACGCGCACGCACCCAGGCGCATGCTGTACCGAGCAGGGTGCCGATCACTACGGAGATGGTAGTAAGCGATAGCGTCCACGCCACACCGGTCAGCAAGAGCTGCCACTC
>CAYXWW010000219.1:247-5795 GCA_964468905.1 uncultured Rhodoferax sp. | reverse complement strand
GATGGTGGTGGCAAGCTTGCGCAGGTCTCTGTCCATGGCGCTGCGTCCGGCTTCTTGGGATATTTGTTCGAAGCGGGCCACAGTGGTGGGTTGGGTGGCGTCGGGTAGGCCGGTGCTTTTGGCTTCGGTTGCGTTCATCGCAAAGCCTTGGCGGTTGACGGCGGCTTTGAGGTCTTCGAACGGAATTTGCTGCGCAGTGGGGCCGAAGGTATTGCGCTGGAGGTTTTCCCGAATGAGCGTGAAGGGTACTACCACCGCTTTGTTGGTGTCCAGCCCTTGCGACTTGTCAATACCCGGCACATGTGGGTCGGGTTTGGGTTGTGAGACTACGGGGGATATTTGCATGATTGGTATCGCGATCAGTCACAAACAAGAACGGTACAAAATTGTACGGGATAGCGCTACATCGGCATTCGTCGACGTAAAACGCTGTAAGACACCCACCACCGGCCCGACCAATGCGGTAGGGCATACTCAAGCCCACTCCATTGATCGCGGGAATCCACAGTGAAACTTTTGACCACCCTTCTGTTCTGCAGCGTACTCATCAGCACCGGCGCTGCCCATGCCCAATCGCCTGCAGTGGCCAATGGGGCGCTTGCCCTGCCAAACCAATCCCTCCAGCTAGACGCGCACAACACCGGCGGCGAGCGATTTGCCGTGAACGCGCTGCAGGGCAAAGTAACTATCGTGTTCTTCTGGTCCACATCGTGCCCGGTCTGCCGCGACAGCCTGCCCGAGCTGCGCGCCAACCTAGCGGGCTGGCGCGACAAACCGTTTGCACTGGTCACCGTCAACGTAGACCCCAAGGCAAGCGACTGGCTGGCATACGAAGGCATCTTGAACAAAACCAAAATGCCACCCAAAACCCTGTTCGCCCTGCGGCAAGATGAAAGCAGACCCCTGCCGCCCAAGTTGCCCCTCACCTTGCTGGTTAACGCGCAGGGCAAAGTGGTTGCGCGCTATGAAGGGCGTTTGGCGCCAGAGGCTTGGGATGGGGTGGCTGATTTGATGCCTTGAGTGCTATCTCTTTGGTAGCTATTAGCGCTTATTCTGTGGGGGCTACAGGCCAATAAGCCACTTCTATTTCGCCGCGCTAATGCGCTCAACCTGCCGGGCGCCATGGCTGGGGCGCGTGGGGACCAGCAGCCAAAAGCAACGACTCAACCGATTGCTTTTACATCTACTTACAACCCAAATCAGCTACCCTCACGGATTCTCAAAAAAGGAGATTCCATGGGCCACCCCCTTCGCAAACTATGCGCGGCACTTTTGGCAGCGGCCACGCTGCACGCGCAGGCGTTCCAGATTGTCAGCGTCTCGCCGCAGGGCGAAGTGGCCCGGGTGCGGCAGGTGGTGGCCAAGTTTGATGACAGTGCTGTCAACTTTGGCGACCCCAAGGCCGAGGCTCCGCTAACCCTGAGTTGCAGCGATGCGCAGGTAACCAAGGGTTCTGGCCGCTGGGTGACGGACCGTAGTTGGGCTTATGAGTTTGAAAACGACCTGCCACCCGGCGTGACCTGCAGCTTGCAAGTGCGCAGTGGTTTCAAGTCTGCCAAAGGTGCGGAGCTAACGGGTACCAGTAGCTACAAATTCAATACCGGCGGGCCGTTTGTACAAAACACCGCGCCCTACAACGGCAGCCGTATCGACGAAGAACAGTATTTCACGCTCTTGCTCAACGGCCCCGCCACCTTGACCAGTGTGCAAGCAAACGTGTGGTGTTCTGTGGAGGGACTGGGTGAACGGGTGGCCGTACGGCTCATCGATGGCAAAGACCGCGCCGCGCTGTTGAAAGCGAGTGGGTTTGAATCTACCGCCGCCAAAGACCCGCTTAGCGTGGTCACGCTGGCTTGCAACCGCCAGCTCAGCGCATCGGCGAAAGTGCAGTTGGTCTTTGGCAAGGGTGTAAGCACACCACCCGCCTCTGGCAACGCGCAGGGCGTGGCCAACTCGGTGGAGAAACGATTTGACTTCCGCGTGCGCGAACCCTTTGCGGCCACCTTTAGCTGCGAACGCGAAAACGCACAGAGCGCCTGCGTTCCGCTGCGCGCCATGCAGTTGAGTTTTAACGCGCCGGTGCCAGCAAAGTTTTTGGATGGCATTCGGCTCAAGTCGAACAAAGACACCATCAAGCCTACGCCCGACGACAACATCATTTCCCAAGATGGCGACCGCGTGGTGAATGGCATTTCCTTTAACGCCCCGTTTGCCGAGCAAACCAGCTTTACCTTGGAGTTACCCAAAGGCTTCAAAGATGCATCCGGCCGCGCCCTGCGCAATGCCGATAGCTTTCCGCTCAAAGTAGCAACCGCTGCCATGCCGCCACTGGCCAAATTTGCCGCTGCTCCGTTTGGCATTGTGGAGCGCTTTGCAGAGCCCGATGGCGTGGCCATGTTGCCAGTCACGTTGCGCAACGTTGCTGCCGCCAAGGACACCAGCACGGTCACCACCTTCAGGCCCGAGAGTGATGCCGACATCATCAAGTGGTTCCTGAAAGTGCAGCGCTATGACAGCTTTAATGTGTCGCGCCGCGTAGCTGCAAAGGACGTTAAAGGGCCGCTGCCCAAATCGGTCGACACCTATGACCAGAATATGGTGCAGTCGCGCATGGTGTCGTTGCTGAAGGGCCAGCCCAATGTCAAAACACTGGACCTTCCCAAGCCTGTGAACAACGACCCTCGGCCTTTTGAAGTGGTGGGCATTCCCCTTGCCGCAGGCTTTCATGTGGTGGAGATTACTTCGCAAAATTTGGGCGCGTCACTGCTGGACGAGCGCCACGGTGACAAGCGCAGCATGGTGGTCCGCAGCTCGGCTCTGGTGACCAACCTGGGCGTGCACTTCAAGCTGGGCCGCGAGAACGCACTGGCCTGGGTGACCACACTGGACAAGGGCACTCCGGTGGCCAATGCGCAGGTGCAGGTATCGGACTGCAGAGGCCGCACTGTGGGCAGCGGCAAGACCAATGCGCAAGGCATTGCCACGCTCACTGGCATCTCGCCACAGGCCCCTGTCTGCAGCGGTGACGACAACTACAGCGCCGCCTACTTTGTCAGCGCTCGCGCACCGCAGCCGACAGGTGACGGAAAGGGCATGGTCGACGACATGGCATTCACCTGGAGCGACTGGAACCGCGGCATTGAGCCCTGGCGCTTTAACCTGCCCACCAGCCGCGAGGTGCGGCCCGATGAGCGTGCCCACACCATTTTTGACCGCACGCTGCTGCGCGCTGGTGAAACCGTGTCGATGAAGCACATTCTGCGCACCGAGACCAGCCAGGGCTTTGGCCTGACCAACACGCAACCCGGCACGCTGGTGGTAACCCATGTAGGCAGCGGCCAGCAATATACGCAAGCTCTTGTCTGGCGAAAAACGGCAACCGGTGGCCAGAGTGCAGAGAGCACCTTCTCCATCCCGCCCGCAGCCAAACTTGGCGTGTATGAGGTGGAACTGCGCGGTGATGGCACCAACCGTGGCAATGACCGCAGCTTCAGCACTGGGCAATTCCGCGTAGAAGAATTCCGCCTGCCGGTGCTAGAGGGCCGCGTTGCGCCCACTGAGAAGAAGGCCTTGGTCAATGTCAAGGCCGTGCCGGTGGACGTACAGATCAACTATGTGTCTGGTGGCGGCGCAGTCAACTTGCCGGTACGCGTATCCGCACTGGTGCGTGGCAAGGCCTTGAACTATGCAGACTTCTCTGAATTCAACTTCCAAGCCCCACGCGGCACCCAAGACAACCGCCCCAGTGGCGAAGAAGAAGCCGACGCATCAACCGATGCCAAAGTGATTGCCGACAAGCTGCCGCTGACACTCGACAAGAACGGCGCGGGCAAAGTCAGTATCGACAAAGTGCCCACCAGCCGCCAGCCGCAAGACCTGCTGCTGGAAGCCACCTACTCCGACCCCAATGGCGAAGTGCAAACCATCCGCAGCACACAAACCCTGTGGCCCGCCGGTGTGGTGGCGGGTATCAAAACCGAGGGCTGGGTGTCCAGTAGCCAAAAGATCAAGTTCCAGGCGCTCGCCTTGGACCTGTCTGGCAAACCGCAAACCGATGTGGCGCTGGAGGTGAAAGCCACGGCCCGGATCACCACCACCACACGCAAGCGCATGGTGGGTGGTTTCTACACCTATGACAACACCACAACTGTCAAAGAACTGGGCAAAGTCTGCGGCGGCAAGAGCGACTCGCGTGGCCTGCTGCTGTGCGAAACCGCGCTCAATGAGGCGGGTGAGGTGGAGCTTGTCGTCACTGCCAAAGACAGTGCGGGCAACAGCATTCAGGCAGCTTCATCGGTGTTTGTGACCAAACAGGGTGAGCTGTGGTTTGGTGGTGAGAACCATGACCGCATCGACCTGTTGCCTGAGAAAAAGAGCTACCAACCGGGTGAGACCGCCAAATTCCAGGTGCGCATGCCGTTCCGCTTTGCCACCGCGCTGGTGGCGGTGGAGCGCGAAGGCATTGTGGAGACTGAAGTGGTGCAGCTCAACGGCCAAGACCCCACTATCAGTTTGAAGATCAAAGACGGCTGGGGACCCAACGTATACGTCAGCGTGCTGGCCCTGCGCGGCCGTCTGCGCGAGGTGCCGTGGTACAGCTTCTTCACCTGGGGCTACAAAGCGCCGCGTGAATGGTGGACATCGTTCTGGTACGAGGGCCGCGAATACGTGGCACCCACTGCGATGGTGGACCTGAGCAAGCCCGCCTTCCGCCTGGGTGTGGCTGAAATCCGTGTGGGTACCAAAGCGCACCAATTGGACGTGAGCGTGAAGACCGACAGAGAGAGCTACGCCGTGCGCAGCCAGGCCAAGGTCACCATCACCGTCAAACTACCCAATGGACAACCCGCTGCGAACGCTGAAGTGGCACTGGCCGCTGTAGACCAAGCCCTGTTGGAGCTGATGCCCAACAATAGCTGGAACCTGCTCGACGCCATGTTGCAACGCCGCTCCTGGGGTGTGGAGACTTCTACCGCGCAAATGGAAATCATTGGCCGCAGGCACTATGGCCGCAAGGCCTTGCCCGCCGGTGGCGGCGGGGGCAAGATCGGCGCGAGGGAGCTGCTGGAAACCCTGCTGCTCGGCGAGCTCGGCCTCAAGCTAGACGCGAACGGCCAAGCCGTGGTGGTGGTGCCATTGAACGATGCGCTGACCACCTTCAAGATTGTGGCCGTGGCCGATGCATCCACCGGAATGTTTGGCACCGGCAGCACCAGCATCCGCGCCACGCAAGACCTGCAAATCATCAGCGGCTTGCCGCCATTGGTGCGGGAAGACGATCAGTTCCGCGCCCAGCTCACCCTGCGCAACACGACTAAGCAGGCAATGAAGGTGGAGGTAACACCGCGCGCCACACTGCTGGAACTCAAACCCCAGACCGTAGACATTCCTGCGGGGGATGCCCGTGAAGTGGCGTGGATGGTGACTGCCCCTGCGCAGCTGGCGCAAATACGCTCTGAGGCAATTTTGTGGGAGATAGAAGCGCGGGACACCATCACCGGTGCGCGCGATGCGCTCCGTCGGCCGCGACCACCCCGTCTTCATCGTG
>CAYXWW010000219.1:0-237 GCA_964468905.1 uncultured Rhodoferax sp. | reverse complement strand
CCGTCACCGGTGCGCGCGAGGCGCGCAAGGCGCGCCAGCGCATCATTCCGGCCGTTCCGCTGACCGTGCAGCAAGCTACGCTAGTGCAACTGGACGGACCGTTCACGCTGGACGTCAATCCACCGGCCGATGCGATACCCGGCCGTGGAGGGCTGAAGATGTCGCTGCAACCCAAATTGGCTGAGGGTCTGCCGGGTGTGAAAGACTGGTTTGCGCGCTGCCCCTTTGCCTGCCTGG
>CAYXWW010000218.1:0-5846 GCA_964468905.1 uncultured Rhodoferax sp. | reverse complement strand
ACCCATTCAGTGTCCTGCAGGTTTGGCGGTGCTGGCACGTTCCGGGGCGTCCAACTGGAGTTTTGAGACCACGCCACAGCCGGGACTCAATGGCCGATGCGGCTACCAGCCACGCGGCAAGGTATTGGGTGGCTCCAGTTCCATCAATGCCATGGTTTACATTCGCGGGCAGCGTGAAGACTATGACCGGTGGGCAGCTATGGGTAACCCAGGTTGGTCGTTTGACGAAGTACTGCCGTACTTCAAACGGGCTGAAAGCAATGTGCGCGGTGAAGATGACTGGCACGGCGCAGAGGGGCCGCTGCGGGTCATGGATCTGACCAGCCCCAACCCCCTGGGTACGCTATTTGTAGCAGCTGCACAACAGGCAGGCCAGGACCTCAATCCAGACTTCAACGGTGCCAGCCAAGCTGGTGCCGGACATTACCAGGTTACCCAGCGCAAAGGTGAGCGCTGCAGCTCAGCCAAGGCGTATTTGACGCCTATCTTGCGCCGCCCCAATCTGCGTGTGTTCACCCAGGCCCACACGACACGGATATTGCTGGAGCACAAGCGTGCTGTGGGTGTGGAGTTTTTCCAGGACGGCGAAACCAAGCAATTGCGCTGTGCCCGGGAAGTCTTGCTGTGCGCCGGGGCACTGCAGTCGCCCCAGCTGTTGATGTTGTCAGGGATCGGCCCCCACAAACACCTGTTGAGCCGTGGCATACCAACGGTGCACGATCTCCCCGGGGTGGGGCAAAACCTGCATGACCATATTGATGTGGTGCAGGTTGTTAACGCACCGCGCGCGAAAGACAGCTTTGGCCTGTCATTGAGCGGGGCGTATGCCGTCATGCGGGCAATGGTCGAATGGAAGCGTTTCCGAACGGGCATGCTCACCAGCAACTTTGCCGAGGCAGGCGCATTCATTAAAAGCCTGCCCGAAGAGCGCACACCGGATCTCCAGTTGCACTTTGTCGTAGGCAAGTTGCTGGACCATGGTCGCAAGGCACCATGGGGTCACGGGTATTCATGCCACTTAACCCTGCTGCGCCCCTTGAGTCGTGGCAGCTTGACGCTGTCGAGCAAGGATCCGTTTGCTGCACCAGTGATTAACCCGGATTTTTTGAGTGTGCGCGACGACATGGAGCGCCTGGTGCGGGGCTTCAAAATCATGCGCAACATCCTGCAGCAGCCGGCACTTACCCGGTTAGGTGGGCGGGAAACGGCAGACTCTGTGCGTGCGGATAGTGATTTCCTCATCGAGCAGTACATACGCGACCATGCCGATACCATCTACCACCCCGTGGGCAGCTGTCGCATGGGCAAAAGCCTGATGGATGTTGTGGACCACAAGCTACGGGTCTATGGCGTGCAGGGCCTGCGCGTGGTGGACGCCTCCATCATGCCGCAGATCGTGAGTGGAAACACCAACGCGCCGACCATCATGGTGGCAGAAAAAGCAGCCGACATGATCAAAGAAGCGCAGGAGCCATAGCGGTGGCAAATAGCGGTTGCCGCTACAGACGCGGTATCTTGTTCCGATAAAACCACATGATGGTGCGATACTGCAGCATGACAGCTCTAGATTCAATTTTTGGTTCTTGGCACGGTTGATGAACAAACTCAGCAGCATTCAGATTCAAGTCGGGCAGCCCGTGCCATTTGATTGTTACGATGGCCAAGGCAATCTGCTATTGAAAAAGGGGTTGATCGTCGACACCCAAAAAAAAGTCGACTTTTTGCTCGAGCGTGGCTTGTTTACCAAGTCCGGCCTCGTGTCATCCGCGCCGGTCGACGATGTCGTCCACGAGCCCCGGCCTCCCACCCCCTTTGAGCTACTGGATGGTTGCTATAACCGTCTGAAGCAATTGTTGTCGCTCCTGTTGGTCGCACCCGATGCCGGTGTCGATCCTGCCAAGCTGGGGTTTCCCGAGCGGACACTTGCGCTGGCCGAAGATATTCAAAAGCTGTGCGAGTTGGACGCTGACGCCATGCTGGGAGCCATTCATCTCCAGCACCAAGGACGCTACAGCGTGCAGCACCCGCTGTACCGCGCGGTTGTATGTGAGCTACTGGCGATTCGCAAGGATATGGAGCCTGCAGAGCGGCGCAATGTGCTGGCAGCAGCATTGACGTGCGATGTATCAACCCTCAAGTTGCAAGACGAATTGTTTCGACAAAAGGATCCACTGCTCCCACAGCAACAGCAGGCAGTGGCTTCGCACCCCGTGGATTCCGCTCGGATGCTGCGCGTGTATGGGGTCGCCAACGAAGACTGGTTGACCTCCGTATTGCAGCACCATGAGCTGCCCAACGGCACAGGCTATCCCTACCACTTGTCCAACGATGATGTATCGGTGGGCGCGCGCATTCTGCGTCTGGCCGATACCTATACGGCCATGATTACGCCCCGCACCTACCGCAAGCCCTTGTTGAGCAAGGCGGCCATGCGAGGTATCTTGTTGACCCGCGGCAAAGAGGTTGACGAAGAGCTTGCCATTTCGGTTATCAAGGAGTTGGGGGTCTATCCGCCAGGCGCATTTGTCAAGCTCTTGAGTGGCGAGCTTGCCATCGTCACACGCCGCGCAGCGAATCCCAAGGCGCCAGCCGTCAAAGCGGTGGTAGGGCCGCGGGGTGCACCCTACGACAAGGCGCTGGTCCGTAAAACCGACACCCGCGAATACGAAATTCTGGACGTGGTCGACCGGGACATCATCGTCAAAATTGACCTCGATTCTTTATGGGGCTATGAAACATGACTACGCGGCGGTGCTGCCACCAATTTGCGATAGGGAGAATCTAAGATGAACACGTTAGTGCATACACCTGCCAATGACGCTGATGATGCAGACATGGTCTTCGCCGACGACACGTCTGATGCTGACTCGACCAACAAGGGCGTGTGGAAAGTTTTGATCGCAGACGACGAGGTCGATGTCCACGAAGTGACCAAGGTGGCGCTGTCGTCATTCTCGTTCCAGGGGCGTGGAATCCGCTTTTTGGATGCTTACACGGGTGCCGAGGCCTGTGATTTGTTGCGCACGCATCCTGATACAGCTGTGGTCCTCATGGATGTCGTGATGGAATCCAAAGACGCGGGGCTCAAAGCCATTCAGTGCATTCGTGAAGAAATTGGCAACCACCTGGTGCGCATTATTTTGCGCACCGGACAGCCAGGCAGTGCGCCAGAGCGTGATGTGGTGCTGGGCTACCACATCAATGACTACAAGGAAAAGACCGAGCTCACGAGCCAGAAGCTTTTCACAGCGCTGGTGGCTGGCATCCGTTCGTTTCAGGATTTGCAGGCATTGGACTCCAGCCGCAGGGGCCTGCTGCAGGTGCTCGATTCGTCCAGCAGCATGGACTTCCGTTCGCGCAGCCTCTTCGTCTCAGGGCTCTTATTGCAGCTCGAATCGCTGTTGGATCTCAACGGAGAAGACTTGCTGTTGATTCGACGTGCAGAAGGCTCACAGCGCGACAACATACTGGCCGCCTGTGGCGACTTTGCCCCGTTTGTTGGCGAGCTCACGACTGATGTGTTTGACCGGCAGACAGTGGAGCAAATTTCAGAGAGCTTTGCCACGGGTGTTTCACAGAAGAATGCAAAATGGAACATCCAGGTGATTCCTTTGCCCGACCTGGACCCGGTGGTTGTGGTGGTGGGTGGCGGCAAACCCATCAACGAAGCGGAGCTCACGTTGCTCAGCCTTTTCTGTTTGAAGATTGTGCTGGCCTGTGACAACTTTGAAATGGTGGAAGAGGCACGCCTGGACCAGACGGCAGAGACTGCACTGCTCACGCGATTGGGCAGCAATGCGGCCTATTTGTCGGTTGCCTATGCAACCCACCGCGGGCGCTTAAGCCGTGACATTGCAGCCCACATGCGCCATGCAGGCGTAACGCAGGGCATTGAACGCCGCCTGCCAGAAATGATTGAGCGTGCGGCGATGCTGGCCGACGTTGGCAATTTCCATATACCGTCAGACATATTGCAAGGTGCGGGTCCATTGTCGGCAACGGACCGCGCGTTGGTCCAGCAGCACCCGCAGCAAGGCGCTGCCTTGATTGATGACGTCTTGGCACAGGTGTCGGGCGGTCGCATGTTGCATATGGCCCGTGACGTCGCTTTGTCGCACCATGAACGCTGGGACGGCTCAGGCTATCCAGCGGGACTCAGGGGCGATGCCATTCCTTTGGCCGCACGCATTGTGGCGGTTGCGGATAGCTATCTAGCGATGACCTCGGAACGCCCCTGGCGCTCCGCCTGGAGCCATGCCGACGCGGTAGAACACATCAGCAAAGACGCCGCCGGTCAATTTGACCCGCAGGTGCTGGAAGCCTTTTTGGCCGTGTGCGACGCCTACCGTTTGCCAGACTGAATTCGCACGCACCCGAAGGTGGGCGCGCCTGCCGCTACTGCCGAAAGCGCTTGCGCGTAAGCGCGAGCGCCACCCAAAAGGACAGCACTGCATACGCCGCCAAGACCAAAGCATGGTGCCACACATTGCTGGGCCATTGGTCCATGAACAGCGGGCGCACCAGTAGCACCGCATTGCTGAGCGGCAGCCAGTCAGCCACGACCCGCACGGCAGTTGGCAACTGGTCGAGCGGGAAAAACACGCCGCTCAGAAACATCATCGGGGTGAGAAACAGTGTGAAGTAGTAGGTAAAGAAGTCATAGCCCTTGGCCAGCGCATTAAAGATTAGTGCGATACAGCTGAAGGTGATGCCAACACCCAGAAGGATCGGCCAAGCCACCAATAGTTTGGGGCTGTGGCTGATGCCCAGTGCCAGCATGACGCCCAAAATAGCAGTCACCGTGAACAAGGATTTGAACGCTGCCCACAGCATCTCGGCCAGCACGATGTCGTCCAGGCCCACCGGCGCATTCATGATGCCATCCCATGTCTTCTGTACATGCATGCGGCTGAATGCCGAGTACAGGGCCTCAAACGATGCAGCCTGCATGGCGCTCATGCAAATAGAGCCGCTGGCTAGAAACAAGATGTAGGGAACCTGGGTATTGCCCGTGGGGCCAGCCACTGTGATCTGGCCCACGAGTGCACCCATTCCGTAGCCAAAGGCCACCAGCCACATCAGTGGCTCGGCAATATTGCCCACCAGGCTGGGAATGGCCAGCTTGCGCCAAACCAGCAAGTTGCGCAGAAATACCGGCCAAAAGCGCAAAGACAGCTTTGGCGCGCGCCAAATGGAGGGTCGTAAGCCATATTGGCCTACAGCCCTCGTGGAATCTGCTTGAGTAGCTATTGTTTTCATAGTGTTTCAGGGTTTTCTGCGTGCTACAGCTGCGCGGTACTCATGCATCTTCGCGGATTTGGCGCCCAGTCAGTTTTAAGAATAAGTCCTCCAGATTGGCCGGGCGGTGCAGAGTGCGCAATTGGGGGGTCGCACCCAATGCGTGGAGCAAGCTGGTGGCATTGCTGGTGTAGAAGAATACAGTCTCTCCACTCACTTCCACGCGCGATGCCAGCGCACGCAGCGGGCCTTCGGCCACCGCAAGCGCTCCCACGCCAAATACTTCCACCACATCGGGCTCCAGGTGCTGGGCGATCAGGTCGCGGGGCTTCCCCTCAGCAATTTTTTTGCCATGGTCCAGCACGAGCAGGCGGGTGCACAGACGCTCAGCTTCGTCCATGAAGTGGGTGGTCAACAGGATGGATTTGCCCTGACCCAGCAGCAGTTGCAAACGTTCCCACATCAAGTGGCGCGCCTGCGGGTCAAGCCCTGTGGTGGGCTCGTCCAGCAGCAAGAGCTTGGGGTCATTGACCAGGGCGCGCGCCAGTGAGAGACGCCGTTTCATGCCGCCCGACAGTTCACCCGGGCGGGCATTGGCCTTGCTGGTG
>CAYXWW010000217.1:0-5875 GCA_964468905.1 uncultured Rhodoferax sp. | reverse complement strand
GGCGTTGGTGGTGATTTCACCGGCCAGCACAACCAAGCCGGTATTGGTCAGCGTTTCCGCGGCTACGCGGGACTTGGGGTCTTGTTTGAAAATCGCGTCCAAGATCGCGTCTGAAATCTGGTCGGCTACCTTATCGGGGTGTCCTTCAGAAACAGACTCGGATGTAAAGAGAAAATCGTTCGCCATGGTGTGTTGCTCCAAAAAGTACATCAAGTCGCGTTGCTTGGGCTTTGGAGCTTTCAGCGAACGCTTTAGCAGAATAGTCTGTGAAGACAAGGCACAATGGCAACCGCTTTTGCATCCACCATTGTGTGCGTCGCCCTGCAAGTAGTTCCGTAACTCAGCGACACGCGCGATTTTATCCCAGTCCCGTTACCTCTTGACCATGCCAACCTTCTTGACTATGTGGGTGTTTGCCCTAACGAGGAGACTTCCTGCATGCTGACCGGCGTTGTATTGGCTGCGGTCGGTTGGATGCGCTTTTTGCCATTGCCCATCGTGCGAGCACTCGGGACCGCGTTGGGTGTGGTTTTGTACTATGTGGTGGCCTCGCGGCGACGGGTGGTCATGGTCAATCTCAGCCTGTGTTTTCCGCAATGGGCAGACGCTGAAATTCACCGGCAGGCGCTGCAAGTATTTGTCTATTTTGGAAAGAGTTGGTTGGACCGCGGCTGGTTGTGGCACGGCTCATCCAATAGTGTGCGGCGTCGTTTGCGGCTCACCGGCGCATTGCATGAACTCGACGGCACTACACCGACGGTTATCTTTGCACCCCATTTCATGGGCTTGGACGCAGGCTGGACAGCATTGACCCAGCAACTGCCCCGGCGTTTTACAACGATTTACACCGATCAGGCGAACCCGGTATCGGATGCCTGGATTTTGCGGGGGCGAAAACGCTTTGGTTCGGCGCGGCTCTTTGGCCGAGTTGAAGGGGTTAAGCCCATATTGGAAGCACTAAAGGCGGGCGACCCTTTGTACCTGCTTCCCGACATGAATTTTGGGCCTGAGGAGTCGGTTTTTGTGCCGTTTTATGGTGTTCCGGCAGCTACGGTGCCATCTTTGTCGCGTTTTGCCAAGCTGGGGCGGGCCAAGGTTGTCCCGGTTATTTCACGGATGACCCGCAAGGGGTACGACATTGAAGTCCTCCCAGCATGGGCGGATTTTCCGACGTCCGATACC
Source organism: uncultured Rhodoferax sp. (assembly GCA_964468905.1). Lineage (GTDB taxonomy): Bacteria > Pseudomonadota > Gammaproteobacteria > Burkholderiales > Burkholderiaceae_C > Allorhodoferax. The sequence goes on along the minus strand of CAYXWW010000217.1, from coordinate 4,693 downwards.
TTGGCCGATACCGCATTGATGAACGAGCGGTTGCAGACCTATATCGACGGCATGCCGTCGCAGTACTACTGGGTGCACAAGCGATTCAAGGACCGCCCCGCTGGCCAGAAGCCATCGTATTAGCTGCCTCATTGCAGATGGCCTGCTTTTATGGCGCGTCTGACGGGTCTTGCAGTGCTTCGGTCTTTGCAGGTTTTTCTTTCTTGGCTGGTGGGTGAGCCCATTTCCACAACAATTGCGCGACATCGTCGACGCCTTTGCGTTTGGTTGCGGAAAAAAGCATGACTTCGCCGCCGCCGGCCTGCAGTTTCGTAATCGACAAAATCTTCGTTGCTTCACTGCGGGTCAATTTATCGGACTTGGTCAGGATGATCAGAAACTTCAGTCCTTCTTGCACCCGCGGACGAATGACATCCAGCAAAATTTCGTCCAATTCGGTCAAGCCGTGGCGCGGGTCGCACATCAGCACAATTCCCATCAGGTTTTTGCGGGTGATGAGGTAGTTGGCCATCACCTGCTGCCATCTGATCTTGTCCTGTTTAGGGACTGCTGCGTAGCCGTAGCCCGGCAAGTCGGTCAGGATGGCGTCGGTTACGCCCTGTTTACCCAAGCTAAACAAATTGATGTGCTGCGTGCGCCCTGGTTTCTTCGACGCGTAGGCAAGCTGCTTTTGCTGCGTCAAAGTATTGATGCAGGTGGATTTACCAGCGTTTGAGCGTCCGACAAAGGCAATTTCGGGCACATCCAAAGGGGGTAAGAAGTGCAATTCGGGCGCAGTTGTCAGGAATTTCGCTGTATGCAGCCATCCCAACGCAATGGCTGCGGGTGATTTTTCGCCGACCCCAGCCTTGGGCGCAGGTGGGGTAAAGGTGTTTGAGTTTGTATTTGTAGTCATTGAATAAGGCGAGAGACCCAAGCCGCATTGTAGAATGCCCACTGTTTTGCCCACCAGACACACAGCCGCACCATGAAGTTGATTGCCCAATTGCTCATCGCCGCCACTGCGGCCGCCTCATTCTCCATTGCATCTGCCTCAGATACTGCTGCACCTGCAGCGGGGCATGCTCCCGCGACCCACGCCGCAGAGCCGGCCGTGAAAGCGAAGCCAGATCTGGCCAAAGGCGAGGCCAGTTACGCGGCGGTTTGCGCTTCTTGCCACGGCGCTGATGGCAACTCTGGTACCCCTGCCTACCCAAAGCTTGCGCAACAACATCCAGAGTATTTGATCAAGCAGTTGCAGGAATTCAAGTCGGACAAGCGCGCAAACGCCATCATGAAAGGCTTTGCGTCAACCTTGTCGGATGACGACATGAAGAATATTGCGTACTGGTTGGCCTCCAAAAAGGCAAAACCCGGAAATGCAACAGAGAAGGGCCTGGTTCAATTGGGCGAGCGCATTTACCGCGGTGGCATTGCGGATCGCCAAGTTGCAGCCTGTGCTGGTTGCCACAGCCCCAACGGAGCTGGCATACCTGCGCAATTTCCACGCCTGAGCGGTCAGCATGCTGACTACGCAGCGGCACAATTGGTCGCTTTCCGCGACGGCGTGCGCAAGAACAGTGGCCAAATGTCGCAGGTTGCGGCTAAATTGAATGATCGTGAAATCAAGGCTGTTGCTGATTACGTCGCCGGCCTTCGTTAAACAGAACGTGTGAGCCTTTGGCGATGGAAACATCGTGAAAGGCATATGCTGATCAGGGTGGAACTGTCGTTTGATGGTTCTGCCCTTTTTGTTTTGTGAACTGCTTTTGATGATGGGTGCTGTGTGTAAGAAACCTGACGGTTGACCGACCAAGGTGTAAACGAGGGAATTGTTTATGTTGATCAAGACTGACGGCAATGGCTACAGCCATCCTATAGCAAGCGAAATTACGGCTCGTGCGCACTACGAGGGTCGCCGAGACATCTTGAAATGGATGGCAACGGGGGCTGCAGGCGGTGCGATGGCTATGTGGGCATCTCGCCAGGCGTTGGCACAAACGCCAGGGGTCGCACAACGGCCAGGCAAGCTCGCGGCTTTGACAGCAAAGCAGTCTTCAGTAGTGGGTGCAACAACCATGGAAAAGCTGACCAACTACAAAGATGCAAGTTCATATAACAATTTTTATGAATTTGGTACCAATAAATCGGATCCAGCTGCAAACGCTCATACGCTCAAGACTACTCCATGGACGGTAGAGATTGAAGGCTTGGTCAAGAAACCGGGAAAAATTGGGTTTGAAGAGTTGCTGAAGCTCAGTGCGATGGAAGAGCGCGTGTACCGCCTGCGTTGTGTTGAGGGCTGGTCCATGGTTATTCCGTGGGTGGGCTACTCATTGGCCGACCTGATTCGACACGTAGAGCCGCTCGGCAATGCCAAGTTTTTGGAGTTTGTTTCCCTGGCTGACCCCAAGACCATGCCCTTTGTTGGCTCTCGTGTGTTGGACTGGCCCTATGTCGAAGCATTGCGGCTGGATGAAGCTATGCACCCCTTGACCTTACTGGCATTCGGAATGTATGGCGAAGTTTTACCAAACCAAAGCGGAGCGCCAGTGCGTTTGGTGGTGCCATGGAAGTATGGCTTCAAGAGCGGAAAGAGTATCGTCAAGATTCGCTTTACTGAGAAGCAGCCTGCCACAGCATGGAATAAAGCAGCAGCAAATGAATACGGTTTTTATTCCAACGTAAATCCCAATGTGGACCACCCCCGTTGGAGTCAAGCTTCTGAACGCCGGATTGGTGAAGATGGCTTGTTCGCTAAAAAACGTAAGACACTCATGTTCAATGGCTATGAAGCGCAGGTCGGACAGCTCTATGCGGGCATGGACTTAAAGAAGCTGTTTTGAGCGAAGCATGCGATCGTTCGTAAATGGCTGTCTGTCCAGCAAGTTCGCCAAGCCCTTTGCTTTTATGTTGGGTTTATTGCCACTGATTTGGCTGGTCTGCGCTGCGCTGCTGGACTGGTTGGGTGCCAACCCTGCTGAGGCGTTGGAGCGATCAACGGGAGACTGGACCCTGCGAATGTTGTGTATCGTTTTGACAATAACACCATTGCGTGTTGTTGCGGGATTTACGGCGTTGGCGAGGTTTCGCCGTATGTTTGGACTTTTTGTCTATTTTTATGCGCTATTGCACGCTCTTGCCTATGCATGGTTCGATATGGGTTTTGATCTTGCCGACATCATCAAGGACATTGGCAAGCGTCCGTTCATCTTGGTCGGGTTTATTGCCTTGGTGCTATTGACGCCTTTGGCGCTGACTTCATTTAATCGCGCAATACGCGCATTGGGTGGCCGCAAATGGCAATTGCTTCACCGATTGGTGTACGTGATAGCCATATTGGGGGTCGTCCACTTTTTTTGGATGCGTGCGGGAAAAAATAACTTCGCTGAGGTAGCGGTCTATGCTGCCATTTTGGGCGGTTTGTTGGGGTGGCGTGTCATGCATGTTGTCAAGAAGCGATCAAAAACACAAGCAATCCAGCGGTCAACGGTTTGAAATTACTATTTGAAATATCTGCACGTTGCCCCCGTGGAGTGGCTTTCAGTTTGGCAGATGACAGTTTCAGATGTGCTCTACACAGAAAATTTGACGTCGCCAAGTTGGGCGGATTTTGCGGGCAAATAGAGGGAGCCTGTTTGACCGCAACCAGCGATACTGATGACCACCGCACCTGAGATCAACAGGCGAACTAGAATTTGTGTTGCACTAAACATGGTGAAATTGTAATGACAGATTCGGAATTCCTAGATCGCGCTGAAGCCTTGTTGCAAGCTGTCGAAGTCGCTTGTGACCGTATCAATGATGAAACAGATGTTGACATTGACAACCAACGCGTTGGTGGCATGGTGACATTAACCTTTTTCAATCGCAGCCAGATCGTGATCAATCAGCAGAAGCCCTTGCACGAAGTGTGGATGGCGACAAGGGCTGGCGGCTTCCATTACCGATGGCTCGACGGCCAGTGGGAAGACACGAAAGGGCAGGGCGATTTTTTTGCGACTTTATCAACCCATGCCACTGCCCAGTCAGGGCATGTCTTGCAATTCCCGAAGTGATTAGTTCCTAAAAAGATCCAGTATCTTTTTCTTTTCTTCGGCCGGGGGTAAAGTCAGTGAAGAGGGTTCAGGCTTTTCGTCAAGTCCCATGGCTGCGACGCCTGAGCTCTTGGCAAATTCTTCATAGAACCATTCGCCACCGACATGGACTATTCCCTCTGGTGCAGTGGGTTCTGACACGGGTACATTTTTCAATGCGCTTTCCATAAACATGATCCAAACGGGGAGGCTCAGGCCGCCACCTGTCTCGCGATCACCCAGTTTACGGGGCGTGTCGTAGCCAATCCAGGTTACCGCTGTGAGGGTTGGGTTGTACCCGGCAAACCACGCGTCCATTGAGTCGTTAGTGGTACCTGTCTTTCCATAGACATCTGGTCGCTTCAGTGTCGCTTGTGCTCTTGCGGCTGTTCCGGAACGGGTGACTTCTTGTAGCAAACTGGTCATCATGAAGGCATTACGCGCATCGATCGCGCGGTCAAAGTCTTGTAGCGCCGGCGCTTGGTAGTCAACCAACACTTTGCCACGTTGTTCACTTATCTTTGACACCATCCACGGATTCACCCGGTAGCCGCCATTTGCGAAAGTTGAGTAGCCAACAACCATCTGCATGGGCGTAACAGAGCCGGCACCCAACGCCATCGTGAGGTATGGCGGGT
>CAYXWW010000216.1:0-5890 GCA_964468905.1 uncultured Rhodoferax sp. | reverse complement strand
GGAAGTAGTGACCAATTGAAAGTTTTCCCGCCACCGCCATAACCTTCGACGTGGGCGTCGAGCAGGATGGCTTGGGCATGTGAGTATTCGTTGGCGTATTTTACGAGGTCAAAGCTTTTTGCACCATCCCCCAGCGGAATGCGTGCGGCGCGCAGCCAGCAGCGGTGGCTATCCTGCGTGGCTGCTGCACAGTCTGCAGCAGACTCGTCACCATGAAACTGCACGGTAGCCCCCGTAATCATTGCACATGCAGCTATTATTTCAGTAGCAGGCGCATTCACGAACAACAGAACAGGCGTTACAAACGGGGGTAGGCGTTGCGCTAACTCAGCGGCACGGGCGGGGCTCACCGCACGCGGACTTTTGGGGTACAGCACAAAACCAATGGCATCCGCACCGGCGGCGACTGCCGCGTCCACATCGTGCTCGCGGGTTAATCCGCAGATCTTGATGCGCGTTCGGGATCGGGGTACCGCTGGTGGCAGTGCAGATGACGTAGTTGCAAGCGAAGGGGCAATGGTTGTCATGGCAGCCCATCATACGCAGGTGTGCGATCCGGTATGCCCCAGTGGGCGGCGTAGCGTGGGCCCAGGAAGTACAGCCCATTAGGTGAAAACGTCGGTGCAGCGGCTTTGCGGTCGCGCGCCGCCAAAACTGTGGCCATCCATTGCTCCGGTTTCTTACCTTGCCCAATGGCGACCAGGCAGCCCATGATGTTGCGAATCATGTGGTGCAAAAACGCGTTGGCCTCAAATTCAAAGCGCCAGTAGGCTCCACGCCGGGTAACGCTGATCGCCAGCATGTTTTTGATGGGGCTCCGCGCCTGGCATTGTGAAGCGCGGAAGGAGGTGAAATCGTGTTCGCCCAGCAGGTAGCTTGCGGCCTGTTGCATGGCGGCTGCGTCCAGTGGACGAAACGACCAGCCAACCCGTCCCATGTCCACACTGGGGCGCACGGGGGCATCTAGCAAGACATAGGCATAGCGGCGCGAAGTGGCACTGGCACGGCAATGGAACGCGTCTGGCACTGCTTGTGCCCATTGAACTGCAATGTCCCGGGGTAGGTTGGCATTGACCCCACGAACCCAGGAGTGGGCATCGCGTTGGCGGTCGGTATCGAAATGGACGACTTGCATGAGGGCATGCACACCGGCATCCGTGCGGCCCGCACACAGGGTGGAAACCGGTTGGGCCGTGAATATGCCCAACGCTTTTTCAAGTTTGTCCTGAACGGTCAGGCCGGAGCTTTGGCTTTGCCACCCTTGGTAGGCGCTTCCGTTGTAGCTAACACCCAGTGCAACCCTCACGGAAACGTCACATCTTCAGCAAGCACCAAGGAAGCCGGGCTTCCTTAGCTCAGGTTAGCCAATGCACGCTGGGCTTTGGCACGCATATCACCGGTTGCTTCGCCAATAACTTCCTCAATGAGGGCGCGTGCGCCGTCTTCGTCTCCGATGGAGACAAATTCTTCGGCTAAAGCCAATTTGGTTTCCAGTGGGTCTTCACTCTCACCTTCGGGTGCCAGGCTAGGCTTTTCAGTTGTGGGGCCGTCCAGTTCGAGTGACAGGGAACCAAGGTCAAATTCAAGCATGCCGGAATCGGCTGCCGCAGATGCCTTGGGCGTTTCTGCAGCTACTGGAATAGGGGCAGTGGCGTTGAAGTCCGGCGCGGGGTGATGGCCACTGTCTTCAAGGCTCAAGCCGTCCATGGTCAGCGAGATTTCTGGCATTGCATCAGGCGCTTCGTACATAGGTTCTGGCGCTGGCGCGACGACCGGAGCTGGCGCAGGATCTTCCTCTGGCAACGCGAAGTCCATATCCATGTCCATGGCGTTGGATTCGTAAGGCGGCGGGATCTTGACGGTTTGCTCAACCTTGGCCTGGCTATAGGTATCGGTATTGACTTCGCTGACAGCACTGGCTGGCTCATCGTCCAACGAAAAATCAAGATCCAGGTCCAAATCGACGCTGGCATCGGCTTCTTCCAGTTCTGCACGTACGGGCTGCGGAATCGTGCTATTGCCAAACGTGGAACTGCTGCTAGGCTCTGGCGACTGCGCAGCAGGCGCATTGGTTGGTGTTCCGCCAGGCTGGTACAGTGGGTTGCTGGGGTCGAACCCCAAGCCCATTTCGCAGATGCGGATCCAATCCGGGCTATTGGCGCCCGTCAGAGCGAACGCTTGCGTCGCACTGGCCTCAAAATTCTTGGCATCGCGGCGCTTTGCAAATATTTCGAGCAATTTGGTGTGAATAGCCAGTCGTGATGGGTTGGTACGCACAGCCTCGCGCAAAATCTCTTCGGCTTGCAAATCACGGCCGTAAGCCAAATACACATCCGCCTCGGCAACGGGGTCCACATCGTCAGCGGCATCCAGCTGGCTTGCTGAGTACACCATGGACGAACCGGTAACTGCATTCTCGTTGTTGGTGTCGACGCGTTGGCCACCACTGGCGCCGAAGAACGAGTCGGGCTGCAGACGGCTCTCGAGGAACGAGCTGTCCATGTGCGACTGGTTCTTCTTGCCCTGGCGTGAACGCCAGAAGGCAAAGCCACCAAGCAAGGCAATCAGGCCGCCAGCACCGTACAACACCAATGAGTTATCCAAAAGCTCATCGAGTAGTCCGGGCGCTTCGACTGGCGGCGGCGCCGGCACAGCCACAGGCTTGGGCTTCACGGGAGCGGAGGCAGGTACTGCGGCTGACGCTGGGCTGGATGCGGGGGAAGCTGATGGCGCAGACGCTGGTGCGGATGGAGGTGCAGAAGCAGGCACTGCCGCAGCGCTAGGTTTTGAAGCTGGAACCGCTGGCGTTGACGGAACGGCAACCGGCGGTGGTGCAGCTACTACCAGAGCAGGTGCTACCGGTGCAGACGCTTTTGCCTGAGAAGCAACTACTGCGGGCGCAGGTGCAGTTGGCGTTGCAGCAGTGGTGCCCAGCTTCTTCAGGTCATTGATGTTCTTCGAAATCTCATTGGCCCGTGCGATTGCCTCTTTTTCGGCACGTTCTTTGGCAATCTTTGCTTCACTGGCGTTGGGCGTGGCTTGAACGGCTCCCTTGGACAGCGTCAGTTTATCGGGCGTTGTGGCAACTACCTTTTTGTCTTCAACCTTGGTATCAATCGAACCGCTGGTTTTGCGCGCGGGTGCGGCCACTGCGGCAACCGGTGCATTGGTTGCAAGGCCGCGCCGGAATTCATTGAAATCCTTACTCTGGGCAACTACAGTTTGGCTGGCTTCAGCCGTTGACAAAGCCTGGGCCTGCTCAGCGCTTGGGATGTTCATAACCGCGCCCGAGCGGATGCGGTTGATATTGCTATGGACAAAAGCGTCGGGATTGGCACGCAGCAGCGCCACCAGCATTTGGTCCAATGAAACGCCTGCAGGCTTGTTGCTGGACGCAATTTTGCTGGCGGTGTCGCCCGACTTCACGACCACACGGCGTGCATCTTCAGCCACCTGGCTCGGAGCAGGCCGCAACGGCGCCGCGCTGGGCGCGACAGGCTTGCTTTGCGGAGTACTGTTGCGAACCGGCTGGGATGGCTCGGTGGGCGCTTGCGCAACTGGCGCTGCCGGCCGCGTTGCAATCGGCGCTGCTGCGGAGAGTTGTGGCAGCGTGGGTGCTGCTGCAACCGGTTTGCGCGTTGTCGGTGGATCAAACAGCATCGTGTAGTCGCGCAATATGCGACCGGACGACCAGCTGGCTTCCACGATCATGTCGACAAACGGGTCGTTGATGGGGCGATCGCTACTGAGGCGAATGTAAGCGCGACCGTCTGCGCGGCGCTGCAGGGACGTTTGCAACCCTGCCATGGCGGGGTTGTAGTCCAGTCCGGCGGCGGCGAACGCGGATGGGGAGGCAATGCTGGCTTTGAGCGAGGCCGCTTCTTCCGCGTTGATCTCCGGGACTTCAATTTCGGCGCGCAGGGGCTCGCCCAATGAAGACTGAACGGTAATACGGCCAAGTGACAGAGCCCAAGCCCCCGTTGTGGAAAGGCCGAGTAGCGCAATGGCCGCAGCTGCTACAGCGGTCTTCTGCCAGCGATGTGACTTAGGAATCAATTTATATGCCTCCGGTGCTGCTCACGCGAGCGGCAATTACTATGCTTTTTGCGGCTCGAAAGCGCGCCTGTGAAAACGTAAAAAGTACCATAACATCAATGTCTTAGCCTGACAAGCTAAGAAAGCGCTTAACTTTGTAAGCAAGCCTAGCTATGGTGCATATCCCCGTACTTTTGTTGCCTCTCGACAACGAGTGGCGAGTGTAATCTGAGTCTTGCTAGTCGGGTTGTAACAAATTACGCATTGAGCAAAATACGTAGCATTCGGCGCAATGGTTCTGCGGCTCCCCAGAGCAATTGGTCGCCAATTGTGAAGGCTCCGACATACTGCGGCCCCATCGCCAATTTGCGTACCCGGCCCACTGGAATGGTCATGGTTCCGGTCACGGCAACTGGTGTCAGGTCGCGAATAGAGGCCTCCCGCGTGTTGGGAACGACCTTGACCCACTGGTTGTCAGCCGCCATCAGGGCTTCCAAGTCGGCCACGGGTACGTCTTTGTTGAGCTTGAAAGTCAGCGCCTGGCTGTGGCAGCGCATGGCGCCCACGCGCACGCAAAAGCCGTCGACCGGTATGGCGGGCGCGCTGAAACCTTCGCCCATGCCCATGATCTTGTTGGTCTCGGCCATACCCTTCCATTCTTCCTTGGATTGACCATTGCCCAGATCCTTGTCGATCCAAGGTATCAGAGAGCCACCCAATGGGACGCCAAAATTGGCGGTTTCGGCAGAAGTTAGTGCTCGCTGCTTTGCGATAACTTTGCGGTCAATCTCCAGTATTGCGCTCTTGGGGTCGTCCAGAAGCGCACGAACTTCCGCGTTCAATGTGCCATATTGGGTGAGCAGTTCACGCATATGTTGGGCGCCGCCGCCCGATGCCGCTTGGTAGGTTTGGGTGCTCATCCACTCCACCAGGCCGGCTTTGTAGAGCGCGCCGACACCCATCAACATGCAACTGACCGTGCAATTGCCACCAATCCAGTTTTTGCCACCGTTGGACAGGGCGTTCTTGATGACCGGCATGTTGACTGGGTCAAGAATGATGACGGCGTCTTTGTCCATCCGCAGGGTCGATGCGGCGTCGATCCAGTGGCCGTTCCAGCCGGCAGCGCGCAGTTTGGGGAATACTTCGGTCGTGTAGTCGCCACCTTGGCAGCTGATGACGATGTCGCAGCGCTTGAGCGCGTCAATTTTGAACGCGTCCTGCAGCGTGGTTTCGTTCTTGGCCTGGGCTGGGGCTTTGCCACCAGAGTTAGAGGTGGAAAAGAAGACGGGTTCAATCAGCGCAAAGTCGCCTTCTGCTTCCATGCGGTCCATCAGAACCGAACCGACCATGCCACGCCAGCCTACGAGACCGACCAAATTACCTGTCTTCATCATGATGCCCTTTCAGAAAGTTTCGAATATGGAAAATTCAATCTGCCCGGCTCGTCTGGCCGGGAGGGGCGCGAACGAGACGGGCTGTTTTAGCCTTTAATCGTTGTCGTCTTGGTGGTCGATGGGCCAGCCATTGACACACTCGCCCACGTCACCGAATGGCCGCGCAGGGGCCAAAAGAGTCGGGCGGGGCGATAGGAACGCATGGTGCGATTGTAAACGAGGCTTATAAAAGTGCCTTCACAACCGCGTCACCCATCTCGCGGGTGCTGACGCGGGTTGTGCCTTGGCTGTAGATGTCTGGCGTGCGCAGCCCCTGGGCGAGGACCTTTTGTACCGCGGCCTCAATACGCAAGGCGGCTGCTTCCTGGTTCAGGCTGAAACGCAACATCATGGCTGCGCTGAGAATGGTGGCCAGTGGGTTGGCGACGCCTTTGCCAGCGATGTCGGGTGCGCTGCCG
>CAYXWW010000215.1:0-5899 GCA_964468905.1 uncultured Rhodoferax sp. | reverse complement strand
CAAGCCTTTGGGCAGGCTCTTTAAGACCCTGCGCGGTATCTCGGGCTCGAGCATTCTGGGTAGTGGGGAGGTGGCGCTGATTCTGGATGTGAATTCGTTGGGCGGATTAGTGACCGGGGCGGATGCGCTATCCGCATCGGTGTAGAAGGACACTTCCACTTCATCGTATTTCCTTTCTATTGACTAGAGCACCACATGAGTACCGAACAGTCCACTTCGCAATACCTCACTTTTACCGTCGGCGACGAATTGTTTGCAATGGACATACGTTGCGTGCGCGAAATCATTCAGCATGTGGCAATGACCGTGGTGCCGCTCATGCCTGGCTTTGTACGCGGCGTTATTAACCTGCGCGGTGCGGTTGTTCCTGTTATTGATTTGAATCTGCGTTTTGGACGTACTACTACCGTCGTGGCCAAGAAGACTTGTATTGTGATCTTTGACGGAACCAGCGAAGGCGAAAAGGTCGAACTGGGTCTGATGGTGGATTCGGTCAGTGAAGTCATTGACATTGAGTCGTCAAATATCGAGGCGCCACCGCTGTTCGGCACAACTATCTCGCGCGACTTTATCCAGGGAATCGGCAAAGTAGCGGGTGACTTCATCACTATTTTGGAAGCCCATCGCACGTTGAATATCGACGACTTGGCGACGTTGGTGCAAGCAGAAAGAGACAGTTAGAAGTGGCAAGCGTGCAGGTGTATTTTTGTTCGGCGCCCAACATGGCGATGAACCCGTTTAAAGGAGAGTAGCAATGAATATGGGCGCGATGATTAACGCAAATAGCAGGAAGTCCTCCACCTCGGGTGGAAGTGGATTGTGGGGGCCAGGCAAACGCTTGATGGGGGGCATTAGTTTTCCAACCAAAGCGTTGATCATTACATTGGTCTTTCTCGTGCCAGTGGTCTTGTTGGGATACTTCATATTCAGTGCGCAAAGTGAGCAAATTGCGTTTAGCGCGAAAGAGCGAACCGGTGTCGCAGCGTTTCAAAAACTGGTGCCCATCAGTACCGGCGTTTTGAAAATTCGCAACATCACACGCGCGTCGTTGGGTGGCTATGACGGAGCGGCCAAATACAGAGCAGCCCAACAGGAAGTGGAAGCGGCTGTGCAAGGGTTTGAGAAATACCTCGTGGAGTCTGGCGACCCGCTCGCTGTAAAACCCGAGTTTGAAAAGCTCAAACGGGCATGGCAAGATGCTGCAAAGGTTCCAAACGGTATTGATAGTTCAGGCCGCACGGTGTTTGGTCCTCTTGCCACGGCATTGGCCAATCTGGTGAGCGACATTGGTGACAATTCCAATCTGGCGCTAGACCCCGACATTGACAGCTACTACCTGTTTAGCACGCTCAATGGCCTGTCTGCCACCGGAGAAAATCTGGGGCAGTTGTGGGGATGGGGGAGCTATGCATTGGGGCACTACCAGGCAACAAAAAAAGACCTGGAGATGAAAGACAACATTCGCTATGCCGTATGGGCTGCAGGCCTCAAAGATGGTCTCACGCAGACTGAGTTGTACCTGAGTAAGGTGGTTGCCTATAACCAAGGCCTCATGGAAAAGCTTGACTTTGCCGCTATTCAAAATGCAAAGGCATTTTATGAAGCGGCAAAGGACTTGGAAGCCGTACAGAAAGGCGAAAAGGCCAATGCCTCCGAGTATTTTGAAAAAGGCCAGACGGCATTTTTACGCTTGCAGTCTTTCTATGACAAAGGACTGCCGGTGTTGGATAGTCTGTTAGCCACACGTATCGATGGGCTAAAGAGCAAACTGCGAATTGCAGCAATTGCTGTTTTGTCCGCGTTGCTGGTAGCAGGGTATCTTTTTTACAGTTTTTTCCTGGTTACCAGCGGTGGACTCAATGCCATCAAGCGCCACCTGGAGGAGCTTGCACAGGGCAATCTGAGCAACCGGCCAGAGCGCGCCGCAGGTAGTGATGAAACAGCACAAGTGATGGATTCACTGATCACCGTTCACGGCGTAATCGGTGAATTCCAAGCTGCTCAGGCAGAAATGGCAAAGAAGCACGAAGAGGGCGCAATTGATCACGCAATGCCTGTCTCCAATTTGCCAGGTGCTTTTGGACAAATGGCTGCGGCAGTCAACCATCTGGTGCAATCCCATATTGCAGTCAAGATGAAAGTCGTTGATTTGGTCACAGACTACTCTAATGGCAAGTTGGATAAAGCCATGGAACGATTGCCTGGGCAGAAGGCCCGCATCAGCGAAGCGATGGACAGGGTGCAGACCTCTTTGCAAGACGCTGCAACAGCCGCGCGAACAAATTTGCGAATCCGCAACGCTCTGGACAAGTGCACGACCAACGTCATGATTGCCGATGTAGACCTCAATATCATCTACATGAACGAAACTGTGACTGCGATGATGACGCGCAACGAAGCTGAGCTGCGCAAGGTGCTCCCGCAGTTTGACGCGCGTACCCTCATGGGGCGAAACATCGACGTCTTCCACAAGAACCCGGCGCACCAACGCCACATGTTGGCCGCACTCAAAACAACGTACAAAACCCAAATCCAGGTTGGGTCTCTTTACTTTGGATTGATTGCAAACCCCATCGTGGATGCGCAAGGCAACCGATTGGGTAGCGTGGTCGAGTGGAATGACCGCACGGCCGAGGTGGGTGTAGAGAAAGAACTGGCAGCAATAGTCCAGGCGGCAGCACAAGGTGACTTTAGCGAACGCCTGACACTGGATGGCAAGACCGGGTTTTTCGCCAACCTTTCAACCGGCATGAACGAACTGATGGCAACCAGCGAGCAAGGCCTCAGCGATGTGGCCGATCTATTGGCAGCCTTTGCAGAGGGCGACCTGACACAGCGCATCGAACGTGACTACCAGGGTCTGTTTGGCAAAGTCAAAGACAGTGCCAACGCCACGGCAGACAACCTCAAACGGGTCATGGGCGAAGTGCGCTCGGCAGCCGACTCCCTGACCGGTGCGGCCAATCAGGTCAGTGCCACCGCCCAGTCCCTGTCCCAAGCTGCCAGTGAACAGGCTGCATCGGTCGAGCAAACCAGTGCCAGCATTGAGCACATGTCAGCCAGCATTAGCCAAAACAGCGACAACGCCAAGGTTACCGATGGCATGGCCACCAAAGCCAGCAAGGAAGCAACGGACGGTGGCAGCGCGGTCAGCCAGACGGTCGTTGCCATGAAACAAATTGCCGCGAAGATTGGCATCGTCGATGACATTGCTTACCAGACCAATCTTCTGGCACTCAATGCTGCCATCGAAGCCGCCCGCGCAGGCGAGCATGGCAAAGGCTTTGCCGTGGTGGCAGCAGAAGTGCGAAAACTGGCCGAGCGCAGCCAGCAAGCTGCCAAGGAAATTGGGGAGCTTGCCGGCAACAGTGTCAACACCGCAGAGCGCGCAGGCAAGCTGCTCGATGAAATAGTACCCAGCATCCAACGCACCAGTGAGCTGGTGCAAGAGATTGCGGCAGCCAGTGCGGAACAAAGTGACTCGGTGGTACAGATTGGTGGTGCCATGGGCCAATTGAGCAAGGCGACCCAACAAAATGCATCGGCTTCGGAAGAGCTGGCAGCCACCAGCGAAGAGCTATCGGGCCAGGCAGAGCAACTGCAGCACAGCATTGGTTTCTTCAATATTGGTGACGAAGCGCCCGTGGCCCGCAGCAGGCAAATTGCAATGGGAGGCAACGAGCGCCGTAGCGGCGCCAGCAGAGCGGCGCCACGTCTCGATGCCCCTTTGGTCGCAGCGCCTGTGCGCGGTGGCGGTGCGAACTTCAAGCCGTATTGATATACACGGATTGACTATGGCCAACCTTGCATTCAGTGACCGTGAATTCAAAACAATCAGCGGCATTATGTATGACGCTGCTGGCTTGTCTTACAACGACTCGAAGAAGTCGCTGATCCATTCCCGTCTATCACCGCGCATTCAAAAGCTGGGGCTGTCGGGATTTGCGGACTACATTGCCATATTGGAAGACGAGTCCGAGGCTGCTGAGTTTCAAATTGCCGTGGATCTTCTGACCACCAATGAAACGTATTTCTTTCGCGAGCCCAAGCACTACGACTTGCTGCAAGAAGAATTGGCGCGGATCGGCAATAGAAACACGATCTCCGTCTGGAGTGCAGCTTCGTCTTTTGGCGATGAAGCCTATAGCACCGCCATGTTGATGTCAGACATGCAGATGATGGGAAAAATCGGACCCGACTGGTCTATTTTGGCAACCGATATTAGCCATCGGGTTTTACTGAGCGCCAAAGAAGCCGTCTACCCTGAAGATCGATTGCGGGCGGTCAGTCCCGAGCGGCTGCGTCGTTACTGTTTGCGTGGCGATGGCCCTGCAGAAGGCCAGGTACTGCTACAAGACAAGATTCGCTCAAGGGTCCAATTTGGGCAACTGAATTTGTGCAAACCATTCAGTGGCTTGGGGCCATTTGATGTGATCTTTCTGCGCAACGTGTTGATTTATTTCGATCCGCCCACCAAGATTGCAGTAGTCGATAGCGTGCTGGCGGCTTTGAAACCAGGCGGATTGTTTTTTTTGGGCACCGCTGAAGGCAGAGTTCCCTGCAAAACAGCATTGACCACGGTTATTCCGGGTGCGTTCCGTAAAACGGATTGACAATGGCAACAGCCACCTTTTTCTTTGTTGAATCATGCGCTTGTTCGAATTCTGTGCTGAGATGGTTTCCTGAATAAGGGCTAAGCAATGACCGTAAAAGTATTTGTTGTGGATGATTCGGCTGTAGTGCGCCAGGCACTGGCCCACATGCTCGCGGGCAATGCCGAGGTTGAGCTAATTGGAAGTGCGCCCAATCCACTGCTGGCGATGGAGATGATTCGCAAAAATCCACCGGATGTTCTGCTTCTGGATATTGAAATGCCTGGCATGGATGGGCTGACGTTTTTGCGCCAGATCATGGCGGGCACACCGATCCCAACCGTGATTTGTTCCACCCTATCGACAGAGGGCAGTAAAGTGGCTTTGGAAGCACTGAGCGCCGGCGCGGTTGCAGTATTGGCCAAGCCAAAGCTGGGCTTAAAGCAGCATTTGGAGGACTCGCGCCGCGAGATGATTCAGACACTGAAGACTGCAGCAAAATCAAAACCCCGTGCACGCGCCACCAGTCACGAGACCGTGCATACCGCCAAGTCTGCAGGAGCTGCGCGCGCACCCGTGTTGGGTGCTGTGCACGCATTTGCCATGAATAAGCCCGTGGTCATTGGCAGTTCGACGGGCGGCACGCAAGCGCTGGAATTGGTGTTGACTAGTTTGCCTGCAGATGCGCCGGGGATTGCCATCACGCAGCATATGCCCGAGAAATTCACGGCCATGTATGCCGCCCGATTGAACAACATCTGCGCCATGAACGTGCGTGAAGCGAAAAATGGCGATCGGCTGGAGCGCGGGTTGGCCTTGATTGCGCCTGGCGGTTTGCACATGCAGTTGCGCAAAACAGCGGGCCAGTATTTTGTTCACGTTGCTGATGGACCGCCCGTAAACCGGCACAAACCATCAGTGGATGTGTTGTTCAAGTCGGCGGCCGAGTGTGGTGGTCGCGACGTGTTGGGCATCATCATGACTGGCATGGGTGATGACGGCGCGCGTGGCATGAAGGTGCTACACGATGGTGGCGCACGCTGCATTGCACAGAACGAAGAAACCTGTGTTGTTTTCGGCATGCCAAAAGAAGCCATCAAGCTGCAGGCGGTTGATGACATCTTGCCACTTGAAAGCATTGCAAAAGCCATTTTGCAATTTGACTCGCGCGCTTGACGGGTTAAAAAAGAGACTCTGTGCGTTATAGATTGCGGGGCCCTACAATCGGCCAAAAAGTTGGTAGTCATCACAAAACTACAAGGGCTTCCCAACTTCTGTCAAGCACAATCCCCTCGTGGTTGAATCGC
>CAYXWW010000214.1:0-6005 GCA_964468905.1 uncultured Rhodoferax sp. | reverse complement strand
TGCCGGCGCGGGTGGTGGCCCCCACCAGCGTAAAGGGCTGTAGGTCTAGCTTGATGGAGCGCGCGGCAGGGCCTTCGCCGATCATGATGTCGATCTTGTAGTCTTCCAGCGCGGGGTACAAGATTTCTTCCACAACTGGCGAGAGGCGGTGGATTTCGTCGATAAACAGAACGTCGTTCTTTTCCAGATTGGTCAACAGCGCCGCCAGGTCCTTGGGCTTCTCCAGAACCGGGCCGCTGGTCTGGCGCAAGTTGACGCCCAGTTCGGCGGCAACGATGTGGCTCAACGTGGTTTTGCCCAGGCCGGGCGGGCCAAACAGCAGCACATGGTCTAGCGCCTCACCGCGCAGCTTGGCCGCGCTGATAAAAATCTCCAGTTGCTCGCGGATTTTGGCTTGCCCCACGTATTCGTCCAGCAGCTTGGGGCGCAGCGCCCGTTCAATAGCCTCTTCCTTGGGCGACGTGGGCGTTGCGGACACCATGCGATGCGGTTGCGGGGCTGCAAAATCGTCGGTCTGGATACTCACGGTGGTAATCTATTCATGCAAAGCGGATGGGGCCCACTATAGCGCGGCGCAAGCCAGCGGCGCGGCGGCTCAAGTTCTGCCGACGCTCAGCCGATACATTGCCATGCAGACCAACTTTGCCCACTCCTCACAGCGGCTTTGCCGCCAGGCTTCATGCTTTCTGGCAGCGTGCACGCTCGCGCTGGTAGCCCACGCCAGCGACAAAAAGCCCGACCCCAAAGACAAAGAGCCCGTCAAAGCCGACATCGAAGTCACCACCGCCAGCAACCCCAAAGACGTGGCAAACAAAGTGCGCGACGCCCTGGGCACCAACGTGTTGCCCAACAAAAAGCTGGTGGTCAATGTCAATAGCGCCAAGCGCGGCGCGGGTGGGAGCGGTGGTGCAGCAGCTGCGCACTTGCAAGAAGCCCCAGCCGCCTCGCCCGCCGCTGGTACCACCAACCGCCGCAACTACGCCGCACGTGCAGCCGCTGTAACCGGCCATACGCCAGCAACTCGCATCGACACACTGCCACTACCCGGCCAGCCCAGTACCAACACCATGGCCAGCGCACACGGGCACGAAGCGCACTGGGCCTACGAAGGCGAGACCGGACCCCAAGCCTGGGGCAAGCTCAAACCCGACTTCAACCTGTGCGCCATTGGCAAGCGGCAGTCGCCCATCAACATTGAAGACGGCAACACCTTGCAAGGCCCCGCCGAACCCATAGCCTTCAGCTACACCCCCAGCAATGGCACCGTGGTCAACAACGGCCACACGATTCAGGTGGACGTACAGGGCGACAACACCATCACCGTTCGCGGCTCCACCTACCGGCTGCTGCAGTTCCACTTTCACACCCCGTCGGAAGAACAAATCAATTACAAGCGCTTCCCCATGGTGGCGCACCTGGTCCACAAAAACAATGAGGGCGAATTGGCCGTGGTGGCCGTGTTGCTGCAAGAGGGTGAAGCCAACGCGATGTTGGACAAAGTCTGGACCTATATGCCCCTGGACGCCAGCGACCGGGTCCGCATGCCGCAGGGCCTGCTCGACGTGAACGGCCTGCTACCCAAAGACCAGCGCTACTACCAGTTCATGGGCTCGCTGACCACCCCGCCCTGCTCCGAAGGCGTGCTGTGGATGGTGCTCAAGCAACCCCTCACCATCAGCCGCGCACAGTACAAACTATTCACCCAGCTCTACCCCAACAACGCGCGGCCGGTGCAGCCGGCCAATGGGCGCGCGGTGCGCGAGGCACTGTAGCTTGCTATATTTTCAATAGCTAGTTGCGCTTATTTCTTGAGGGCTAGCGCTTCATTTCACCAATAAGGTGCAGTTACTTGGGTGTGTACGTGGCGCACAACAGTCTGGCACGCGCTGAAGCAGCGCGTCATGAAAATCCAGTCTTCGCGACAACAAAATCGTTGACAACACGGCACCTTCACACTAACGTGGTCTTATGACTCGTTGCCTATAAAAAAGGAAAGCCAAAATGGTTCCAAAAGAAAAAATCCTTGCACGAAACAATGTCAAGGTCATTGAAGGCAATGGTCCCGTGCTGCTGTATGCCCATGGATTCGGTTGCAATCAAAACATGTGGGATCGTGTCACTCCGGCGTTCACGTCCACACACAAGCAAGTGCTCTTTGACTATGTCGGTAGCGGAAAGTCCGACATCAGCGCGTTCGATGCAGACAAATACGCCAGTCTTCGGGGCTACGCCCAAGACGTGATTGATGTTTGCGACGCATTGGATTTGCGCAACGGCGTCACCTTCATTGGGCATTCAGTGAGTTGCAGCGTTGGCATCTTGGCATCCATTGCGCGGCCTGAACTTTTTTCCAAAATGGTGCTTTTGGGCCCCAACCCATGCTTTGTCAATCATCCGCCAGAGTATGTAGGCGGCTTTGAGAAGCAAGACCTTGAAGGGCTTCTGGACTTGATGGATCAAAACTATATTGGATGGGCAAACTACTTGGCGCCAGTCGTATCGGCAAAGGGCGAGGCTGGTTCTGTGACTGCTGAACTGTCCGATAGTTTTTGCTCGACCGACCCTACCGTGGCCAAAGTCTTTGCCAAAGCCACATTTTTTTCAGACAACCGAGAAGACCTTGCGAAGGTCAAGGTGCCGTGCCTGATTTTGCAGCACCGCACCGACACACTGGCACCGCTGAGCGTCGGCGAGTTCCTCCACACCCATTTGGCCGGAAGCACGTTAAGCGTGTTGGAAGTTCAGGGACACTGTGCACATATGGCGGAGCCATTGCTGGTGGTAGACGCCATGCGTGAATTTGTTTGCACCTAGCAGCGGCTGGACCTGCCGGTGCCGTCATTCGATCAACTGCCATGCCCTGCGCTCGTTACAGATGCGGCTGGAATAGTCAGCGCGGTGAACCATGAACTGCTTCTGCTGACTGGTGGAAGCCAGGAGAGCTGGATAGACAAGTCGATGGAACGGATGTTCCCAGTGGCCAGCCGCATTTTTTTGCAGACGCATATTTGGCCGATGGTTTTGCGCGAAGGCAAAGTCCGTGAAATCAGGCTTCAACTCTTGGTCGATTCCGGCGAAAGCGTCCCAGTCTTTGTGAACTGTCAGCAGACAACACAAGATGGCACCAATCGGTTCACCTGGGTACTGTTTGTATCTGCCGAGCGAAGCCGCTTTGAACAGGCGTTGCTCGAATCCAAACAACGCGCAGAAGCGATCTCCGCTGCACTGACCACCAGTGAACGATTTTTGAGAACGGTGGCCGATGCCTTGCCCAGTATGGTTGGCTATTGGGACAAGCATTTGCACTGCAAATTTGCCAACAAGCCTTATCTAGAGTGGTTCGGCAAAACACCCGAGGAGATGCTTGGACTGCCTATGCAAGAAGTTCTGGGCGATCAGTTGTTCCAGAAAAACCTACCCTACATCGAAAAAGCCCTGCGTGGTGAACCCCAGCAATTTGAACGCGCCATTCAGCGACCGGATGGAACGACGGGGTATACGCTAGCCGACTACATGCCAGATAAAGACGCAAGCGGCAGCGTCAACGGCTTTTTCGCCTTGGTAACCAACATCACGCCCTTGCGGGAAGCTGATGCCGCAATCCGCCTGTCTGCCAGTGTGTTTGAAGCGACCACCGAAGGCATCATGGTGACCGATACGGCCGCCAATATCATTTCCGTCAACTCCGCCTTTACTGCTTTGACCGGTTACTCAGCAGATGAGATAGTGGGTCAGAATGCGCGCATTTTGAAATCCGGCCGCCACGACAAAACGTTTTTCGACGCCATGTTCCAAAAGCTAAGAGCCGACGGAATTTGGAAAGGTGAAGTGTGGAGCAAGCGAAAAGACGGCGTTGTCTATCTAGAGCAATTGTCCATTTCAACAATATGTGACCAAAGCGGAGCGGTATCGCAATACGTAGGCATTTGCTCTGACATCACCGAGAAGTGGGACAGGGATCAACTGGTTCGTCATATGGCGCTGCACGATGGACTGACGGGGCTGCCCAACCGCAGGCTTCTCATGGAACGACTGGGGCAGATGATTGCCATGTCCCAGCGAGAGTCACGCCATGTCGCGGTCATGTTTCTGGATTTGGATGCATTCAAACAGGTTAACGATGTCTTGGGCCACGCGATGGGGGACGAGGTTTTGAAAACTGTGGCAACGCGGATAACGGGTTTGCTCCGCAATTCGGACACCGTGGCCCGCTTGGGGGGCGACGAATTTGTCATTCTGTTAGACAACCCGGAGAGCCTTGAAAGTATTTCCCAGATTGGTGCGCGTGTGATAGCGGTCTTGAATGAGCCGATGCAATTTGGTGAATTCGAAGCGCATGTTGGTACATCCATCGGTATCGCGCTGTATCGATATGGCGAGGATGAACCCGAAACCGTACTCAAAAGAGCGGACGATGCCCTGTACGCCGCCAAGGCGGCAGGCAAAAACGTATATCGCTTTGCGGAATGAAAGATCGACCTTTCTTACCCGAGTGGTACACGGCCCGTGCAAACCACCAAAGAACGCGCGGTGCGCGAGGCGCTGTAGACTGACTATTGAAGAGGTATCGCAGCACCACTACTGTTTGCTGCGTTCCTTTTCATACTCATCGTAGGTCCGGTTGTTGACCGTGGCGAGGCAATCAGGCCGCTCGGGTGGTGCCTTGCGCTCGCACTCTGCCTTGGCATTTCCCGCTGCATAGTTGTACCAGTAACGTGCGGAGCAGCCCGCCAAGATACCAACTGTAGAACCCACGAGCAATATTGCTTTCAACAAAAACCGCAACATATCACCTCTTAAAAACAATCACCGAGCCAACGCCCGCAGCGCCAGCTTGATCCCCTCGCTCACCCCCACATCACCGGGCAGCGCCTTCAGTGCCAATGCGGCTTCCGTGTCGCTGTAGCCCAGTGCCAGCAGAGCTTGCAAAATATCGGCCTGGGCATCGTGAACCACGGTGGCCGACACGCCAGCTCCGATATCCGCGCCGAGCTTTCCCTTCAGCTCCAAGAGCAGCCGCTCGGCGGTCTTCTTGCCAATGCCCGGCACTTTGATCAAGCGCCCCGCCTCTTGCAGCGTGACCGCTTGCGACAGCTCCGCCACACTCATGCCCGACAGCACCGACAGCGCCGTGCGTGGCCCCACACCCGAAATCTTGATCAGCTCACGAAACGCTGCGCGCTCTGCGGTGCTGGAAAAGCCGTACAAAATCTGTGCGTCTTCACGCACTACAAAATGGGTGAGCAATGACACCCGCTCACCATCGGTACCTGCACCTCGTAACCCACGCCACCACAGTCCACGATGACCTGGGGCGGGTTTTTGTCGCTGAGAATGCCTGTGAGTTTGCCGATCATCGTGTGCCCTGGGTTTGTTGCCTATCATTGGGGATCTTTTACCCCTGCCCGGAATTATCAGCTTGATTCTCAGACACACCTTTAAGCCGCTGAACAACAGCCGCCTGTCTCACCTGTGCGGCCCCACCGACGAGCACCTGCGCACCATTGAGGCAGCGCTGGACATTCACATTGCGCACCGCCACGAGCAGTTCAAAATCGAAGGCCCCAAGGCCAAAGCACAGCGCGGTATGGACATGATCCAGGCACTCTATGAGCTGGCAGCCAAGCCCATCAGCGCGGCCACCGTACAGCTCATGTTGTCGGGCGATGGTTCACCCCATGCCGACGATGGCCCCAGCCTGGCCACGCGCCGTGCCGATCTAAAACCCCGCAGCAAAAACCAGGCGCTGTATCTGGACAACATTGCCGAATTCGACATCACCTTTGGCATTGGCCCGGCCGGCACCGGCAAGACCTACTTGGCCGTGGCCGCTGCGGTGGACGCTCTGCAGCGCAGCGCCGTGCAACGCATCGTCTTGACCCGCCCGGCGGTGGAAGCGGGTGAGCGGCTGGGCTTTTTGCCCGGCGACCTGAACCAAAAAGTAGACCCGTATCTGCGCCCGTTGTATGACGCGCTGTATGACCTGATGGGCGACGACCAGGTAC
>CAYXWW010000213.1:0-6053 GCA_964468905.1 uncultured Rhodoferax sp. | reverse complement strand
GAACGCTGCTGCGGCGAGTCTGGCACGCTGGGCGTTACCCGGCCCGACATTTCAACCCAAGTGCGCTTCCGCAAGGAAGAAGAAATCCGCAAGGGCGAGGTGGCGCTGCGTGCATCGGGTGCGGTGGCCGAGACTGCAAACGTGAAGATTCTGACCACCTGCCCAAGCTGTTTGCAGGGTTTGACGCGTTATGGCAACGACCTGAACAACGGCCTGCTGGAAGCGGATTACATCGTCGTGGAAATGGCCAACCAGATTCTGGGCACCGAGTGGCTGCCGCAGTATGTGCAGACCGCCAATGCAGGTGGTATTGAGCGGGTGTTGGTATAAGCTGACGCTTGGCAAATAGGCGCCCTTTGCGGGGCGTCTGTGACAAAATTAAAAACATCCATTTCCGAGACGTATACCAATGGCAGGTTTGAAATCAGGCGCCCCCACGCCACAGGCAATAACCGTTCACAGCCAGTCGCGCGTGCTGGAGGTGACGTTTTCAGACGGCGCAGCCTTCCGTTTGCCGTTTGAGCTGATGCGCATTTATTCGCCTTCTGCCGAAGTGCAGGGGCATGGCCCGGGGCAAGAAATTTTGCAAACTGGCAAGCGGGATGTGCGACTGGACGCGTTGGACCCGATTGGCAATTACGCGGTGAAGCCAGTGTTCTCCGACGGGCATGACACGGGGATCTTCTCTTGGGATTACTTGTATTTTTTGGGTGCCGAGCAGGACCGGTTGTGGCAAGACTATGCCAACCGTCTCCAGGCTGCTGGCGTCGACCGAGACAAACCGATGGTGGTGGCGTCCGGCGGCAGTTGCTCCAGCCATTAGTGAGTATTTGAGTATGACCACAACACATTTTGGATTCAAGTCCGTCGACGAAGCGGAAAAGGCGCGGCACGTTCGCGGTGTCTTTGATTCGGTTGCGCCGAAGTACGACATCATGAATGACCTGATGTCTTTGGGGTTGCATCGTGCTTGGAAGGCGTATACCGTGATGGTGGCCAACCTGCAACCGGGTGACAAAGCGCTGGACATTGCGGGTGGTACGGGCGATTTGGCCCTTGCGTTTTCCAAAAAGGTCGGGAGTACCGGGCAAGTGGTACACACCGACATCAACGAAGCGATGTTACGAACCGGGCGCAATAGGTTGCTGGACGTTGGAGTCGCCGTGCCAACCATGGTTTGCGACGCTGAACGATTGCCATTCGACAATGATTATTTTGATGTGGTGAGTGTGGCTTTTGGTTTGCGCAACATGACCCATAAGGATGTGGCCCTGTCCGAAATGCACCGTGTGCTCAAACCCGGCGGCAAGTTGCTGGTGCTAGAGTTTTCCAAAGTGGCAGCGCCGCTGGAAAAAGTGTACGACTGGTATTCATTCAAGGTGTTGCCAAAATTGGGTAAGCTCGTTGCGGGAGACGACTCCAGTTATCGCTACTTGGCCGAGTCGATTCGTATGCATCCGGCGCAGGCTGAACTCAAGACCATGATGCACAAAGGTGGTTTTGGCCATGTGGACTATCACAACCTGACCGGTGGCATTGCGGCATTACATGTTGGAATCAAGTGCTGAGGCTTGAGAAATTTGAATAGCACCTCACTTAACGAGTTACTTTGGAGTCATCATGAAAATCTGGACCGCACTAATGGTTGTTGCCCTTGGCCTTTCGAGCATTAACGCCGAGGCCGCACGGCGCATGGGCGGTGGCAAGTCGGTGGGACAACAATCCTCCAACGTGACGCCACACCAGGCTGCGCCTGCGGCTCCCGCAGCGCCTAGCCAAAGCATGGCCAACGCTGCACCCAAACCAGCGCCTGCACCGGCGGCGGCACCTGCCAAGCGTCCTTGGGGTGCCATGCTAGGCGGTTTGGCTGCAGGTCTTGGGCTCGCGTGGCTCGCGCACTCCTTGGGGATGGGTGAAGGCATGGGGCAAATCTTGATGTTCGCTTTGGTTGCCATGGTGGCTGTTATGGCGATTGGTTGGTTTATGCGCCGCAAGGCAGGAGCTGCTGCACCACAGAATGCTCCATTTGCTTTCCAAGGGGCGGCAGGGGTTCCGGTTGCTGAAAGCAAGCCATACCGTCCCGAAACGGTGGGCAATGACGCGTCGGCTCGCCCTTGGGAACGCAGCAGCATGGCGTTTCAGGCGCCGGGTACCACGTCGGGGTCGATGATTGGTTCTGCCTTGTCTGGGTCTCAAAGCTGGGGCGTACCCGCTGGCTTTGATACCGATGGTTTTTTGACCGCAGCCAAGACGAACTTCATCACCTTGCAGGCTGCATGGGACAAGTCTGATATCGGTTCGCTGCGCGCGATGATGACGGACGGTATGCTCAGTGAAATACAAGCCCAACTGACAGAGCGGGAGTCCCACCCCGGTGCAAGTTCCAATCGTACGGATGTCGTGATGCTGGAAGCGCGCTTGCTGGGTATTGAAGAAGGATCTGCTGAGTACCTGGCCAGCGTCGAGTTTTCCGGCATGATTCGCGAAGAGCCGTCTGCCGGTCCTAGCCCTTTCCGCGAAGTGTGGAACATGAGTAAACCCAAAGATGGCAGCAGAGGCTGGTTGGTTGCCGGAGTGCAAGCTTTGCAGTAAATCACTGGAATAATGGGGGCTATGGCAACACAGCTCCCTTTTTCCTTGCTGGAAGGCTTTCTCCAGAATCTCAGCATTCCCCTGGAACCGCCCGCTTGGGCCGTTGACGAGACGCACCGGCGCATTGTTTCTCTGATCAACCATATCCTGATGCAGGAGCCGCAGGCCATGGAGCGGCTGCGGCGCAACAAAGGTCGTACCGTGCTCCTGCAATGGCGCACCATGACGTTCAAAGTTCTGGTTACACCGGCGGGGCTGCTGGATGTGGCACCTGCAGGTGCTGCATCCGATTTGGTCTTGGCAATTACGGAGGAGTCGCCCTTGGCAATTGTTCAGGCATTGATGCAGGGTGGCAAACCTACTGTGCGCATTGAGGGTGACGTGCAGTTGGCAGCAGAAGTGAACTGGTTGATCGACAACGTTCGGTGGGACCTGGAAGAAGACCTGGCGCGGCTCTTGGGTGATGCACCTGCCCATGGCATGGTTCAGGCAGTTGGCGCTGTAGCCAACGCGGTGCGGCAGTTTGTTGGTCGTCCTTCCGGCAGCGGACCCACCGGGTCGAACGCATGAGTCGCCTGTTTCGGGGATTCTTTATCGCTTGGGTCGTGTTCCGCTATGGACTCGACGAACTGGTCCTCAGCAGTTTTAAAAGCCCATCGTTGCGGCGCGTGGCAAAGGTATTGACGATTGGCCGCTCATTGTCGGAACCACGTGGACAGCGCTTGCGCCAAGCGCTGGAACGACTGGGACCGATATTCGTCAAGTTTGGTCAGGTGTTGTCAACACGGCGTGATCTTTTGCCGCTGGATGTCTCTGATGAGTTGGCAAAACTGCAGGATCAGGTTCCGCCGTTTGCGTCGGCAGCGGCTGTTGCCACGATCGAGAGGGAATTGCAAAAGCCACTCGGTGAGATATTTGTCTCATTCGAGCAAAAGCCCGTAGCGAGCGCATCGATTGCCCAGGTGCACTTTGCAGTGGTGAAGGATCGCGCAGGTCGGCAGCGCGAGGTGGCCGTCAAGGTCTTGCGGCCGGCCATGCATGAAGCGATTGAGAAGGATTTGCGCTTGTTGCACATGATGGCGGCGTGGGTTGAGCGGCTCTCGGCGGATGGCAAGCGCTTGCGGCCACGGGATGTCGTGGCTGAATTCGACAAGCATTTGCACGATGAACTCGATCTGGTCCGCGAAGCCGCCAGCGCCGCCCAATTGCGGCGCAATATGGAGGGCTTGCAACTGGTATTGATCCCTGAGGTGCTGTGGGACTACTGCACGACCAACGTGATGGTGATGGAGCGCATGTATGGTGTTCCCATCAGCCAGGTGGATCGTTTGCGGGCAGCAGGTGTGAATATACCCAAGCTGGCGCGCGATGGCGTCACACTCTTTTTCACCCAAGTGTTCAGAGATGGCTTTTTCCACGCCGACATGCACCCTGGCAATATCCAGGTCAGTATCGCGCCCGATACATTTGGGCGATACATATCACTGGATTTTGGAATCATTGGCACCCTGACTGCGTCTGACAAAGACTATCTGGCGCAAAACTTCACTGCGTTTTTCCGGCGGGATTACAAACGGGTAGCCGAACTGCACATTGAGTCGGGCTGGGTGCCAGCGTCCACGCGGGTTGATGAACTGGAGGCGGGTATTCGTGCCGTGTGCGAGCCCTATTTTGATCGGCCACTGAGTGAAATTTCTTTGGGCATGGTCTTGCTACGGTTGTTTCAAACGTCCCGGCGTTTTCAAGTGGAAATCCAACCTCAGCTCGTATTGCTTCAAAAGACCTTGCTCAATATTGAAGGTTTGGGCCGTGAACTCGATCCGAACCTGGACTTGTGGGCGACCGCCAAACCGTTTCTGGAGCAATGGATGCTGGAGCAAATTGGTCCTCAGAAGCTCATGGACCAGCTCAAGGCCCAAGCGCCGCACTATGCCAAGCTGTTGCCTGAATTACCCCTGCTATTGCACAACTATTTGCGCCGCAATACTGCCGATTCGGAGCAGTCCATGGCGACGTTAATTGCAGAGCAACGCCGCACCAACAGCCTTTTGCAGGGCTTGGTCTACGCGCTGATTGGCTTTGCATTTGGCATGGTGGTGATGCAACTCGTGACGCGTATACGGCTATTTTGACCTGCACCTTATAATTGAAGGCTTTGCAACCTGAAGTCCGAGTCACTATTCATGCCAATCTACGCCTATAAATGCGAGTCCTGCGGGTTTGCCAAGGACGTATTGCAAAAAATGTCTGACGCGCCGTTGGATACCTGTCCACATTGTTCTCAAGTAAGTTTCAAAAAGCAGGTTACTGCTGCAGGTTTTCAATTGAAGGGTTCTGGTTGGTACGCAACTGACTTCAAGGGTGGTGGCGCAGCGCCTTCAACCGCCGTGGCACCTGCAGACAGCGGTGCTGCGCCTGCGTCCAGCGCGTCAGAGTCGTCCAAGTCAGATACAACTCCATCATCTGGTGCTGCACCTGCCGCATCGGACGCCTGATTTTGTATTCTTCTTAGCCTGGAGTCGCCGTGCCTTTCAAAAAATACATGCTGACAGGTTTGATGGTGTGGTTGCCGCTGGCTATCACCATTGGGGTCCTCTCGTGGCTGGTTAATTCGTTGGATGGTTTGCTTGGCGGAATACTGTCGGGTTTGGCCGCGGTAACGCCAGAAAGCCTGTCGCCTTTGATCCAACGCCTTCGCTCTATTCCCGGGCTGGGCGTCTTGCTGTTAACAGCTTTCATGCTGATCACAGGAGCGCTGGTATCAAATGTGGCAGGGCGTTGGTTGCTCAAAAAGTGGGATGCGCTGTTTACCAATATCCCCATCGTCAAGTCCATTTACAACAGCGTCAAAAAGGTATCGGACACCCTGTTTTCGAGCAACGGCAATGCATTTCGCACCGCATTGCTCATCCAGTATCCTCGCGCTGGGTGCTGGACGATTGCTTTTCAAACCGGCACTCCAACTGGTGAGGTCGCATCCCATTTGGGCGATGACTTTTTAAGCGTCTATGTACCCACAACGCCCAATCCGACCAGCGGCTTCTTTTTGATGCTGCCCCGTTCTGACGTGATTGAGCTCAAGATGAGCGTTGATCAAGCGCTGACCTATGTGATCTCGATGGGGTCAGTTCCTCCTTCCGCGCATGTGTCGCCACTGGCCATGCAAAACACTACACCCCTTTAATGAAGAAACCCGCCGCCTCGATGGGGTGGCGAATTGAAAGACAGCTATGGCCATGCGTTCCCACTATTGCGGTCTGGTGACCGAAGCCCAATTGGGCGAAACCGTTTCCCTCTGCGGATGGGTCAACCGTCGTCGTGACCACGGCGGCGTTATTTTTGTCGACCTGCGTGATCGCGAAGGTTATGTGCAGGTTGTGTGTGATCCTGATCGTGCTGACATGTTCGCAGCGGCAGAAGGCCTGCGCAATGAGTTCTGTATTCAGGTCAAGGGCCTTGTC
>CAYXWW010000212.1:0-6074 GCA_964468905.1 uncultured Rhodoferax sp. | reverse complement strand
ATGTGCCCACCATCGGGTGTGGGCCAGCTGCGCCATTGCACACCGTAGACGGGGCCGAGTTCGCCCGTTTCGGGGTTGGCCCATTCATCCCAAATGCTGACGTTGCGCTCTTTGAGCCAGTTGTTATTGCTGCTGCCCGTCAGAAACCACAGCAGCTCCTGGATGATGCTGCGCAGGTGCACTTTTTTGGTGGTGACAAGCGGAAAGCCTTCGTTCAAGTCAAAGCGCATTTGGTAGCCAAACACACTGCGCGTGCCGGTGCCGGTGCGGTCCATTTTGGTTGCACCCGTGGTGTACACGTGGCGCATGAAGTCTTCATATTGGGAGCGGATGGGATGCTGCATGGGAGTCGACATATCAATAAGAACCAAAAAGTGTGTCCAGGGCCGCCACAATGGTAGGGCCATCTTGGACGAGACTCAGAACCGCTGTTTTTAAGCCACTGGCAGGAAAGGCTGCAATTGCCGGGGTGTCTAGCACGACCTCAAGGCCTGCTACCGTAAACAGAGGGTTGAGATCAGCCATACGCGGGCCAAATGTTGCCGCATCCCGCATCGGTATGACCACACGGCTTGCGACCCGTTCAATGAAGTCGTTTTGCACGTCCAGCAAAAAAGGCGTTTTGTTGCGGAGAACCGGATCGGGATGGCGGTACACATGAAATTTGGCCATGTGGCAGTGCTTAAAAGCTTCTGTATTTGGCTAGTGGCAATCCTTCTTTTTCGATGCGTTCGTTGTAGGCATCGATCGCTGCTTTGTTATCCTCGTTCCACTTTTCCCGGTAGCGCCGTTTCACTTCGTCTGCCAGCAGTGTGTCAACGGTCTGAGAAATGTTTATGCCCATCTCACGGGCCGCTTCAAGAACTTTAGAGTTCAGCGAAAGGTTGGTGGCCTTTTTGGGCGCATTTTCAAAGTGAAGCATGGGGGGTCTCCATCGTGTCTGCGCACAGTATATGCGCATCTTTCGCCTTACCCAAGCGCCCATCGCGCTCAGCCTTGCGCCGCCAGACCTTGCAAAACCTTCCGTGTGAACTCATCCGCTGGGAAAAATGTCTCCATCGCCAATTCCTGCAGCGTGACGTCTACTGGTGTGCCGAAAACGGTGATCGTACTGATAAAACTCAGCACGCCTTGCGGTGTCTCAAACTGGAAAGGCATGACAACACCGGGGTGTTCGCCTTCCAGTTGCAGGTCGGCGCCCTCTTGTGTGGGGTAGGCCAGCAGTTCCTCCAGC
The DNA here is from genome assembly GCA_964468905.1 of uncultured Rhodoferax sp. Lineage (GTDB taxonomy): Bacteria > Pseudomonadota > Gammaproteobacteria > Burkholderiales > Burkholderiaceae_C > Allorhodoferax. Next base: position 4,840 of record CAYXWW010000212.1, on the reverse strand, counting down.
AACGCGGTTAACACCGGGTCGGCGCTAGCCGCAATCTGGTGGCGCACGCGCTCAAATAAATGCGCGCGCCACTGGGCCAGGTTTGCAATTTGAGGCGCCAGGCCCTGGGGGTGCAGACTCAGGCGCAGCGCATTCATGGGTGGCTGCAGCAGGGCTGCATCCTGGACACCGGCCAGTAGATGGGGCACCACGCTGTTGGCTGCGACCACATTCCAGTGGCGGTCTATGGCGATGGCCGGGTAGGGTTCATGGCTTTTTAATATCAGCTCGACGGCTTGGCGTGCGGGGTTTAGCGCGGGGTCGTCTAGCGCACGCTCGCGGTACATGGGTGCATAACCGGCTGCCACCAGTAGCGTATTGCGCTCACGCAGCGGGATGTCTAGCCGTTCGGACAGGCGCAGCACCATTTCGCGGCTGGGTACCGATCGCCCGGTTTCGACAAAGCTCAGGTGGCGGGTAGAGATGGCAGCGTCCATGGCCAAGTCCAACTGGCTCAGCCGCCGGTGCAGACGCCATTGCCGCAGGTGTTTACCAAACGGTTGCGGGGCCGCGCGTGGCGTGCGGGTGGTGGGGGGCAGGCGGGCAGTCATGGCGTGATGGTAAAGCGTGCGGCAGCGGCGTGCCCATTACGTCCCAGGTTATCGCTTTGCCGCGCTGACGTGGCCATGATTGCATCCAACGTCGTCAACCCTAAGGAGTTCAATATGTCTGCATCACCATCGTCTTTCGCCCTGTCATCGTTCTTCGCTTCACCGCATGGTCTGCGCCGCGTTTTGTGGGTGGATGCCGCCAGTGGAGCTGGCACTGCTATGCTGCACAGTCTGTTTGCTGACGCGCTGGCACCAGTGCTTGGATTGCCCTTTGCCCTACTGCAGTGGTCCGGTGCGGCACTGGTAATTTTTGTGCTGTTCATCACCGCAATAGCCAGCCGCAAGACTATTCCCACTGGGCCGGTCTGGCTGCTGATTGCGGTCAACGCAGCGTGGGTGCTGGGTTGTGTGGGGCTGCTAGCCAGCAGTGCGGTCACGCCGACGCTGCTGGGGGCGTTGTTCTTGATCATGCAGGCCGTGTTTGTTGGCGTGTTGGTGGCGCTCGAGTGGATTGGCGTGCGCAAGCTACAGCCAGAACCCGCGTGGTAAGCAGGGTGCTCAAACGTCGATGAAGCGCGCAATCTGCTGCAGCCGCTGCACGGGATTCTGCTCAGCGAGCAATTGCTGCTTGGTATGCGCCGCGAGGGGCAGCAACTCGGTCCACCGGTTGGCAACCCATCCGCATTCATCCAGCCGGTAGGGCGCAAAAATGGGCAGTGCCTGGCGTACGTTGGATTGCTGTCCATCGGCAATCAGCTGACCCAGCATATTGGCCAAGGGCTGCAGGTCGGGTGGGATGGGCTCAGGTGTGTCGGCGGGTAGGTAACGCACCTCTGCGTACCACACGCCATACTGCCCGCGCTCTTGCCCGTGTAGTTCAAAGCGCAGACCGCCCCTGCACAGCACTTGTAGCAGGGCGGGTTGTACGGCATCCACCTCTTGCAGGTGGGCCAGCGTGCCGATGTGGTGCAACTGCGGCACCTCGTCCGGCACCTGCACCTCGTGGCCCTGCACCAAGCCCACCACGCCAAAGGGGATGGATTCACGCTGGCAGCGTTTGATCAGGTCCAGGTAGCGCACTTCAAAAATGTTGAGGTGCAGCATGCCATCGGGCAGCAAACCCTGCGACAAAGGGAACAGCGGAATGCGGGCGTCCATCGTTGGATTCTAGGCACGATGCGGGTCCACAATAGGGAGTTCTTCGCCATCGGATCCTTTCACGCGACCCGCACCATGCACCCCATCCAAAAATTACTGGGCTACGCCCGCCAATACCGCCGCGACATCCGCCTCGCCACGGTCTACTCTGTTCTCAACAAGTTCTTTGACATCCTCCCAGAGGTGCTCATCGGCGCGGCGGTTGATGTTGTCGTCAAAGGCGAGCAAAGTTTTTTGGCGCGCCACATTTTGGTCGACTTTGGCATTACCAGCACCTGGCACCAGTTGCTGGTGCTGGGGGGCTTGAATGTGCTGATATGGGGCGGCGAGTCGCTGTTTGAATACCTTTACCACCTGAAGTGGCGCGGCCTGGCGCAAGACATCCAGCACGATTTGCGGCTGGATACCTACCGCCACGTGCAAAAGCTGGAGATGGCATATTTTGAGAACCAGCGCACCGGTAATTTGATGTCCGTCCTGAACGATGACATCAACCAGATGGAACGCTTTTTGAACGGCGGGGCCAACCAGATCATCCAGGTGTTTTGCTCATCGCTGATGATCAGCGCGGTGTTCTTCTCGCTGCAGCCAGGCATTGCGCTCATTGCCTTGCTGCCCGTGCCTGCCATTTTGTTTGGCGCTTTTTGGTTTCAGAACCGTCTGGCCCCACGCTACACCGAAGTGCGCGAGGCAGCAGGCGACGTGAGTGCCCGGTTGAACAACAACTTCTTGGGCTTGGCCACGATCAAGGCTTTTGCAACCGAAGGTGCCGAGGCCGCGCACATTGCCCAGGCCAGCAACAGCTACCGTGTGGCCAACGCCCGTGCCATCCGGCTGAGCTCTGCCATTACGCCGGTCATTCGCACCGCCATCCTTGCCGGATTTACTGCCACGCTGTTGTATGGCGGCTGGCTCACGCTGCAAGGCGAACTGGCCGTAGGTGCCTATTCTGTACTGGTGTTTTTGACCCAGCGCCTGCTGTGGCCGCTGACCGGTCTGGCCGAAGTGGCCGACATGTACCAGCGCTCCATGTCGTCCATTGACCGCGCTATGGCGCTGCTGGAAACACCCATCAACATCCCCTACGAAGGCCAGCACTTCCCCATTGCCAACGTGAAGGGCGAGCTGCGCTTTGATCATGTGGGTTTTGCCTATGGCGATGCACCTACGTTGCAGGATATTGACCTGACGATTGTGGCTGGCAAGACCACCGCCTTTGTGGGTTCTACCGGTTCGGGCAAGTCGACACTGGTCAAACTGCTGCTGCGCTTCTACACCGCACAGTCTGGCCGCATACTGCTGGATGGTCAGCCCATCGATGGCCTGAATTTGCAAGACCTGCGCCGCGCCGTGGGCTATGTATCGCAAGACACCTTTTTGACCGACGGCACCGTGGCAGAAAACATTGCCTATGGCGCGCCCGATGCCAGCGATGCAGCGATAGCCGAGGCAGCCAGGGCCGCCGAATGCACCGAATTCATCAGCCAGTTACCCTTGGGTTTTGCCACCCGAATCGGCGAGCGGGGGCAAAAGCTCAGCGGTGGCCAGCGCCAGCGCCTAGCATTGGCCCGCGCCATCCTGAAGGACCCGCCGGTGCTGGTACTCGACGAAGCCACCAGTGCAGTGGACAACGAGACCGAGGCAGCCATCCAGCGGTCACTGGCCGTAGTCAGCCGCAACCGCACCACCATCGTCATCGCCCACCGTCTGTCAACCGTGCGGCAGGCGGATTGCATCCATTTGCTGGAGGCGGGGCGCATTGTTGAGAGCGGCACGCACGACGAACTGGTAGCACGCAATGGTGGCTATGCAGCGCTGTGGCGGCTGCAGACGGGGGAGAGGGTCGAAATAGGGCTGTAGCCGTGGAATATGCGATGAAAGCTATTCTATTGATAGCGCAATACCTGGGTTCATCGTGTCTTGTGCGGCCACCGCAAGCGACCCCTTCGTCATACGAATTTTGGTGATGGCCCGCCCAGGAATCGCGCCGTAGCAAGAACCATGAAGGTTTTTGCCAGGGGTGGTGGCCGATCAAAGGTGCGATACTGGCCTTGAGGTGGTTGAAATGCTTATCCGTCCAATCCACGCACAATGAAAAATTTTCCTTTAGCAGCCTCGTCTGCAGCAGCTTGTATCGTTTTCTTAGGCGCCATCACGGCGCTGGCACCGTCATACGCTTCCACTGAACAGTTTGACGGCTATTCGATCGAAACCATGGCCGAATGTGGCCCGGTACTTGACGAAGCCAAGGGCAACAGGCTGGTCCTCTTTCACGGCAGCACCAACACCCTGTCGGGCTGGAGTCACATCAACGGCAATAACGAATACAAAAGCATGCGCTGGCCGGTGGCTGACTATGCCATTTCAATTGCCAATAGCAAAGCCGACAAATCGTGTGGCGGCACAAACACCTACCAAGCCGTTCTGGTCAAAAAATACGCCGACTGGGATCGCCAGCATTCCAACGGTATTGAACCGCGCTTTCTTGCCAATCGCATCAGCTTCGGCAACGTCGATAGTATTGTGCTGGAATTGAAAGTCGACGCAGCCAAAACCCTGATCCCCGACGCCGCCAAAATCAAGTCGCACTACGGCAGCTATATCAAGGATGCTGACGCGTTAAATAATTGGGATGGTGGCAAGGTCAATCTGGGTCTGACCTTATTCGAGGAAGGTGCGGAAGAACAAGAGAATCCCTCATTCACCGCCGCGCGCTTTATCGAAATAGACCAGACGAAATACGCCGATCAATGGTTACGCATCACCATCAAAGGTGAACAGCTCAATTATTTCATCGAGCAACACTGGAAACAAACCCCCGCCGCCTTAGCTGACTATGCCAAAAACACGATTCAGGGCCTACGCATCAATCCTGAAACCCGATCTGGCAAAGTATTGCGCAATTTTGTCCCGACCTTCGACGCCTCGATACCCGAAACATTCAAGGAAATGGGTATCTCCATCAAGCGCCTTGAGATTCGCCTGAAAAAATAATGCAACTATGCGGCGCTGTGGCGGCTGCTGACCGGATAGAGGGTGGCGGATTCAAGTACGAAGTGCAACGGTTTAGAAACGGGTTGGGCCAAAAGTGA
>CAYXWW010000211.1:4387-6084 GCA_964468905.1 uncultured Rhodoferax sp. | reverse complement strand
GCAAGGTTGCGCTCTACCAACTGAGCTATTCCCGCGTTTCAAGCCTCAAATTATAGCGTCTTTTTTAGGACTTTATGCAATCTCAAATAAATCTGAAAGAATTTTTTATATCAAGCACATTTCAATGCTTTACCGAACCCTGCAATTCGGATTCAGGTGCGAGAGAGCCGACGGCGGGCGTCACCGGTGTAGGCTCTTCATCTGGCAGTGGCACGGGCTTTGACTCCAATGCCAACTCCAGAACCTTGTCGATCCACCGCACAGGAATGATCTCCAAACCATTCTTCACGTTGGCCGGAATTTCCTGGAGATCTTTGGCGTTGGCTTCTGGAATCAACACGGTCTTGATGCCACCACGAAGTGCTGCCAACAGCTTTTCTTTGAGCCCACCAATCTCCGTCACTTCCCCACGCAATGTGATCTCACCAGTCATTGCCACATCACCGCGAACCGGTATCCCTGTCAGCGCGGACACAAAAGCCGTTGTCATTGCAGCGCCCGCACTTGGACCGTCTTTCGGAGTGGCACCGTCTGGTACATGAATATGAATGTCCTTCTTTTCAAAGATTTCATCTTTGATGCCAAGGCGCCTTGCACGACTGCGAACAACCGTGCGAGCCGCTTCAACCGATTCTTTCATCACGTCGCCGAGCGAGCCTGTACGGGTGATCACGCCTTTGCCAGGAGTCAACGCCGCCTCAATCGTGAGCAAATCTCCACCAACTTCGGTCCACGCCAAACCGACAACCTGACCCACTTGGTTTTGTTGTTCAGCGCGACCATAGGTGTACTTGCGCACACCGAGGTAATCATTCAGGTTCTCGATGGTCACAACGACTTGTGGCTTGAGTTTCTTCAGCAGAAGTCCTTTGACGACTTTGCGGCAAATTTTGGATAGTTCACGCTCAAGCGATCGCACACCTGCTTCGCGTGTGTAGTACCGCACAATGTCACGCACCGCATCTTCAGAAATGACCAACTCAGCATCTTTGACGCCGTTGCCTTTCATTTGTTTGGGTATCAAGTACCGCAATGCAATATTCGTCTTTTCATCTTCCGTGTAACCGGACAAGCGAATCACTTCCATCCGATCCAACAAGGCGGACGGAATATTCATGGAATTGGACGTCGCTACAAACATCACGTCGCTCAGGTCATAGTCGACCTCAACGTAATGATCGCCAAACTTGTGGTTTTGCTCAGGGTCCAACACTTCAAGCAACGCACTGCTGGGATCACCCCGAAAATCCGTACCCAGCTTGTCAATCTCGTCCAACAGAAACAAGGGATTGCGTGTGCCTACTTTAGACAAGCTTTGCAAAACCTTGCCTGGCATTGCTCCAATATAGGTTCGCCGATGTCCGCGAATCTCTGCCTCGTCACGCATACCGCCCAACGCCATGCGAACATACTTGCGACCTGTCGCTTTGGCAATGGACTGACCAAGCGATGTCTTGCCAACACCTGGTGGGCCGACCAAACACAGAATGGGGGCCTTTAGCTTGTCCACACGTTGCTGGACCGCTAAGTATTCCAATATGCGATCCTTGACCTTATCGAGCCCATAGTGGTCTTCATTGAGCACAGACTCGGCGTTGGCCAGATTGTGTTTGATCTTAGTCTTGGCCGCCCAAGGCAATCCAACCAAAACATCGATATAGTTCCGCACCACTGTCGCTTCGTCCGACATGGGCGAC
>CAYXWW010000211.1:0-4377 GCA_964468905.1 uncultured Rhodoferax sp. | reverse complement strand
AGCTTTGATCTTTTTCTCGATCTCTTCAATGTCGGCGCCCTCTTCACCCTCGCCAAGTTCCTTTTGAATCGCCTTTACTTGTTCATTCAAATAGAAATCGCGCTGGTTCTTCTCCATTTGGCGTTTGACTCGCCCACGGATCTTCTTGTCGACGTTCAAGATATCGACTTCTCGCTCAATCTGTTCAAACAGATTCTCGAGGCGATCTTTTACGTTGGACAAGCCCAAAACCGCCTGCTTGCTGTCGAGCTTGAGCGGCAAATGGGCTGCAATCGTATCGGCCAGTCTTCCTGCATCGTCAATGCTGGAAATTGACGTCAAAATTTCTGGCGGGATTTTCTTGTTGAGTTTGACGTACTGATCAAACTGCTGCATCACGGCCCTGCGCAATGCTTCGACTTCGCTCGCCTTTCCGCGACTTTTCTCAGGCACGTCTGCAACAACCGCGATCGGCGTGATGTTGGCTGAGAAATAAGACTCACCCTCTTCAATTTTGTTCACTGAAGCACGTTGATGGCCTTCCACTAGGACCTTAACCGTGCCATCTGGTAGCTTCAACATTTGCAGGATGGTCGATACACATCCGACATCGAACATATCCGAAACCAGCGGATCATCCTTGGCCGCAGTTCTTTGGGCGACCAACATGATGCGTCGATCGGTTTCCATTGCCGCCTCGAGAGCCTTAATGCTTTTGGGGCGTCCCACAAACAATGGAATGACCATGTGGGGAAACACCACAACATCGCGCAAAGGCAACAGTGGCAATTCGAGAGGAGTTTCAGGCAGGGGAGTATGGCCAGACATAGAGGACCTTTTAGTTACCTGTTGAATACAAATAGAGGGCTTGCAACTGCAAACTTGCCCCATTATCAAAGCTATAGAGGACCACGTACTGCATTATTCATCCACAAAAGCACTTCTATTTCGTGAATCACACAGACCCGGCATCAGGCCTTCTTGGCAATTTCGCGATACAACAAAAGCGGTGGCTTGTTTTCATCGATCGTGGATTCATCGACAACCACTTTTTCAACGTTGCCCGCATTGGGCAATTCATACATGGTGTCAATCAACGATTGTTCAAGAATGGAACGCAATCCACGTGCTCCGGTTTTGCGGGCCAACGCCTTTTTGGCGATGGCTTTGAGCGCAGAAGGTCGAATCTCCAGTTCAGCGCCCTCCATTGCCAACAATTTGGTGTACTGTTTGACCAGCGCATTTTTGGGCTCGGTCAAAATTTGCACCAATGCATCTTCGGTCAACTCGGCCAATGCAGCCACGACGGGCATGCGTCCAACCAGTTCAGGAATAAGACCAAACTTGATCAAGTCCTCAGGTTCGACTTCCTTGAATACGTCGGTCAAGCTCCGCTGTTGTTTGCTCTTAACGGTTGCACCGAACCCCATGCCAGAGGATTGCGTCCGGTTTTCGATGACTTTTTCCAATCCGGCAAACGCACCACCGCAAATGAAGAGGATATTGGTTGTATCAATTTGCACAAAATCCTGATTGGGGTGTTTGCGGCCGCCCTGCGGAGGGACGCTCGCCATGGTGCCCTCTATCAGCTTGAGCAAAGCCTGTTGCACACCCTCGCCAGACACATCGCGCGTAATGGACGGGTTATCAGACTTGCGTGAAATCTTGTCGATTTCGTCAATATAGACGATCCCGCGCTGGGCGCGCTCCACTTCGTAATTGCAACTCTGCAAAAGCTTAAGAACAATATTTTCTACGTCTTCACCTACATAGCCCGCCTCTGTCAACGTGGTCGCATCCGCCATGACAAAGGGCACATCCAACATGCGCGCAAGCGTTTGTGCCAGCAATGTCTTGCCTGAGCCGGTAGGGCCAATCAGCAAAATATTGCTTTTTGCCAGTTCTACGTCGTCTTTTTTGGCGCTTTCCTTGTGCCGTAGGCGCTTGTAGTGGTTGTAAACCGCTACGGCCAGTGTCCTCTTGGCTGGCTCTTGACCAATGACGTAGTTGTCGAGATTGGCCTTGATTTCAGATGGCGTCGGAAGTTCATTTTTGGCTTCCCGCCCCTCAGTGGTGGCTGGCAACTCGTCCCGAATAATCTCATTACACAGTTCAATGCATTCGTCACACACAAAAACGGAAGGACCTGCGATCAGTTTCTTCACTTCATGCTGACTCTTGCCACAAAATGAGCAATACAGGGTTTTCTCGCTGGAGGAGCCTTTTTTCTCGGCCATGTGACGCTCGCCTTTTCGGTAGATGTCCGAATGATACTCAAATAAAAACGGTGCCCGCTTTACCGCCAGGCACCGTCCGAAAAACGGTGATTGCGGTTACGCGCGCTTTGAAATCACTTGATCGATCAAACCATATTCTTTCGACTCGTCAGCTGACATGTAGTAGTCGCGCTCCGTGTCACGGGCAATCCGATCGAGCGATTGGCCGGTACGCTCCGCCAGAATCTTATTTAGCTGCTCACGCGTCTTGAGGATCTCACGCGCCTGGATTTCAATCTCCGTCGCCTGCCCTTGACTGCCGCCGGAAGGCTGATGAATCATCACTTTGGAGTTCGGAAGAGAAAAACGCTTTCCTTTTGCACCAGCCGCCAACAAGAATGCGCCCATACTGGCCGCCATTCCGATACACAGGGTGGAAACTTCTGGCTTGATGAAATTCATGGTGTCAAAAATCGCCATGCCAGCGCTCACCGAACCGCCGGGTGAGTTGATGTAGAAGGAAATATCCTTGTCTGGATTTTCACTTTCAAGGAACAGCAACTGGGCCACTACCAAGTTGGCAACCTGGTCGTTAACAGGGCCGACCATAAAAATGACACGTTCCTTGAGCAAACGCGAGTAAATGTCGTACGAACGCTCGCCCCTGCCAGATTGCTCAATAACCATCGGAACCATGCCCAACCCTTGGGTTTCCATGCCACTTGCTGCACCATATTTCATACTCATAGCGTCTCCAAAAAACAGTACCGACTGTAACTAAAAATCAATCTCACAATGCAAATGGGGCTTGCCTACAGGACTGCAAGCCCTGTTCAAGCCCCAAGTGCAAAGATTATGGTGCAGTATGCGCTAAGCGACTTTTAGTTCTGCGCCATCAACTCATCAAAGGAAATAGCCTTTTCCGTCACTTTTGCAGTAGCCAAGATGAATTCGGTGACATTGTTCTCCAGAACAATTCCTTCCACTTCCGCCATCCGGCGGCCATCACCGTAGTACCAGCGAACCACGTCTGCTGGCTTTTCATAGCTCGCAGCCAATTCATCAATATGGCTCTTGATTTGATCCGCTTTGGGTTCCAGAGAATTGGCACGCACCAACTCAGAAACAACCAAGGCCAAACGAACACGGCGCTCAGCCTGTGGACGGAAAATATCGTCTGGAATGGGCGCATTGTCGGCGTCTTTGATGCCGCGCTGCTTCAAATCGGCGCGCGCGCTTTCAACCATGCGCTCCAATTCCGATTGAACACTGGCTTTGGGCAGATCCAACTCGGCTTTGGCCACGAGTGCATCCATAGCGACTTGCTTGTTGCGAGCCAGCAAACGGTACTTCACTTCGCGCTCCAGGTTCTTGCGAATATCTGCGCGCAAAGCGTCTACGGAGGCATCGGCAATCCCGAGGGCCTTAGCCAAAGCGCCGTCTACTTCCGGCAAATGCGCAGCTTCGATTTTCTTGACGGTAACCATGAAGTCAGCCGTCTTTCCGGCAACTTCTTGACCATGGTAATCAGCAGGGAAAGCCAATTGGAAGGTCTTGCTTTCGCCCAACTTCATGCCGCGCACGGCTTCTTCGAATTCCTTGAGCATCTGGCCGTCGCCAACGATGAACTGGTAGTCATCAGCCTTGCCACCTGCAAAAGGCTCACCATCGATCTTGCCTTCGAAGTCCACTACCACGCGGTCTGTGTCTTGTGCAGGAGCGTCTTTTGCGCGCTGGGCAAACGTACGGCGCTGTTTGCGCAGGATCTCAATGGTCTTGTCGATAGCGGCATCGGTCACTTCCGTGTTGACCTTTTCCACTTCAGCGGCTGCTAGGTCGCCAATTTTGACTTCTGGAAAAACTTCGAAAACTGCGTCAAAGGCCATCTGTCCATCGGGTGCAGCTTGGCTCTCGGTAATACGGGGCTGACCGGCAACGCGCAACGATGCTTCATTGGCTGCAACGGCAAATGCCTGTCCAACCTTGTCGTTCATCACCTCGTAGTGCACCGAATAGCCATAGCGCTGTGCCACAACATTCATGGGTACTTTGCCTGGCCGAAAGCCGTCCATCTTGACCGTGCGAGCCAGCTTACGCAAACGCGAATCGACTTCCGTCTGGATAACGCCGAGCGGCAGAGTCAGCGTGATTTTTCGCTCCAGCTTATCCAGAGTTTCTACAG
>CAYXWW010000210.1:0-6107 GCA_964468905.1 uncultured Rhodoferax sp. | reverse complement strand
CGCCTACGCCTACGCCTACGCCTACGCCTACGCCTACGCCTACGCCTACGCCTACTACCTACAACATCACGCCCACAGTCTCCGGTCTTGGCAGTGGAAAAACCCTGGTTTTGCAAAATGGCACGGACAACTTAACGTTTACCACCAACACCAGCAGCAGCTTTGGCACCAAGTTGGCGACGGGAGCCACCTACTCCATCACCGTAAAAACCGACCCCATTGGTCAAAGCTGCACGGTTTCTAATGGCAACGGCACGGTCGCTGGTGCGAATGTAACGAACCCCACGGTGAGTTGCTCCGCGGTAGTCGTTGCGCCATCCACCGCCTTGGTGAGCTATGACTTTGGTGCCGGTGACTCCATGGCATCCAAAAACGGCTGGTCATTTGCGTCGACCAATTGGTCCATGAGTAACGCGCCCGGAACCACGACCAAGGGCCTGGAATTCATTTGCGAGGCATCACAGCCCGGAAAATACTGTTGGCCTGAATTGCGATTTGTTATGCCACCGGCCAACAGCGTGTGGCTCAAAATGCGGCTGCACATTCCAGCGCAGTACGCGCACCGCATGGATACGTTCATTGACATTCCGGCGTCTGCAATTCAAACGTGGCAGAAGGGTGATCAAGTACTTGGCACCAATGGCACGTCAGTGGGGGTTATTTCATCGGTGGTGTTGGCACCAAGAGATGATGTGGGCTCAACCGGCATATTCTTGCGCAACCCACCATCAAGTTGGAGCAATGACTTGTGGGTTGGCACATTGCGCAATGTGACACGCAACTCCACGGCAGTGAGCACTGGCCGGGGCATGTGGGGCACCAACAACAAGCTGTTGGCGCTATGGACCGATGGCTATTCCGCCAAAGGGCTGGGCGCGTCTGTGGTCTGGGAGTTTTGGCCCGCCAGCGCGCCAGAGGGCCAGCAAGCAACAACCAGTGAACTGGCCGTGCATTACTCCAGCGGCAACTACTCCGGCGCAGGTGGGCACATGGGATTCAGCACATTCATCACCCCTGCCGACCAGGGGAAGTACATCGACATCATGGTACACGTGCAACTCTCCAGTGCAGCAAGTGCCAAGAATGGCGTTTTGCAAACTTGGCTGCGGCGCCAAGGCCAAAGCACCTATACCCAAATCCACAACATCACCGATGCCGATATGGACCCCAAGCCGCGCGGAACCAATCCGGAGTCCAACTACGTAGGCCAGCCCACCGATCTGCAACCCTTCCAGCGCGGCTATTTGTTCGGGTGGCAAAACTCGGGATACGACCTGCAATCGGTTTTCCGCATTTCACGCGTTGACTATTTCCAACAGCGGCCTGCCGAGCTGAACTAAAACACAGCGCGGCTGCGAACAGCAAACCGCGTTGTGCAGAAGCAGCGTTCTGGAAAAGGTCTTTTTTCGACAGTCTGTCGGAATCCCTCGCAATAAACGTGCATTTCCCGGACGTTTGCGTTAGCCTAGCGCATGTTCGCCGCTTCGCCGCACATCCAACCGATAGACTTTGCTGGCCACCAATGCCTGCAGTTGCAGACATTGCATGGCACGGCCATCGTCGCACTGCACGGTGCGCAACTGTTGTCATGGGTGCCGACGGGACAGCAAGAAGTGTTCTGGCTTTCGCCCTTGGCGTTGCCTGAGCCGGCAGCGATTCGTGGCGGCGTACCCGTGTGTTGGCCGTGGTTTGGCCGGCAAGGCATGCCCGAAGGTGCCATGCAGCACGGCCCGGTACGTATCCGCGCATGGGAAGTGTCGTGCATTCACGCCGATGGCCCTGAATGCGTCAGCATCGACCTTGTTCCCAGTGCGCCAGCGTCGGCAGATGACCCCATGGGCCACTACGCCAACGACCTGCAGTTGAGTCTGCGGATAGACGTGGATGAAAATCTAACCCAAACACTGCACACCTTCAACCGGGGTGAAGACGATTACACGCTGACGCAGGGGTTGCATGCGTACTTTGCCGTGACCCAGGCCGAAGCCATCTGTATAGAAGGTCTGCGCGGGCTTCACTATGACGACAAACTCGCCGGCACCGCAGGGCTGCTGCAGGCCACTGACTTCAGGCTTGAAACTGCCTGTGACCGGGTCTATCACCAGGTGTCGGGGACTGCGCAGCATCGCTACACACTGCTGGACGCCGACGCGCGCCGCAAAATCCACATCACCACCAAAGGCAGCCAGTCGGTCGTTGTCTGGAACCCTGGTGCTGTCGGGGCTCGCGCAATGGCCGACGTGCCCGACGATACGTGGACACAATTCTTTTGCGTAGAAGCCACCAACGCAGGAGACGACCACATCACACTGGCTCCCGGTGACCACCACCGCCTGGTGCAACGCGTGCAAGTAACACCATTGCCAAGCAAGCCGTAACCGCGTGCGAAAGTACACGCGCCCAGTCATGGAACAATAGAGGCCATGACGGAAACTGCCAGCCCTTCGCCCGACACGACACACCGCCCACAGGAACTGGTGTTATTGGGCGACGGCCAAGCCCATCTCGAGGTACTGGCGCAACTTGCAGAACGACCTTTAGCTGGGACGGTCGTGACCTTGATCACGCCCCACACGCAGCACGTGGTAACCCATATGGTTCCCGGCTACGTCGCCGGGCTTTACGACCTGGCGCACTGCGTGGTCCCTTTGCAGGCGTTGGTTCAACGCAGTGGCGTTCGCTGGTTGCAGGGCAACGTGACAACACTTGATAGCAAAGCGCAGTGCATTGCACTCGACGGCGATCGCACAATTCGCTTTGATTGGCTGTCCATCAATACTGATCTTGTGCAGGACCGGGAAGCCGTCGAAAAGGCTCTCCCCGGTGCTACTGAGCACGCGCTCTTTACACGTCCTGTGGAAGCTTTTATCTCCCTATGGCCACGCGTGGTAGCAATGGCTGCTACGCGCCCCCTGCGCATTGCGGTCATAGCGGGCGGTGCCAGTGGATTCCAATTAGCACTGGCAGTACGCCACCGCCTGCCGCATTGTTCCGTCACCTTGATCTGTGGTGACCAATTGCCTGGCGCAAAGCAATCGCCTGCGATCGCACTGCGTATGCAAACCTTGCTCAAACAGCGCGGTGTTACGGTATTGCAGGATGTGGTGGTTGGGATGAATGGCGAATCTGTGCAATTGGGCTGTGGCGCAGATCTGGCGTGCGATGTGCCGCTGTTGGGGACCAGCCTCCAAGCGCCCGCTTGGATGGAAGCCAGTGGCTTGGTGTTGAACGAAGCTGGCTCTGTAGCGGTCGACCAATTTCATCGCGCTACCAGCCATGGCCGCGTGTTTGCAACCCAAGATACGGGTGACACACTGGCTTTTAATCTTAAGGCAGCGGCAGCTGGTTTTGCCCCCAAGGCAGCGTCAGAACCGTCTCTAGGCTTTCGCGTACTGGCCTGCGGTAACCGTTACGCTATTGGCCGTTGGAAGCAATTCACGTTCGGCGGGTGGTGGCTGTGGCAACTCAAGGCCTGGGCCGATCGGCGCATGGTCGCCCGCTATTCGCACGGTTGAGCCCCGCTGTCACTTTTGATCCGGTGCCGCTGGCGTGTCGGGTTTGAACACCAGTAGATCACCCGGCTGACATTGCAAATATTCGCAAATCGCTTGCAAGGTATCAAAGCGTACACCCTTGACTTTGCCTTGCTTCAGCAATGACAGATTCGCCTCTGTAATGCCGATGTACTCTGCCAGATCCTTGGACTTGGCTTTGCGCTCGGCCAAGACCACATCGAGTTTGACAATAATGGACACGTGGAATGACTGGTTTAAATGAACTGCGCGTTGTCTTCGGCAATCTGCACTGCGCGCGTCATTGCATGGCCCATCTGCCACACAATGCCGGCGAACAATAGCATCAACAGTTGCTGCGAGCCGAAGCTTACCGTCAAAACATGCCCCCCGGCCGGCGCTGCCCACGTCAGTAGCAAAACAATGACAGTTGGCGCAACCAGCCCCGCACAACTGGAAACCAAAAGCCCCGCGGCAAAGCCACGCAGGTGGCGGACAGTAGACAGACTAAAGGTCTCGCCGCGCACAAAGCCTTCGAAGCACTGCCGCGCACGCAATAGTGCATAGGCCACCGCACCCACCGGGATGAGGCTGGTAAAAATGGCCGCAATCTGCTGCCATGGCGCAATGGTCATTGTCGCGGGGGCGACACCCGGTGGCATGCGAATGCCAAACTGCGTCAGCACCTGCACCGGCTCGGTTTGTACCGCGCTGATCAGGGCAGCGACCGGCAATACCGCGGCCAAAGCAAGACAAGCCCAACCAATGACGCGGCTTAGGCGTTGGCTGGACTCTCCTGTAGGTGACTTTATGTTCGCCATTTTGGAACCTCCAAGAAAGTAAATTGTGTAAAATATCTGTAAAACGATAAGTTGTTATTCAATTACATTGATTTTAAGGGTGAATCTTGAACCTTCACCATGCAAACACCGTACCTTTGAACCGTCTGCGTATGACTGTCTTCAAAGCTGCCGCCATAGGCCTCATAGTCTTGGTGCCCGCGGGCTGCGCCGACACGTACTGGGAGCGTGCACTCTATCAAGGCGCGGCCTATGGCACACAACAGTGCCAACTCCAGCGCAACGCTGCCAAGGCACCCTGCACCACGATGCCAGACTTTGAAACCTACGAACGCGACCGCGAACGTGCGCGGTCCCTCAATGCTTCGCCGCCAGACGCAAGGGTCTTTCCTATTGAAGAGCAACAGCAGTAGACCACTGCCGTTGCGCTGCTTCTATTGCCGTTTTGCGGCTGGCAACAAGGCTGGCATGAGGATGCGATCAACCAACGCAAATGCTGCCAGCTGCTGTGCCGGGCCCTGGTTGTAAGCGTTGCCGGTAACCGCCACCACCAAGCCTGCTTCCGGGATATTGATGATGTATTGGCCGCCGTTGCCACGGGCCTGGTAGGAGCGGGCCACACCGTCGCGCACAGGCTCCAGCCACCACAGCATTCCGTACTGCGCCTTTAGGCCCGCTTCTGGCGGATACGGGTTTTGGGTTACGGGTTGCACTATTTGGTCCAGCCAGTTCGAACTGATGACCTGCTTGCCATCCCAGACACCACGCATGCGCACCAGCTCGCCAATCTTCAGCATGGAATCCAGCGTCACCCGCAAATGGCCGCCGGTATCCGTGATATTGCTCCCCGCATCAGCCCACAAGACATTGCGGATGCCCAATGGATCAAACAAATAGGTCTGTGCGAAGTCGGGCAAGCGCTTTGCAGACGCGCGCGCCACAATTTCGCCCAATACCACCGCACCCGCTGTGCAATATGAAAAGGCCGACCCTGGCTCGCGCACGGCGGGAATGCTTTGAAAGAACCGAATCCAGTTGGACGTAACGTACATCCGCTCTTCATTGCCCGCGGTGTCGGTCCAGTCGTCGCAATCCAAGCCGCTGCGCATGGTTAGCAAATGCCGCACTGTCAAAGCGTGGTAGCGCGCACGGCTAGGGTGACTGGGCCACTCGGGAAAGTAGCGGTCTACCGGCACGTCCAAATTGGCGATGAAACCCTTGTCGATAGCAATACCTACCAGCAACGCCGTGATGGACTTGGTGGCCGAGCGCAAGTCGTGCATGGTATTGCCGCCAAAGCCATTGCGGTGCAGCGCGGCTACCTGCTTGCCTTGGACCATGATGCTCATTTGGTCAATGGGCATGTTTTGGGCGTTGATTTCGTCAACAAGCTTTTTCCAGGTGCCAGAAGGCAAGCCAACCTCTGCTTCGGTGGCTTGGGGCAACGCCGTATCGCTCAGCGCAGTGAGGCGCGGCCGCGTATCAGGCCCGCCAGCGCCCCCTCCACAGCCTTGAAAGCACAAAGTGCATAACAACAGGGTTCTCAAAAGTAACTTATTCATTTCTCGCTCCGTTACGGGTTATTGAAGCAAATGATTGTAAAACAATAATAGTTATCTTTCGAACGATTATTTCTTGCTGTTAAATTTCACTTTTATACCGGCTTACGGGAGCCTATATCCAAGATTGCGCTGCAGGTACCAGCGCCAAAAAACTGCGCATTGACCTATGAAAACTGAAGCTTGCCGCACCACTGCCACTTGAAAGTCACCAAAATGCCCTTATCATTAGCACT
>CAYXWW010000209.1:4626-6197 GCA_964468905.1 uncultured Rhodoferax sp. | reverse complement strand
GGCCCTGCCACCTGTCAAGATCCACTGCTCCATCCTGGCTGAAGACGCCATCAAGGCAGCAGTGGATGACTACAAAAAGAAGCATCTGTAAAAGCACATCCAACAACAACTTTGCAGGCCGGGGGAACACTCCGTTTGCACACCACCTACTATGGCAGTCACATTGACCGAAGCAGCCGCACGGCACGTAAACCGCTACCTGACCAAACGCGGAAAGGGCGTGGGCGTGCGTCTGGGCGTCAAGACCACGGGTTGCTCGGGTTTGGCTTACCAACTGGAGTATGTGGATGAGTTGGCGCCGGAAGACCTGGTCTTTGAAGGCCATGGCGTCAAGGTGTTGGTAGATCCGAAGAGTCTCGCGTATATCGATGGCACGGAATTGGATTTTGTGCGCGAGGGCTTGAACGAAGGCTTTCGCTTCAACAATCCGCGCGAGCGCGACAAGTGTGGTTGCGGTGAGTCGTTCCGCGTGTGAATCTGCAGTCCACTGATTTCGAGCTCTTTGGGCTCACCCCGCAATTCGCACAAGACCGTGCGGCGCTCGATGCACGCTGGAAGGATTTGCAGCGAGAAGCCCATCCAGACAAGTTCGCGGCGCTAGGCGATGCAGCACAACGCGTGGCCATGCAGTGGTCCGTGCGTATCAATGAGGCCTACCAACGCCTCAAGGACCCACTCAAGCGCGCGGCCTATTTGTGCGAATTGGCTGGCGCACCGATTCACGCGCATAGCAACACGGCCATGCCGCCGGCGTTTCTGATGCAGCAAATGCAATGGCGTGAAGAGCTTGAAGAAGCGCAGGGTGAGAGGGCGCTTTTGGCACTGCGCGACAATGTCGACGCCGCCCAGCTTGAACTGTTCAAACAATGCGCGCAGTTGATGGATGTGCAGCGCGACTTTGCCGCAGCAGTGCTGGTGGTGCGTTCACTGATGTTTATTGAGAAGTTTGGCCACGATCTTGATCTGGCTTTGGACAAACTGGAAACCTGAAACCTTGCCCCAGGAAAACTGGGGCCTGCATAACTAGGGCCCGCTTATGGCGCTTTTACAAATTTCCGAGCCTGGCCAGGCCCCCAACCCGCACACACGGCGCATTGCCGTGGGCATTGATTTGGGTACAACCCATTCGCTGGTGGCGTCTGTGCGCCACGGCGTGGCCGAGTGCCTGCCCGACAACCAAGGGCGTGTGATCTTGCCTTCGGTTGTGCGATACCAAGAGGGCGGCAAGCGTGAGATTGGTTATGCGGCCCGGGAAGCACTGTCTAGCGATCCTGAGAACACCATTGCATCGGCCAAACGGTTTATGGGGCGCAGCCTGGCAGATGTGACGGGTGCAGACAAATTGCCCTATCGCTTTGCCGACCATGCGGGCATGCTGGGTGTGCTGACGATTGCTGGCGAGAAGTCGCCCGTGGAGGTGAGTGCCGATATCTTGGCCACCCTGCGCTACCGGGCGGAAGACACCTTTAGCGATGACATTTATGGTGCGGTCATCACCGTACCTGCGTATTTTGACGATGCACAGCGGCAGGCGACCAAAGACGCGGCCAAGCTCGCGGGGATCAATGTCC
>CAYXWW010000209.1:0-4616 GCA_964468905.1 uncultured Rhodoferax sp. | reverse complement strand
CTCATCAACGAACCCACAGCGGCGGCGATTGCCTACGGCCTGGATAACGCCAGTGAGGGCGTTTACGCCATCTATGACTTGGGCGGTGGCACGTTCGATATCTCCATCTTGCGGCTGACACAGGGTGTTTTTGAAGTGGTGGCCACGGGGGGCGATTCGGCTCTGGGTGGCGATGACTACGATCACGCCTTGGCAGACTGGGTGCTGCAGCAGACAGGTGCAGAGGCCACTACCGCAGCCGACAAGGCCACACTCAAAGTGGCCGCCCGAGCTTGCAAGGAAGCGCTGACTGCTACAAAAACGGTAGCTATTCACGCAGATTTGACGAGGGCTAGCGTGCATTTTGACGTGGAGCAAAGCCAATTTGAGTCCGCTACTGCCCATTTGACCGCCCGCACCATTACCGCGGTGCGTAAGGCGCTGCGTGATGCGCGGCTGACGGTGCAAGACGTGCAGGGTGTCGTCATGGTGGGTGGTTCCACCCGCATGCCCCAGGTGCAGGCGGCAGTTGCCCAATTCTTTGGCCGCGCACCGCTGAACAATCTGAACCCGGACGAAGTGGTTGCACTGGGTGCTGCGATTCAAGCCAACCAACTAGCTGGTAACAACACGTCTGGCGATTTGCTGTTGCTCGACGTGATTCCCTTGTCGCTGGGTGTCGAGACCATGGGCGGCTTGGTGGAGCGCATCGTGCCGCGCAACCAGACCATTCCCACTGCCATGGCGCAGGACTTCACCACCTACAAAGACGGGCAGACGGCGCTGGCACTGCATGTTGTGCAGGGCGAGCGCGACTTGGTGGCCGATTGCCGCAGCTTGGCGCGTTTTGAGTTGCGTGGCATTCCGCCCATGGCCGCTGGTGCTGCACGTATCCGCGTCACTTTCACGGTGGACGCCGATGGTTTGCTGAATGTTGCTGCGCACGAGCAGGTAAGCGGTGTGCAGGCCGACATCAATGTCAAACCCAGCTACGGCCTGGGCGATGCACAGATAGCGCAGATGCTGCAAGACAGCTTTAGCACCGCAGAACAAGACATTCGCGCCCGCGCCGTGGTGGAAGCACAAGTCGACGCCGACCGCCTACTGCTGGCCATTCACAGCGCGCTGGATGCTGATGCAGATCTGCTCGATGGCCAAGAGCGCGATGACATCGATGCGGCCATGGCTGCGCTTTCGGTGGGGCGCGCCAGTACGGACGCTGCCCACATTGAGGCGCTGTGCAAGGCCTTGGCCCAGGCTACAGAATCATTCGCCGCAAAGCGCATGAACCGCGGCATTGCCCATGCGTTGGCGGGGAAAAATATTGCAACCCTGTGAATGTGCGGGTCGGACCACTTTGCGCAGCACATGTGCTCTGACCCCAACAAATTAGAGTGATTAGAAATGCCCATCATTAAAATCCTGCCGCACCCCGAGTACTGCCCGCAAGGCGCCGAGATCACCGCCACCCCGGGAACCTCGATCTGCGAAGCCCTACTGGAAAATCACATCAATATCGAGCACGCCTGTGACATGAGCTGCGCCTGCACCACTTGCCACGTGGTCGTGCGCGATGGTATTGCTTCGCTCAACGAAGCCGATGAAAATGAGGAAGATCTGCTCGACCGTGCCTGGGGGCTGGAGCCCAACTCGCGCTTGAGTTGCCAGGCCTTTCTCGCGCAAAAAGATATCGTGGTCGAGATACCAAAATATTCCATCAATCACGCAAAAGAAAACCATTAGCCTCCCGAGGAGCATTGCATGCGGCAAATTTTTCTCGACACCGAAACCACCGGATTCAACGCGGTCCATCCCTCGAACCCCGACCGTATGGTCGAGATCGGCTGCGTAGAGCTGGTCAACCGCAAGCTCACAGGCAACAACCTGCACTTCTACTTGAACCCCGAGCGCGATAGCGACGAGGGTGCCTTGCGGGTGCACGGTTTGACCACTGAATTTCTGAGCGACAAGCCCAAGTTTGCGGCCATCGCGCAGGCGATCGTGGACTATGTTGCCGGGGCAGAAATCATCATCCACAACGCGCCGTTCGACGTTGCGTTCCTCGATGCGGAATTGGCCCGTGCCGGTCATCCGCCATTCAAGAAGCATGTCGCATCGGTGGTGGACACACTGGTCATGGCCAAGGAAATGTTCCCTGGCAAACGCAACAGCCTGGACGCCCTGTGCGACCGGCTGGAAGTAGATAACTCTGGCCGAACACTGCACGGCGCTTTGCTCGATGCCGAGCTGCTGGCTGATGTGTACATCAACATGACCCGTGGTCAAGATGCACTGCTGATCGACGCGGGAGCACCAACCGAACGTGGCGCGGCCGTGGTTGCAATGGACTTGCGTGGTGTGGTTCTGCCAGTGATTGTGGCTAATGCGCAGGAATTGGCATCACATGAAGAGGTGTTGGGCCAGCTGGACAAGGCCAGTGGCGGCAAGACTTTGTGGCGCAAGTTGGTCTGATGGCCTATCGATATAGTGTTGTATAATTGAAGGCTATTCTGATGAATAATCAGGGCGGTTAGCTCAGGGGTAGAGCACTGCATTCACACTGCAGGGGTCACAAGTTCGAAACTTGTACTGCCCACCAAATACGGTAAGAAATCAAGCACCACGCGGAAACGTTTGGTGCTTTTTTCTTGTGCCGCTACTTCAAGTCCCACTCTGACAACTGCTGGTTGGTCGCTATCAGGCGGGTGACGAGTATGTTGATAAATGCTTTGTCAAAGGCCGACTGCACCTCAGAAGACGCCTTGTGAAGGGACTCACTCTGGACCTTCAGAACCGCGCCATCCGTTTCGGCAGTAACGGTTGCTGAGCGCACATTCTGATCCGGTTGCAAATAAACCATTTCGCCGATACTGACCCCCGCAGCGAGTTTGCTCAAGGGAAGATTGTTCTTGGTGATCTTGACGCTGCCTTCCAGCAGCAGGTAAAAGGAATTGCCAGACGATCCTTCCTCCATCAACACGTCGCCTGCCTTTATTTCATACAGGCGGCCCAGTCGCAATGTCTCCCAAATTGCGATATCACTAAAGTCTTTGAAGAATGCGAATTCGCGCAGTGTTTGAAACCGTTCAACTTCTGTGGTCTGCGAGGCCAGTTTGGTCACGCTGCTGCTGGCTCCAATAATCGCGTCTGAAAAGTCGCTCCAGCTTGCAAAGCGGTCGGCCGGGTTCTTTGCCAGGGCTTTTTGAATGATGTCATCCAGGTTCTGTGGCAGTTCCGGGCGAATAACCCGCACAGGCACGGCTTGATCCGAGCTGATTTTGTAAATCGTGGCGTAGTCGCTGTCACCCTGAAATGGTTTTTGGCCTGTGAGCAATTCGTACAAAACGATGCCCAGCGAAAACATGTCGGACTGCTGTGTGAGTGGCGCCTCCCGAATTTGTTCGGGTGACATATAGGCAGGCGAGCCCACCAGACCGGCCAGTTGGGTGACGTCGCCGTTTTGGGACAGGGCTGTACCAAAATCAGTGAGTTTGATTTCGCCATCGTCGCGCAGCAACAGGTTGGCCGGCTTGATGTCGCGGTGGATCAGGCCATGGTATTGTGCATATTCCAGCGCATTGCAGCACTTGAAGGCAATGTCCAACACTTCGGTCACTGGCAAGAGCATGTCGGGTGACGTATAGCCCTCCAGTGAGCGGCCTTTCACGTATTCCAGTACCAAATAGGGCGGCACGGCCCGTTCGTCGACGTCAATCAGGGCGACGATGTGGGGGTGGATCACTTTTCCTGCAAGTACCGCTTCGTTGTGCAACAAGCGGCGGTATTTGGCAGCCTGCGTGGGGTCTTGCAACAGATGGGGGTGGATCTGCTTGATGGCTACCCAGTTGTTGCGAAAGGTGTCATACGCAAGGTACACCACACCACTGGCACCACGCCCCAGCTCACGTTCGATGCGGTACTTGCCAATTCCTGTTGGGGTATCTGTCATGGTGCGCTCTGCTTTATCCACATCAAATCCCTTCACTATAGCGTGCGGCCGGGTAGGGCGGGTGCAGTTTAAACTTCGGTGCAGCGCACGTTGCACCTTCGCGATTTCGATTTCAGCATAATCTCCGCAGATGATTGATCCCATGTCCAAAGCCATGTTGCAACAGGAACGCATGTCCCTGCCTGCGCTGGTGACCGTGGGTGCCTTCCATTTGGCGCTTTTGTGGTTTATTTTGCAGGCCACGCCGAGCCTGCAAACCACGCGCAACGTGATTTATCAGGTGTTTTCACCCATCACGCGGTTAAAAGAGCCAGCGCCCAGTTTGCCCACCGTGGCGCCGCGTGCGATTCGCGAGGTGCAAGCCCCGATCGTCACGAATCGTGCCGTTCAAGAAAAGAAACCAGTTGAGCCACTGCCAGAGAAGACGCGGGCCATCGTCCCCGAGCCAGTGCCTGAAGTCAAACCCATCAAGGTGACGCAAGAACCCGTGCCGGTAGTGGCTATACCCGTCGTTGTGCCGCCTCCCGTGCCAGTTCCTGTACCCGTTGCAGTGGCACCAGAACCCACACCGGCGCCTGTTCCGATCCCCGTTCCTGAGCCCGCGCCACTACCTACGCCTGCTCCAACGCCCGCACCCGCACCCGCTCCAACGCCAGCTCCAACGCCAGCACCCGCTCCAACGCCAGCA
>CAYXWW010000208.1:0-6202 GCA_964468905.1 uncultured Rhodoferax sp. | reverse complement strand
GTGGCTCAATATTCGATTGGAATCTGGCTCAGTTTGCCTCTGGAATCAACAGTCATTCGTTAAAGACTGCAAGTGGCCCCGAACCGACGATCGTTTCAGAAAACAAAACTGATCTACTCCCACCTTCCAGAGGTGGGATTCAACACATATGAACGCCAAATTTCAACATGTAGTCGGTCAGTTGTTTCCGTGTATGTGAAAGCTTCACCTACTACTCTTTCAGTTTCATCTCCAACGTACGCCACAACAGGAAGTTTTTCGCCGTCACACAGCCGCTGAAAGAAATCTATCCCAAGACCGTCAGAGAACTCCAGGAGGTCCGCAACAATCTTGAAGGAACTGATCATTGCGCGCTTGGCAATGCACACTTCTTGCCCTTCGACAAGCGTAAGAAATCGTACGTGTTCAACTTGCATCAATGTCCATCAAATATTGATGACACTATATCTCGCAGGCGCCCATAGCGGACATCGGGTTACGACCGCAGTTGGCCCCGATCAGAAGTCAGGTGAAGACCTTGGATTCAATGGGTCGAATCCTCTCCATAGAGCTATTTGCCGGCATTCTGCTTGCACGGGACACGGAAGTCGACGTGATAGTGCTCATCGTGGCGAACCCACGGCTTTCCCTTCATGAAGGGAAGCTCCCTTTGAAGATATTCGCCGCGTGTTGTAGCAAATAGCTTTGGCAAGAACTCTGTATCGAAGATCACAAGAGCGATGCCCGCGCCATTGGCCTTTGCTGCCACTTGCAGCCGATAGAGATGCTCCGCTATGGCTTCGAAGTCGATCGTGTAGTCCTCATACTTCGCATTGGCGTTGAACTCAATGTCGTAGCCGAGCTTGTTGGTAACGCTCGTAGGTAGCGGCACAGACTTTCCCGCCGCGTTACGGACCGGAACGAAGAAATCCACTGACAGGCCGTTCTGATGTGTTCGATGTGGCCGTATGCGTCCTCCCGACGACCAACCAGTTTCTCCGTAGACATACGTATTGGTGGGCTTGTCTTTGGCCAGCGCGGCATACGCTGAGACGATGATCTCTGCCACTTTCGAGTGAACGTGCGTTCGGCCTGCGACCGCACCCAATGTGCTGTAGGAAGTGAAGTTAGGGCCTTCGCTTGGAAGTTGTACGCCACCTTCTAATCGGCCGTTACTCACAGTGCCATAGCACTGACTTTCTACCGCGACGAGCGCAAGCGGCTGAAGCGAAAGGAAGCCGGCTAAGAGCCAAGTGAAGTGGTGCATGAAGTGCTCGACGCCTGTTAACGAATAATCAATGGCATGTGCTAGCGACTATAGCCTGCCAGGTCATCTGGCAGGCAAGGATCAGTCGCTCAATGTCTCTCAATTCGGGGCCATACAGCGGTCATTTGCCAAAGACGGCAACTGGCCCTAACCCGAATGAAAAAAACCAACCTGTCGGTTGGTTTTTTGCACCTTTTTTTCACTAACTGTGTCAGCAGTTTTTCACTAACTTGGCGAAGTTTTCACTAACTGTGTCACCCGACACGTTAGATGTCAATATTGCCAGCCCGCAACGCATTGGTTTCGATGAAATCACGACGTGGCTCCACTTCGTCGCCCATAAGCATCGTGAATACTCGATCGGCTTCGATAGCATCGTCGATTTGAACACGCAACAAACGGCGCACTGTCGGATCCATCGTGGTTTCCCACAATTGAGCGGGGTTCATTTCACCCAGTCCTTTGTAGCGCTGACGGCTAGTGGCGTTTTCAGCTTGGGAGATCAACCAAGCCATTGCTTCCCGGAAGTCGGCAACTTTCTCTTCTTTTTGGCGTTCGCCTTCACCACGCATAACGCGCGCACCTTCACCGAGTAAGCCTTTAAAAGTATTAGCGGCCTCTGCCAAGGCAGCATAGTCTGCGCCGTGAACAAAGTCTTGCGTCAATACGCTACTCTTGACGTTGCCATGGTGACGACGACTGATGCGCAAAATTGGTTTATCGGTCCTGACGTCAAACTCACCAGCCACCTCCGCATCCGGCAGTCTGGCCTGCAGTGCAGCCGCAGACACTTCAGCGTCGGCAACCGTATCCAAATTCAACGACACGCCATCAGCTACTGAGCGGAGCGCTTCAGCGTCCATGAAATTCTTGAGACGAGCAATAACGGCTTGCGCGACTTGGTGCTTGCGCGCCAAAGTGGCCAGCGTATCACCAGATATGGTTGCTCCATTGGGGCCGCCAGTAAATACCGACGCGTTGACCAACGCAATGCGCAACAAAAAGTTGTCCAAGTCGCTGGCACCTTGCAAGTAGAGTTCTTCTTTGCCGGCTTTGACTTTGTATAGAGGGGGCTGTGCGATATAGATATGACCACGCTCCACCAATTCCGGCATCTGACGGTAAAAGAAGGTCAACAACAGTGTGCGGATGTGCGCGCCGTCAACGTCAGCATCGGTCATGATGATGATGCGGTGGTAGCGCAGCTTTGCTACGTTGAAGTCGTCATTGCCGGTTGTTCCGCCGGCCTTGCCAATGCCGGTTCCCAAGGCTGTGATCAACGTCAAGATTTCATTGCTAGTCAGCAGCTTTTCATAGCGCGCTTTTTCCACGTTCAAAATCTTGCCGCGCAAAGGCAGTATTGCCTGGAATTTTCGGTCGCGCCCCTGCTTGGCGGAGCCGCCCGCGGAATCGCCCTCGACGATGTAGATTTCACACATTGCTGGATCCTTTTCCTGGCAATCTGCGAGTTTTCCAGGTAGGCCCATTCCGTCCAATACACCTTTACGTCGGGTCATATCGCGCGCTTTTCGAGCGGCTTCGCGCGCACGGGCGGCTTCGATAATCTTTCCAACAATGATCTTGGCGTCTGCTGGGCGTTCTTGTAAGTAGTCTGCAAGCAGTTTGCTGACAATGTCTTCGACCGGGCCACGCACTTCGCTTGAAACCAGCTTGTCTTTAGTCTGGCTAGAGAATTTTGGTTCAGGCACCTTGACTGACAGAACGCAGGTCAAGCCTTCGCGCATGTCATCTCCCGTTACTTCGACCTTGGCTTTCTTCGCAATCTCAGTTTCGTCAATGTACTTATTGATGACGCGCGTCATGGCTGCACGCAGCCCCGTTAAATGGGTCCCTCCATCGCGTTGAGGAATATTGTTGGTGAAACACAGGACTTGTTCGTTATATCCACTGTTCCACTGCATTGCCACTTCTACGCCAATATTGGTGGCTTGATCACTCTGGCGGTCACCCATGGCATGGAAGATGTTGGGGTTCAACACCGACTTGCCTTTGTTGATGAAATTGACAAATCCCTTGACGCCGCCAGCACCCGAGAAGTCGTCTTCCTTACCACTGCGCTCATCTTTCAAACGGATCTTGACACCGTTGTTCAAGAAGCTGAGTTCTCGCAGGCGCTTACTCAGAATTTCATAGTGAAAATCTGAATTGGTCTGGAAGATCTCCAGATCGGGTAAGAAGTGGACCTCTGTCCCACGCTTTTCTGTTTCGCCAATCACCTTCATCGGCGAGACTTCGATGCCGTTGACGGTCTCAACAATGCGGTTCTGCACGAACCCTTTGCTGAACTCCATGACGTGCACTTTTCCATCCCGACGAATAGTCAGCCGTAGCATTTTGGACAGTGCGTTTACGCAGCTCACACCAACACCGTGCAGACCGCCAGATACCTTGTAACTGTTCTGGTTGAATTTTCCGCCTGCGTGCAATTCCGTCAACGCGATTTCGGCAGCTGAGCGCTTGGGCTCGTGCTTGTCGTCCATTTTTACACCAGTGGGAATACCCCGACCGTTGTCGACCACGCTAATCGAATTGTCCGAATGGATAGTGACCAGAATATCATCGCAATGACCCGCAAGCGACTCATCAATGGAGTTGTCGACGACTTCGAAAACAAGGTGGTGCAAACCAGTACCGTCGGACGTGTCGCCAATATACATGCCAGGACGCTTGCGAACCGCTTCTAAACCTTCAAGGATCTGGATCGAGCCCTCACCATAGGCTTCGGTCGCGCCCGCCTGATTGGTGTCGATGGTTGGCTGGAAATTGGAGCTATCCGATCCACCCTCACCCGTATGCACAGCATCAGTTCCATTTTCAGTATTTACGGGGTTGTTGTTTTCTTCGGTCATAGCTCACTTCTCTCACTAAATCACAAAAATTTTCGATCTCACTAACGGCCAAACCCCCGGATACCGGGGGTTTGATTGCGCAGATAGCTACGTTTTTTGTAGCATCAAATTCTCATTGGCATCACTACGTATTTAAACGTGGCGTTATCTGGAATGGTGAACAGAGCTGAACTGTTACCGTCCGACAGTTCCAACTTCACCATTTCCTGGGTCATGTTGGCCAGTGCATCAATCAAATAGGTGACGTTGAAGCCAATTTCAATACTATCGCCACCGTAGTCGATATCAAGCTCGTCGACGGCCTCTTCTTGCTCAGCATTGTTGGAGGCGACACGCAAGCTGCCCGGATCGATATTGAGCCGCACGCCTTTGAATTTGTCACTGGTCAATATGGCCGTACGTTGGAGTGTTGCAAGCAACGCGGATCGACCCAGTGTGATGCTGTTCTTGTGGTTCTTGGGGATGACACGGTTGTAGTCGGGGAACTTGCCTTCGACCAGCTTGGTGACAAACTCCATGCCGTCAAATACAAATTTGGCCTGGTTGTTGGCAAACTGCATTTCGATTGCACCTTCTGCGTCGGACAGCAGGCGCTGCATCTCCACCACCGTTTTGCGCGGCAGAATCACTTCTTGCTTGGGAACTTCCACGTCCAAGGTTGCCGAAGCAAATGCAAGTCGATGCCCATCGGTTGCGACCAAACTCAGTTGTTTGCCTTCAGCTACAAACAAAATTCCGTTCAGGTAGTAGCGAATGTCATGGACAGCCATGGCAAATGAAACTTGGCTGAGCAGGTTTTTCAATGTTTTCTGCGGAACGCTGAAAACAGGGCCAAAATTGGCCGACTCTTGCACCAATGGAAAATCTTCCGCAGCCATCGTCTGCAGTGTGAACTTGCTTTTGCCACCCTTAAGGATGATTTTGCTTTGGCTCGACTCCAGCGATACGGTCTGATCTGAAGGCATTGTGCGCAATATGTCTATGAGCTTGCGCGCACCGATGGTGGTGGTGAAATTGCCGGTATCGCCACCCAGCTCTGCAGTAGTGCGGATCTGAATTTCCAAGTCGCTGGTTGTAACTTGCAGGGAAGTGCCCGTTTTGCGGATCAACACATTGGCAAGAATGGGCAAAGTATGGCGACGCTCAACAATACCGGCCACTGACTGGAGTACCGAGAGGACTTTGTCCTGCGTTGCCTTCAATACGATCATGTCAACCTCTTTTTAATGTCTGTTTTGGCACTTTTCTTCAGCAGCACCCGCTTTTTCGAAAATCCCGCCATTTTCCCAGTTTTAACTGCTACTTTTAGCGCTTTTGCGTTTTATTGCTATTTAGCCTTTAAGGGTTTGCTCCAACACATGCAACTGCTGGTTCAGTTCTGTCATCTGCTGGCGCTCTCCGCCAATTTTGCGCACCGCGTGTAAAACCGTTGTGTGGTCTCTGCCACCAAATAATTCTCCGATTTCAGGGAGGCTTTTTTGTGTCAGTTCTTTGGCGAGGTACATGGCTATCTGTCGCGGCCGCGCTATGCTGGCGGGGCGCTTCTTGGAATACATGTCCGCGACCTTAATCTTGTAGTAGTCGGCCACGGTTTTTTGGATGTTTTCTACCGAGATCTGTCGGTTTTGTATAGAAAGCAAGTCGCGCAGAGCTTCGCGTGCCAGCTGGATGGATATCTCTTTCTGGTTGAAGCGGGAATAGGCCAATATTTTGCGCAGTGCGCCTTCGAGTTCGCGCACGTTGGAACGAACGTTTTTGGCAACAAAAAATGCCACCTCTTCCGGCATTTCAGAACCTTCGACGCGCGCCTTATTGATAAGGATCGCAACGCGCATTTCAAGCTCTGGCGGCTCAATTGCCACGGTAAGCCCCGAGTCAAATCTGGAAACAAGGCGCTCATGGATGTCAGTCAACCCTTTGGGATAGGTATCGCTGGTCATCACAATGTGTGACTTCTTGGCAAGCAATGCCTCAAAGGCGTTGAAGAACTCCTCTTGCGTACGATCTTTGTTGGCAAAAAACTGCACATCGTCGATCAGCAGCAAATCCAGCGAGTGGTAGCGCTCCTTGAACTCATCGAAAGTCT
>CAYXWW010000207.1:5959-6269 GCA_964468905.1 uncultured Rhodoferax sp. | reverse complement strand
ACAGCGCCACCCACCTGATGCACAAGGCCCTGCGCGAAGTGCTGGGTGACCACGTGCAGCAAAAGGGCTCGTTGGTCAACGCCGAGCGCACTCGTTTTGACTTTGCACACAACGCGCCAGTCACCGACGCACAAATCCGTGAGATTGAAAGCCGCGTCAACGCAGAAATTCTGTCCAACGCCGCCGCACAAGCCCGTGTGATGGACATCGATTCCGCGCAGAAGACCGGCGCGATGATGCTGTTTGGTGAGAAGTACGGCGAGACCGTGCGCGTGCTGGACATTGGTAGCAGCCGCGAACTGTGCGGTGG
>CAYXWW010000207.1:0-5949 GCA_964468905.1 uncultured Rhodoferax sp. | reverse complement strand
GGTGAGGGCGGTGTGGCCGCTGGGGTGCGGCGTATCGAAGCCGTGACCGGTGCCAATGCACTGACCTACTTGCAAGACCTGGAAGATACCGTGGGCGCAGCCGCTGCCACGCTCAAGGCCCCCGTAGCCGAACTGGCTGTCAAGCTGGGCCATGTGATGGACCACGTCAAGGCGCTGGAAAAAGAAGTGGCCGCACTCAAGGGCAAGCTGGCTTCCGCCCAAGGCGACGAAATGCTGAGCCAGGCCATCGACCTGGGTGGCGTGAAGCTGCTGGTTGCCAAGCTCGATGGTGCAGATGTCAAAACCTTGCGCGACACCATGGACAAGCTCAAGGACAAGCTCAAGACCGCCGTGGTTGTGCTGGGCGTGGTGGATGGTGAGAAGGTGCAGATCGCCGTGGGCGTGACCGCTGACACCACCAGCAAGGTCAAAGCCGGTGAGCTGGTAAATTTCATCGCAGGCCAAGTAGGCGGCAAGGGCGGCGGCAAGGCTGACATGGCCATGGCCGGTGGCACTGAGCCCGCCAAATTGCCCGCGGCGTTGGCCAGCGTGCAGGCTTGGGTGGCCGCCAAGCTCTAATTGCTATTAAATTGCTAGCTTCTCACGCACATTCTGCGAGGGCTAGCGGCAAATTTCGTTAGTAGTCTTTAGCTGGTTCATTCCCAAATGCGTTTTGCCAATGCCTCAATCAGGGGTGGCTGAGCCTGTGCAGTTGTGGTGGCCCCGCGCTGCGTTTCTATCAAACGCTGCAGGGTTTCTGCGTGCGGCATGACAGTGCCAAAAAACTGCACCCGCTCACGCGTAGCAATGAGTAGCGTGGGGAAGTTTTCCACTTCAACGGGGTCCACCACATCGGAAGCGTCTTCCACATCCACCCACTCAAATTGCACGTCGGGGTATTGCGCCTGAAGTTGTTCAAATTTGGGTTGGTACTCGCGGCAGGTGCCGCACCAGTCTGCGCACAGGCAAGCGACCAGCAGCTGGGGTTCTTGGGGTATACGGGGTGTCTCCATGCCGTAATGATCGCAGAACTGTGCGCGTGTCCATAATGGACCTTTGTGCAGTGTTACCACAGGAGCTTCCATGTCGCCAGATCCCATTCGCCGCATTGCCATGAGTACCGGGGGCGGCGATGCGCCCGGGCTCAACGCGGTGATTCGCTCCGTGGTGACCGCTGCGACGCAACGGGGCTGGGAGTGCTGGGGTATTCGCGATGGGTTCAATGGCATTTTGATGCCTGACCATTACCCGACAGGGGGCGTTGTGCAACTCTCCGTGGACGCTGTGCGCGACATTGGGCACCTGGGCGGTACGCTGCTCGGGTCTACCAACCGCGACAACCCTTTGCACTTTCCCATGCGCCATCCGGATGGAAGCCTGCATGAGATAGACCGGTCGGGTGACATCGTGCAGTACTTTGCACAGCATGCCATCGACGCGTTGGTCTCGATTGGGGGCGATGGCTCACTCGTCATCGCCCATGCCTTGCACCAAAAGGGTTTGCGGGTGGTGAGCGTGCCCAAGACCATAGACAACGACCTAGATAAGACGGTCACCACCTTTGGCTTTGACTCGGCCGTATCGTTTGCAACCGAGTGCCTGGACCGCTTACACAGCACCGCAGAAAGTCACCACCGCGTGATGGTGGTCGAGGTCATGGGGCGCTATGCCGGCTGGATCGCTCTGCACAGCGGTATGGCGGGCAATGCGCACGCGATTTTGATTCCCGAGATTGGCTTTGACCTGAAAAAGGTGGCAACCATGATCCGTGCGCGTGAGGCTGCCGGGCAGTTGTCGTCGATTGTGGTAGTTGCCGAAGGGGCAGCGCCAAAGGCAGGCCAAGTAGATGTGGTGGAACCCGCAACAGGGGGGCACGCCGAACGCTTGGGCGGCGTTGGGGAGCGGGTTGCGAAAGAATTGGCTGCGCTGACCGGAAAAGACACACGTGCCGTCGTCCTGGGGCATTTGCTGCGTGGGGGCAGCCCCACGGCATGCGATCGGCTGATCGCCATGCGCTGTGGAGCCGCAGCCGTGCGCGCTCTGGGTCAGGGCGTGTCTGGGGTCATGGTAGCGCTGGCAGATGTCGGTGTGAATTACGTGCCGCTGGCCGAGGTCGCTGGGCGCATGAAAGCTGTTCCCTTAGATATGGATACCGTGCAAACAGCGCGGGACCTAGGTATCTGCTTGGGTGACTAGGATGCGTGGCCCGGCTAATTTGTGAGGACTTCTTTGCGCTAGAAGTCATTTCGTAGGTATGGAGTTGGTATATTTCCAACACCAGCCCTTTGGTGGCTGGAGCAACCCAATGCAAAAATGGGTCCATTGCGATTGATAGGGGGAAAGATGCGTGACTTAACAGACCCGCTGCAAGTGGAAAAGATCAAGATGCTGGACCATTTCTATGGTCTTTTCATTTTGTTTTGTGCAGCACTTGCGGTCATCGGTGTCCCATTTGTCTTCCATCGAAAGCTTCTTGCGGCCATTCTTCTGGTGGTAGTCATGGGGGGAGCCTGGCTGGCCCGCAAGCGCAGTCGCCACGGAAATCCTCAGCAGTCACTGATTCATTTTTCAATAGGGTTGTGGGTTGTGTTGACAGCGCTGCTCTATGCAGGCCTACCAACCAACGGGGCCGGCATTGCACTTGCCACCAGCGTTATGTTGGCTGTGGTTGTTCATCAGCGTGCTGCGTTTATTTTCTTGACCGGCTATTTGCTCGCTTGGTTGGCCTACATCGTGCTGGCCCAATTACAAATGGCGCCAACACCGGTTTTGTTTGGTAGTCCGTTTGCAAGCTGGATGATGGTGACAGGGGCATTCCTGATGTTGCTCATCCCCATTCCAAAAATGGTGCGGGCGTTGAATGATGGCGCCGCAATCAAGGGCTCCTTGTTGGAAGCGACTTCAGACGCGATTTTGGTGGTGAATTCGAGTGGGGAACTTGAATCGTATAACCAGCGGATGTTGAGCCTGTGGTCGGTCCCGCCAGCAGAGTTTATTGTCAAGAAGGATCGCGCCGTAATTTTGAAGTACGTGATGGCTCAACTGGAAGACCCAGATGCCTTTATGCGCCGTGTCTCTGAGTTGTATGCCAAGCCGGAAGAGTCCAGTTTTGAAATGGTGAAACTCATGGATGGCCGTGTGATTGAGCGCCACTCGCATCCCAACCGGCTCAATGGAAAAGTTGTGGGCCGTGTATGGAGCTTTCGCGATGTCACCGAGGATTTCAGAGCGCGCGAGGAATTGGTGTCGAGCAAAGCCAAATTGCAGGGGCTGTTTGATCTGTCACCACTCGGGATGATCCGCAATGGCATGGACGGAACCTTCTACGAAGTGAATCCCGCCATTTTGCGCATACTGGGCTACAGCCTTGAGGAACTCAAAGCATTGGGCTATGCAAAGATCACCCCTCCAGAATACGCCGAACAAGAGGCCTTTCAGATCGAGGAATTGCGAACGAAGGGGCGTTTTGGTCCCTACGAAAAGGAATATTTTCACAAAAATGGCCACAAAGTTCCCGTGCGCCTCAATGGAATTTTGATTCAAAGCGCGCCAGGGGAGTCGTATGCGTGGTCCATTATTGAAGACATAACTGAGCAAAAGAGCCATGAGCTAAAACTGACCGAGGCACGCAAGTTGGCGGAGGATGCGTCATTAGCCAAAGGCCAATTTCTGGCCAATATGAGCCATGAAATTCGCACCCCCATGAACGCCATCTTGGGCATGCTTTCACTCTTGCAAGACACCGAACTAACCAGTCGCCAGCGTGACTACGCCAGCAAGACCGAAGGTGCTGCCCAATCCCTGTTGGGCCTGCTCAATGACATTTTGGATTTTTCAAAAGTCGAGTCGGGCAAGATGTCGCTCGAGAGTGAGCCATTCCCTATTGAGCGCCTGTTGCGCAGTCTGTCGGTGGTGCTGTCGGCGAACGTGGGTGACAAAGAGGTCGAGGTTTTGTTTGATATTGATCCCACGCTGCCTGAGGTGGTGCGTGGCGATGCCATGCGCCTTCAACAGGTGCTCGTCAATTTGGGCGGCAATGCAGTCAAGTTCACCAACTGTGGGCAAGTGGTTCTAGCGTTGCGCAAGGTGCAGTCTGTGCCGGATGCTGTCACCATCGCGTTTTCCGTACAAGACACTGGCATTGGTATTGCGCCAGAACATCAGACCCATATCTTTGACGGCTTCACGCAGGCAGAGGGTTCCACCACGCGGCGATTTGGTGGAACCGGTTTGGGCTTGGCCATCTGCAAACGTTTTGTGGAGCTGATGGGCGGTGAAATCCAGCTTGAGAGTGTGCTGGGTAAAGGCAGCACATTTTCCTTTACGTTGACACTGCCCATTGTGGTGGAGGCACCGGCAGACCTTGCCGCACCACAAAAGGCGGTAGTGCCGCCACAGCGTGTTTTGGTGGTGGACGACAACCCATTTGCGGGGAACTTCACCATGGGCATGATGCGTGCCTTGGACTGGCCTGCTGACCTGGTAGCGAGTGGCAAGGCAGCCCTGGACCTGATTCAGTCCAAGATGGGTGCGGAGCGTGCGGCATTTCCCTACACAGTGGTGTATGTTGACTGGCAAATGCCGTCCATGGATGGGTGGGAGACAACGCGGCGCATCCGGGAAATTGCAGCCCAAAGCATGGGGCCGCAGCCCATGGTGATCATGATCGCCGCCCATGGCCATGAAATGCTGGCACAGCGTTCGGAGGCGGAGCAAAGCCAGCTCAACGGTTTCCTGATGAAGCCAGTCACCGCGTCCATGTTGAAAGAGGCGTTGCAGGATGCGCGTTCAGGCAGCCACGCCATGCGCCTTGCAACGAAAGCGCCAACCAATAGAAAGCAACTGCAAGGCATGCGCATACTGGTGGTTGAAGACAATCTGATCAACCAGCAAGTTGCCAAGGGCGTCTTGAGTTCAGAGGGCGCTCTTGTCACACTGGCTGCGAATGGCAGGCTGGGTGCGGATGCAGTGGCCGCAGCCACACCGCAATTTGACGTGGTGCTGATGGACCTGCAAATGCCGGAAGTCGATGGGTACGAAGCTACTCGCATCATTCGCAATGAGCTCGGCCTCAAAGACTTGCTGATCATTGCCATGACAGCCAATGTGATGGCCAGTGACCGCGAAGCCTGTTTTGCCGCGGGCATGAATGAACATGTAGGCAAGCCTTTCAACAAAGCCAAATTGGTCGCGCTACTGCTCGAAATGACAGGGTTTAAACCAGAAGAGTCAGTAGGAACTGCAGAGCCTGAGGCCATTGCTGCCGTACCGCATGTGCCGGGTCTGGATTTGGCCGCTGCATTGGGTCGCATGGCGGGCATGCATGCACTCTATGCACGCACTGCCAAAGAGTTTTCCAAGAGTCTCAGTACCTTTGTGCAGGAGTTGCGCCAAGGCTATGCCGCGGGTGACACCACGTCTACGCTCATGCGGCTCCATACGCTCAAGGGCAACGCAGGTACTTTGGGGGCGACTGAGCTGGCCAGCAAGGCCGCAAGCCTTGAGCAACTGTGCAAGGCCAAAGAGAGTAATGCGGAATGTGACGCGGCTTTTGTCGAACTGGATGCGCTCATAGCGACTACCCAACGCGGCTTGTACAAGGCAATTGCCATACTTTCGCCCGGCCTGCCTGCTCAAAATGTAAATCCAACGCAAGGGGTTGGCGAGCAGAAGACGCATATTCTGTAGGGGTGCACTGCGGAAGGAATTACACTAGAGGGTTTTCCCCAAGTCCGTTTTGATTTACCCCAAGGGCCCCCATGAGTGCATTTCTGGAAGAAACCGTTTTAAGCGTCCACCACTGGACAGACAAATTGTTCAGCTTCACCACCACCCGCGACACATCGCTACGCTTTTCTAACGGTCACTTCACCATGATCGGCCTGATGCAAGACAACGGCAAGCCGTTGCTGCGGGCGTATTCCATTGTCAGCGCCAATTACGAAGAAC
>CAYXWW010000206.1:0-6282 GCA_964468905.1 uncultured Rhodoferax sp. | reverse complement strand
GCGGCAAGATGCAGGCCGATGGCATGGAGCCGCACATGCTGATGATGACGGCCACGCCGATCCCGCGCACGCTGGCCATGAGTTACTACGCCGATCTGGATGTATCAACCATCGACGAGCTGCCACCCGGTCGCACGCCCATCATCACCAAGGTTGTCAACGAAGCACGGCGTGATGAAGTGATCGCGCGCATCCACGCCCAGATTGCCCAAGGCCGGCAGGTCTACTGGGTGTGCCCGTTGATTGAGGAGAGTGAAGCGCTGGACCTGAGCAATGCCACGCAAACCCATCTGGAGCTTCAGGCTGCTTTGCAGGGCGTTGTGATGGCGCATGGTCCGGCCGAGGGTGAGGCAGCACAGGTCGGGCTGCTGCACTCGCGCATGGCCCCCGACGACAAAAAGGCCGTGATGGCTGCCTTCAAAGAGGGCCACATTGCGGTGCTGGTCAGCACCACGGTGATTGAGGTGGGGGTGGATGTTCCTAATGCATCGCTGATGGTGATTGACCATGCGGAGCGCTTTGGTCTGTCTCAGCTCCACCAGTTGCGGGGACGTGTGGGGCGGGGGGCTGCCGCATCGGCTTGCGTGTTGCTGTACTCCACGGGTGATGCGCCGCGACTGAGCGAGGCGGCGCGTGCACGCCTCAAGGCCATGGCGGAGACGAATGACGGGTTTGAGATCGCCCGCCGTGACCTGGATATTCGCGGACCGGGTGAGTTTTTAGGCGCGCGTCAATCGGGTGACGCCATGTTGCGCTTTGCCAACCTGGACGTGGATACTGAGCTCCTCAACTGGGCGCGCAACGAAGCGCCCATGCTGTTGGATGCGCACCCTGCGCTGGCCGCAAAACACGTGGCGCGTTGGTTGGGTGGAAAATCGGAGTTTTTAAAGGCCTGAACATCATGGAAATGACCGGATTTTTACCGCTGTTGTGGTGGGCCCTGGGTGGGGCGGCTGTGGTGGGGCTGTGTGTCTACCTGTTCATGGAATACCAAGCCTATATGCTGCGCACCAGCGTGATCAGCGTGCCCGGTGGGCTGCGTTTTATCTCGCAACTTTTCACGGTGGAATCGCGCCACGGCTCCAAGGAAATCATCGTGGTGGCCAAAAATGCCCAGTACACCCGCCAACCCCTGGCCGGTGGCGACGAAGAGACCCAAGTGGGTAGCTTGTCGGCCACCATGCCGGCTGTGGGCATGCAAATTGACGTGTCGCGCATTTCCGTCAAGGGCCAGGATGGCGAAGCCGCAAAGGCAACCGGATTGAGCCGCATCCTGTTTACCGCAACCGACGAGCCTATGCAAAAGGCCCTGGGCCGCACGGGGGGGGACCGCTCCGCGCTGAGCATGGACCAAGTGCCCGACACCATTGCCACGAACTTCCAGCAGTTTGCCAACGGCCTGCGTGCCTGGATTGACAAGATAGAGCAGCAGGTTGCAGCACAGGTAGAGGCGCAGCGCAAGCGCGAGGCCGAAGCCGCTGCAGCGGCCGCAGGATTGACGGTCGAGCCCGAAGAAGACCCCTCGGTGCCGCTGAGCGAGGCCGATCGCGAAGCCCGAGCGGGTGCCCAGCTTGAGAAATGGCGTAAGGCCGCAGGCTTCAAAGGCACCTCTACCGAACTGAGTTTCGACGCGCGCGGCAAGATCGTCTGGCTGATTGACTTGGAGCAGACCGGGAAAGTGATCTTGCACGCAGCGGATCGCACCTTCCATGGCAGTCTGGCGGGCGCCACGGTGGCTGGCGTGGGCAGCGAAGTCGAGGTCGCTGTTCGCGATGACTATTGGTCAGAGGAAGATCCCAGGCTCGTGCCGTTTCGGGTGCTGAGTGGTAGTTCTCCCGAGAATCGACGCGCATGGAAAGAGCGGCTGGAGTTACTCATCCAAAGTATGGGTGGACAATCTGCACAGAGGTCCGCATGACATTGACCGAACTCAAATACATTGTGGCGGTGGCCCGCGAGCGCCACTTTGGCAAGGCCGCCGAGGCTTGCTATGTGTCGCAACCCACGCTGTCGGTGGCGGTGAAGAAGCTCGAAGAAGAGCTCGATGTCAAGCTGTTCGAGCGCAGTGCCAACGAAGTGACAGTAACCCCTTTGGGCGAAGAGATCGTGCGCCAGGCGCAGAGCGTGCTGGAGCAGGCTGCCAACATCAAAGACATTGCCAAGCGGGGCAAAGACCCACTGTCGGGTGCGCTCAAGCTGGGCGTTATCTACACCATAGCGCCGTACTTGTTGCCTGATCTGGTGCGCCAGGTAATCAAGCACACGCCGCAAATGCCACTCATGTTGCAGGAAAACTTTACCGTCAAGCTTTTGGAGATGTTGCGTACAGGCGAAATTGACTGCGCCATACTGGCAGAGCCGTATCCCGATGCGGGCTTGGCTTCTGCGTCTTTGTATGACGAGCCCTTTCTCGCAGCCGTTCCCATGCAGCATGCGCTGGCCACGCAGGACAGCGTAACAACCGAGCAATTGAAAAAAGAAACCATGCTGTTGCTGGGCACCGGCCACTGTTTTCGTGACCACGTGCTGGAGGTGTGCCCCGAGTTCGCGCGGTTCTCAAGCGACACCGAAGGCATCCGCAAAAGTTTTGAAGGCTCGTCATTGGAGACCATCAAGCACATGGTCGCAGCCGGCATGGGCATCACGTTGGTGCCACGGCTGAGCGTGCCTGCTGGCGCACTGGTCGCCAAGAGCCGTCGCCAGGCGGATGCGCTGGTCAAATACCTTGCGGTGAATGATGGCCCCAACGTCCCACCGCCCGCGCGGAGGGTGGTGCTGGTGTGGCGGCGCAGTTTTACACGGTACGAGGCCATTGCTGCCTTGCGCAACGCGGTCTACGCGTGCGAATTGCCGGGTGTGTCTCGTCTATCCTGACATTTGGTAAAAAGTGCCTCTAGCCCTCGTGCAATGTGCATAGGGTGCTATCTAATTTGTAGTAATTTGCAATGCCTCGACTGTCCCTCTACCTGAATCTGATTCGATGGAACCGCCCCGCCGGTTGGTTGCTGCTGCTGTGGCCCACGCTCAGTGCGCTGTGGCTGGCTGCGGGTGGTTTTCCTGGCTGGCATTTGTTGGCGGTGTTCACCTTGGGCACGATCCTCATGCGCAGCGCCGGCTGCTGCATCAATGACGTGGCGGACCGCGAATTCGATAAGCACGTCAAGCGCACGGCGCAGCGGCCGGTTACCAGCGGTGCCGTATCGGTGCGCGAAGCGCTGGCCTTGGGGGGCGTGCTGGCACTGTTGGCCTTTGCACTGGTGCTAACGACCAATACCGTAACCATAGCCTGGTCGTTTGCAGCGCTGGCGGTGACTGTGCTCTACCCCTATGCCAAACGGTTTGTCTCCATGCCGCAGGCGGTGTTGGGCGTTGCGTTCAGCTTTGGCATTCCCATGGCTTACGCAGCCGTTCAAGGCGTGGTTCCTGCACAGGCATGGCTGCTGTTGGTCGGTAACCTGTTTTGGGTGCTGGCCTATGACACTGAATACGCCATGGTTGACCGGGACGATGACTTGCGCATCGGCATCAAGACATCGGCCATCACCTTGGGGCGCTGGGATGTGCCTGCAGTGATGGCCTTTTATGTCCTGTACCTGGTGGTGTGGTCGTGGGTCGTGGCGCACGCCGTGGCGTCAATGTGGTGGTGGCTTTGCGTGGGCTGTGCGGCTGCGCAAGTGGCGTGGCACTACCAGATGATTCGCACGCGAACGCGCGAAGGGTGTTTCAAAGCTTTTCGTCTGAACCACTGGGTAGGTGCTGCGCTGTTTGCCGGTGTTGTCATCGGCTTGGTGGCCTAGTACGCCGCCTTTGAATCCCCACCGGCCCTCTGGCTCAGTGGGGTCATTGCGTCTTACTTTTTGGCGCCGGAGGCTGCAGGTGCTGGTGCCGCAGCGGGTGCAGCGGCTGGTGCAGCGGCATCTGCCATGCATTTCTTGATGTGGCTATTCTTTGCCGCACCAGCCAGTTTTTTATCCGCCGCTGACTTTTCGCATGCGGGGCTTGCTGCGCCGCCTGCATCGGCGACACATTTCTTCATGAAGCTAGTTTTGGCGGCACCTGCCAATTTTTTCTCAGCGGCCTTGTCGCCGCAAGCAGATTCCGCATCCGCAGCATGGGCTGCACCAAAAGACAGAGATACACCAAGCGCCAAAAGAGTAAGCAGTTTTTTCATGGGTTGTCCTAAGTGAGTGATTGAGTGGCAGCCGCCACGGGCGTGGTGGAGAAAATCCAGCACTGGTTCCAATATACATCGCTGCGAATACTTATTGCCAGTGTCACCGCTGGAGCGACCAATCAATTAATCCGCGTTTGAAAGGCGCGCCGCATCTGCGCCACCGGTGGCATTTGATTGTGTCTTGCCTGGCTCTACGCCTCCAGACACACCGCCATCTGGGTTTGTAAGCATGGCCACACAAGAACTGCCAAGCGAAAGACCAGTGCAATTTTTAAAAGCTCCATTGCTTATCGTGCCTCGACTCAAAGTGAACGCGAGCACTCGCTCAGTAGTGGAACCGCCTGTAGCGCCTATTGCACACAAATGGGTGTGGACAACGGCGGCCGAATAAGGATAAACACGACACACAATCGTACGGGTTGCGTTACCTGCTTGCAAATACGTCAAGGAGTCGTCGACCACCAAGCTATTTTCAGAGAAATAGACTACGTCGGTAGGGGGGATGTACTTGCTGAGATTGCCAAAATAATTGAGTGTCATGCGGCCAAGCAGTTCATCCAAACGCACAGGAACGAATCGTTCTACGAATGTATATATTTTCTTGTAGCGCCCGGCTTTAACCACGTCGGCAAACGTAGTGCCATATCCGACATAAATATCACTTCCGAGAATGCTTCGTGTGTTCCACCCGGTGATGTAAACGACTTCAGTCGATTTACTAATGGCGCGCACTGCAGGTGCTTCCGTGGGTTGCGCAGAAAGGAGTTGCGCGAGACCACCAGAATAGGGTACGAACCCCTCAGTGTCACTATAGAAGTACACCTGCTGCCCCTGTACGATTGCCATCCACAATTTGGAGCCATTAGATACAAATGGTGCGGTAGGTGCGACCGCTATATTGACTGTTAAGGAATTAGTCGTGCCGTTTACTACGATGTTGGTCGTGAGCGCTTGGGCATGTACCACACTGGCACACACCACAAACACTAGCAAAGTGAATAATTTTTTAAAGTACATTCAATCCCCCTGAGAGTTTGTCGGTTGTCAAAAGCGCGTGCAGTTTAGCGTACTCCCTCGCACTCGAAACCCACGCACATGGCCACGCTGTTGATGCACCACGCCCCGATCGTGCACTGCCATCGGCCCACACTGTGGATACGGCTCCGGTTTGAACGCCATCGATGGAGCCGCAAGGATCAAATGGGTCTGTTTTCGCATTATTGGTTTTCCGTTGTAGTGGTGTATATAGAGCTTGTGGCTCTCTGTCGTGGTCTTGTGGCGCACGTTCAGACTGCGCGCGGCGGGTGGCTTGGCCGGCGTTCTCCGGCTTGCTTCGCGGGCTGGCTATTGTGGGTTCGCCATGGGTGTTGCGTGAACGCGGTGGTTGCTGCGCCTATTCTGTGGCAACCGCGAGTGCGGCCTGCGCCCGCCCGCCACGCCACCCGCCTTTGAGGCGAGGTGCTGCAAGAAAAAATGATCTCCAGCCCTCGTAGAGTGTGCGTAAGCAGCTATGGATTTTGCAGCACCAGAAACGACATACCGCAAGGTCGGTGGGCTGGGTGTCCCTTCGTCGGCCCCATTTGCGGTTGCTGCAGAGCGGGCGCACCAACCATTCCCTTGACGCAGTAGCAATGG
The DNA here is from genome assembly GCA_964468905.1 of uncultured Rhodoferax sp. Taxonomy (GTDB): domain Bacteria; phylum Pseudomonadota; class Gammaproteobacteria; order Burkholderiales; family Burkholderiaceae_C; genus Allorhodoferax. The sequence goes on along the minus strand of CAYXWW010000206.1, from coordinate 473 downwards.
CAAACCAAAACCAGCCGCCCGCAAGCGTGGGCCAAAGAAGGGACTCCCAGCCCACCGGCCCCGCCAAACCCACCCCAACCCGGTTTGCCGCAACCCCGGTTGAAAGCTGCCCACAAAAGTCGCAAGGCCGCGCCCCGTAAAATCCGTGGATGCTGTCTGTAAAAAACGAACTTCTGGAGGCGCTGGCCGCTTCCCTCGAAAAATTGTCCCCCGGGAGCGGTGCCAAGGCCGCGTTTGAGTCGCCCAAGGTTGCTGCCCATGGTGATCTGGCCACCACGGCGGCCATGCAACTGGCCAAACCACTCAAGTTGAACCCCCGCCAACTGGCTGAGAACCTGAAAGCGGAACTGCAAAACCAGATCGCGTTTCAGCGCTGGGTCGATGCCATCGAAATCGCTGGCCCTGGCTTTATCAACATCCGCCTCAAGCCCGAGAGCAAGCAACAGGTGGTGCGCGAGGTGCTGGGCCAGACT
>CAYXWW010000205.1:0-6316 GCA_964468905.1 uncultured Rhodoferax sp. | reverse complement strand
CTGACCGCGCGACGGGTATCCATCACGTTGCGGCGTATGCGCCCATTCATGTCCTCATGGCGGGCAATAGCACCCAGCACTTCGCCTGCCAATGCATCCGTCACGTCGCCGGACAGCACTTTTGTGCTGACTTTTTCCAGCTCGTCGTAAATGCCTTCCAACGTGTCGGCGGAGTACTCCGCATCGGCATCAAACAGCTTGAGCAAGACTTCTTTTGCGTCTTCAATTAGACCAGGTGCGCGGCGCGCACGCATGCGCAGCAGGCGGAAAACCGGAACATCTTCATCGTGGATGGAAAAAAGCACGCCCTTGCTTTTGAGCTCGTCGTTCATCAAGTTCAAAATAAACGCCACACGCACCGTGCGCGGTTCGTCGTCATCGGCTATCAAGAAGTCGCTGCGGATGTGCAACTCGCCATTGTCTTCTTCATAGAAGCGAGCGGACTCCTCGATGTCCTCGTCCATGGCGTCTTCTGGGATAGACAGGCCATAGTATTGCTTGACCCAGCGCTTTTCTTCAACGGTAGGAGATTCGAGGTCGACCCAAATGGGCTGAAATTGGGAGAGCTCTTCCAGGGACTCAATTTCTTCCTGAAACAGGCGTCCGTTGGCGAGCGTAAAAATATTGAGCATGGCAATTCAATCGGGGGGCGGATTTCAATTATTCAACGCGAACCAATGCGCGTCGCTTCAGCTTTCACGCGATTGGAATCTGACCCCAATTAAACGTGAAAGCTACCGACAGGGGTAGTTTTTCAAGGAATGCTCTCCATCAATGCACAGACTTAAATTATCGCACCGCAATATTCACTTTTACGCACGCAAAACTTGAATTTGCGTCAGGTCATGGTGACGTGAAAAGTTAGGCAATAAAGCATTGCATTTCTTCGGTTTCGGGCGCATAGTGATTTCACAGCGATCAAATATTCAGTATTTTTGGTTCCTGTTCTTGCTACGTGTACGGGCAAGATTCTTAACCCGAGTGCAATTGGAGGCTTTTTATGAATTTGACGATCAGCGGTCACCATCTTGAAGTTACACCGGCCCTGCGTAGTTACGTCACGACCAAGCTAGATCGCATCATGCGGCATTTTGACCAAGTAGTTGATGTCAAAGTGCTCCTTACCGTTGAGAAGCAAAAGGAGAAGGAACGACGGCAGCGCGCCGAGTGCAATATCCACGTAAAGGGTAGTGACATGTTTGCAGAAAGTTCCCATGCGGATCTGTATGCTGCGGTTGACGAACTGGTGGATAAGCTGGACCGCAAGGTCGTACGGCACAAGGATCGTTTGCAAGACCACCACCACGAAGCGCCGAAACGCTTGATGTAGCCTAGCCCTGGCGACATCTCCTAGAGCAACCGCCCAATAGCTGGGCGGTTTTTTTGTGCATAATCCATTCACACCATGAACCGACTAGCCAGCATCCTGTCACCCGCCCATGTGCTTGCGCGCGTGGAAGTGACGAGCAAGAAGCGTGCGTTCGAAGAAGCCGGGCTATTGTTTGAAAATTTGCACGGCTTGAGCCGAGCCTTGGTTACCGACAGCTTGTTTTCGCGCGAGCGCTTGGGTTCAACGGGTTTAGGCCACGGTGTCGCCATTCCGCATGGGCGAATCAAGGGCTTGAAAGCCCCCATGGCTGCCGTGCTGCAACTTGCCAATCCTATTGGGTTCGATGCACCGGACGAGCAAGTCGTGGGCTTGCTGATTTTTTTGTTGGTGCCTGAGGCGGCTACGCAAAAGCATTTGGAAATTTTGTCAGAAATCGCTGAATTGCTCAGCGACGCACCCCTGCGCGAGAAATTGTTGGACTGCCCTGACTCCGCACAACTGCATGCGCTCATTGCGGGCTGGCAATCAGCCCAAATGGCCTGATGCACTCTATTACCCTGATCGCCCTGTGAAGCCTACCGTAGTCAGCGCCGACGTTCTCTTTGAACAGTTCCGTGGTCGCTTGCGGTGGGAGTGGGTTGCGGGGCTGGGCGCTTCGGAGCGCCGGTTTGACGAAGTTGCAGTGCGTGCTGCGCGTTCCGGTGCTGATCTGGTGGGCTACCTCAACTACATCCACCCCTACCGGGTGCAAATACTCGGCGAACGCGAGATTGCCTATATCACCAGTGATGCGCAGGAAGACTGCGCGCGACGCATTTCTCGCATTGTCACACTCGAGCCACCAGTGCTGGTGTTGGCGGATGGGCAACAGGCGCCACAGGCTCTGCTGTCTATGTCCGAGCGGGCACAAATCCCAATGTTCGCCACCAACGAGTCATCGGCATTTGTCATTGATTTGTTGCGCGCGTATCTGTCCAAGCATTTTGCAGATCGCTCGTCCATGCACGGCGTGTTCATGGACATTCTGGGGCTGGGTGTATTGATTACAGGCGAATCTGGCTTGGGCAAGAGCGAATTGGGTTTGGAATTGATATCCCGCGGCAACGGACTGGTGGCAGACGATGCGGTGGACCTGTACCGCATCAACCAGACAACGATCGAGGGCCGCTGCCCGGAATTGCTGGAGAACTTGCTGGAAGTTCGGGGCATAGGATTGCTCGATATTCGCGGAATATTCGGCGAGACAGCTGTTCGCCGAAAAATGCGGCTCAAACTCATCGTGCACCTGGTGAGACGCGAAACCCTGGAGCGTGAATACGAGCGTATTCCTTATGAGCCGTTGACCCAAGACATCCTGGGCATCCCTGTGCGAAAGGTCGTGATTCAGGTGGTGGCTGGGCGCAATATTGCGGTGTTGGTAGAAGCGGCAGTGCGAAATACCATTTTGCAGTTGCGTGGTATTGATACCTACCAGGAATTTGTCGAGCGCCACCGAAAGGCGATGTCGCAAGGCTGAGCTATTGCGCGCCCCGTACTTTTTGTGCGCCCCGTGTGCCGATTAAACGGGTCTTGCGCGTTGCCTGTCAGTCGCCGGGCGGTTGGGGCATTTGTCTTTGGTGCATGTGGCGTAAAGGCTTAGTGCGTGGTCCGTGATGGAGAAACCCTTTGCCTTTGCCACAGCGTGTTGGCGTTCTTCAATCGCTGCGTCATAAAACTCCTCCACCTTGCCGCAATCGAGGCACACCAAGTGATCGTGGTGCTGTCCTTCGTTAAGTTCATAAACCGCTTTGCCGCTTTCAAAGTGGCTACGGCTCAAAATGCCAGCTTGCTCAAACTGCGTGAGCACGCGGTAAACCGTTGCCAAGCCAACATCGGACCGATCTTGCAAGAGCACACGAAAAACGTCTTCTGCCGTGAGATGCCGCTGTGTGCTGCGCTGAAAAACCTCCAGGATTTTCAGTCGCGGGATGGTCGCCTTGAGGCCTGTGCTTTTCAGTTCATCGATGTTGTTCATGGGCCTCTTTCCGCCACGTACGCTCAGGAAGTTGGTGGTACCCAACCGCTACAATCGCCCGATCATATCTTGCGTAACCACCCATGTCCGACAATCCTCGCAGTAGCCTTCACCTGACCCTGGTCGCACTCGCAATTGCGGGTCTTGCAGGATGTAGCAGCTTTGATGCGGCAAGCAATCGGATTGTTGCCATTGCTTCGCCTTACAAAATTGACGTAGTCCAGGGCAACGTGGTGACAAAAGAGCAAGCCGCGTACCTCAAACCCGGCATGGCGCGAGCGCAAGTCAGAGACATCCTTGGGACGTCGCTTTTGAGCAGCGTGTTCCATGCGGACCGCTGGGACTACATTTTTACTTTGTACCAGCAGGGCATCAAGCCACAGTCTCGCAAGTTCACGGTTTTTTTCAAGGGTGATGTGCTGGAACGTACCGAAGGGGATGACCTGCCAACCGAGGCGGAATTTGTGGCAACACTGAAGTCGCCAGTCACCACTGGAGCCGTACCCCTGCTCGAGGCGTCAGAAGAGACCTTGCGCAAATTCCCAGCGCCAAACAAACCGGCACCCACATCTCCCTTGATTGCGCCAGCGACCGATTACCCCCCACTTGAGGCGGCTCGGCCCTAGTCTAGAGACTGAAGGACGAAGTACATGACACACAAAATTGCCGTAGCCGGCGCATCTGGGCGCATGGGGCACATGTTGATTGACGCCATTGAAGCCGCAGACGATTGCGTGCTGTCGGGCGCGCTGGATCGTGCCGATAGTCCTTCAATAGGCCAGGATGCTGGGGCATTTGCAGGTAAAGCAACAGGTGTGACGATCACAGCTGACTTGCAAGCGGGGTTGCAATCGTCTGCCGTGTTCATAGATTTCACGCGTCCAGAAGGTACGCTAGCTCATCTCAAAGTATGTCGCGAATTGGGTGTGGCTGCGGTCATCGGAACCACAGGCTTTACGGATGCGCAAAAGGCGGAAATTGCAACGTTTGCGCGAGACATAGCCATTGTTTTTGCGCCCAATATGAGTGTGGGCGTCAACGTGACGCTCAAGCTGTTGGAGATGGCTGCCAAAGCGCTGTCCACTGGCTACGACATCGAAGTCATCGAAGCCCACCACCGCCACAAGGTTGACGCGCCATCCGGTACTGCATTGAAAATGGGCGAGGTCATTGCCGGCGCTTTGGGCCGCGACTTGAAGGATTGCGCCGTCTATGCGCGTGAAGGCGTGACGGGCGAGCGCGACCCTTCCTCGATTGGTTTTGCCACCATTCGGGGTGGCGACATTGTGGGCGACCACACCGTGCTGTTTGCTGGTATTGGCGAGCGCATTGAAATCAGTCACAAATCGTCCAGCCGCGTGACCTATGCACAAGGCAGTTTGCGCGCGGTACGCTTTCTTGCAGGCAAAAAAGCGGGGCTGTTTGATATGTACGACGTGTTGGGCCTGCGGTGAACCCTGTTGACCAGCTGCGCCACGGTGACGCTGTGAATGGTGGCGTCGCGTTGGTGCTGCTCGTAATGTCAGTAGGCAGTTGGGTCGTTATTTTCTGGAAAGCCTGGCTGCTGATGCGTGCGCACCGCGACGTTGTACGCAGCACAGCGGCCTTTTGGCAAGCACCGTCACTGGTGCAGGGCTTGCAGGCATTGCGCACCTTTGACCGCGAGCTTCTGGTCACACCATTGGTCGAAGCGAGCCAAACCGACACGACGGGTACGCTGGCCGGCGCGGGTGACAAGTCGCAGCAGTTGACCCGCCTGTTGCGCGACGCCCTGCACACGGTGCTTCTTAAACTGCAAGCGGGACAAGTCTGGTTGGCGACTGTTGGGGCTACGGCTCCGTTTGTGGGCTTGCTTGGCACGGTGTGGGGTATTTACCATGCGCTGATTGGCATCTCTGGTGCAGGCCAGATCAGCATTGACAAAATTGCAGGCCCGGTTGGGGAGTCGCTTGTCATGACGGCGGCCGGACTGACTGTGGCCATTCCTGCTGTGCTGGGGTACAACATTCTGGGGCGCTACATCGGGCGCATTGAGGCGGACCTTGAAGGATTCGCCCGTGATCTGCGTGAGTTGCTGATCACCGAACGCGCATCATGAGCATGACAACCCGCCGCCGGGCCGTCCCAAGGCGGGTTCACCCCCTTGGGGGGAAACAACTCGCGCAGCGGTGGAGTGTGGGGGCATGACCTTCGGGCGCCTAGAGCGCACTACAGGACCCCAGCCAATGGGTGAGATCAACATGACGCCACTGATTGACGTGATGCTGGTTTTGGTCGTGATCCTACTCATTACGGCACCCTTAATGGTCAGTGCAGTCAAGGTGGATTTGCCCAAGGCGTCGGGTGCTGCAGCCATCCAAGACGCCCCACAGTTCATTACCGTTACTCTCGACCGCTCTGGCCAAATCCATGTCAACGATCGCGCGCTGGACCTTCAGGGTGCGTCAGCGGCCCTGCGGCAGGCGGCGCAGCGCAGCCCAAATACCGAGGTACGGCTGCGCGCCGATGCTGCGGTGCCTTATGGCCGCGTGGTGGAAATCATGGGTCAGGCCCATGAAGCGGGCTTGCACAGTATTGGATTCGTGACCGACTCGGCCACAACGAGACGCTAGGGTTTCATTGCCGGGCCGCTCCAATGCGTGGACTTGGGGTTTTGCCAAACGCGCTCCTTGGTGGCAGCGACACACACGCAGTGTGGGAAGCGTGGAGGGTACTGTTTCTACTGCGCCTAAAATCCACCCAAGCTCTCCCAACGACGGCACAGCACCGTCCCTTCACCCATGCAAGACAAATACCAACATCTGGACATCGAAAAAGCAGCTCACGCCCACTGGGCCCAGCCGTTGTGGAACGGGCATAACGCCTACCGTGTGACCGAAGACGCGCGCGATGCGCAGGGCAACCTGAAAAAGAAGTTCTACGCTTGCTCCATGTTGCCCTACCCCAGCGGCAAGTTGCACATGGGCCATGTG
>CAYXWW010000204.1:0-6492 GCA_964468905.1 uncultured Rhodoferax sp. | reverse complement strand
TGGTCTACGGTCCTATCGCCGCCATGCTGGTGGAGATGTTCCCCACTCGTATCCGTTACACATCCATGAGCCTGCCTTACCACATTGGTAACGGCTGGTTCGGCGGACTGTTGCCTACCACTGCGTTCGCTATCGTGGCGCAGACCGGCAATATGTACAACGGCCTGTGGTACCCCATCATCGTGGCCGGTATGACCTTTGTCGTCGGTATGCTGTTCGTCAAAGAGACGAAAGACGTAGATATCTACGCCAACGATTGATAGCTGAGTGAGTTAGCGACCCCGGTCCATTGTGGGCCGGGGTCTTTTTTTTGAGGAATTTGTATGTGGAAAATTGCTGTTGGATTTGCGGCATTTGCTGCCCTGGCCTTGTTCATATTGAGTAAGGGCGGAGACATTGACATGAGTGGCGAAAAGCATGGCGGAGACGCTACGCACGCGCCAGCTGCTGCACCGGTAGAAGCGACACCGGCACCGACTGCGGCTCCAGCTGCGTCAGCGGCATCAGCCCCTGCCAGTGCTGCGTCCAAGTAGGGGATTCAAGCAAGGGTTTCTATCTAAACGGTTTTGTGCGTATATGATCCCGGCGGCGCGTTAGGATTGCCAAACGTGTTTACCGTCGATAGGATATACGTATGAAACTGATGAAGACAGAAGTTGGCCAGCTGGCGTTTAAAGCACGCTCGCCCCTGTTTTCCACCAAGCAGCGCACGGCCTTCATCATGTTTGATGGCAAAAAAACCGTTGAACAGGTGGTGGCTGCTGCAGTGGGCCTTGGTCTCACCCAAGAAGACGTAGACCAGATGGTGGCGCATGAGTTTCTCGCTCCGGCGGCTGGTGAGGCAGTGCTGGAGGAGGCACGCGTCGAACAACTCGCTGCGGATGAGGCGGTTGCCAATTCCTTTCGCTTGCACTCCGCCCAAGATCGTTACAAAGAGGCCAAACCGATGGCAACCAAGCTCACGGCTGCGCTGGGCTTGCGTGGTTTCAGGTTGAACCTGGCGGTTGAATCCGCCAACGGGTTTGATGACCTCCTGGCACTGCTTCCCAAGATCAGGGATGCCGTCGGTGCCAAGGCGTGTGAAGAACTTGAGCGTACGCTGACAGAATAGCCGGGTTTCGTGGCGCGGGCGCACTCTCCATGCGCTACAAGCCGTTTTGCGAATTACTGCCGCGCGCGGTCCAAATCCGCACGGTTCTTCTCATCTATGTATAAGTTGGTCGGTGCAGGCTGGCTGCTGGCAAAGCAGGTTACTTCGACGTTGGACAGTGGTTGGTTTTTTTGTAACACATCAACAGAACAACGCCCAAAAACGCTTTCGATCGTGGCCAGTAAATTACGCGCAAAGGGTGACTCCAGCTTGCCATCCAAAATTAAGTTGATGAGCAGTACGCCATCTGGTTTTAACGAATGTCGCGTGCCAACCCAGAATTCACGGGTAACCAAATGGCTTGGGATTGAGGTGTGAGAACTATATGCATCAACCACCACCGCATCGAACGGCTGTTCGCTGTGGGTCACGAAACGGCGTGCATCGTCCACAATGAATTCGCCACGCACTGCGCGACGCAGAAAATGTTTCTCCGCGATTTCTTTGATCGCGGGGTCGATATCGACATAGGTGTAGTGGTTGAGCGGTTCGTCAACGGAAAGCGTAAACCCGCCTGCCCCGAGAACGAGAATTTGCTTGTTTTTATAGCCCAGATCCTTGAGCAGTATGTGTCGCAAATGCTGGATGTAAGGGATGGTTTTAGGGGGCTGGGAGTCATCAAGCAGGGAGGCATAGGATTTATTGATCAAGAATGCGCGCGGATTCTGGTGTCCTTCCATTTTGACCGGACTAACGACGTAGTCGGCGTATGCGGTATCGGCAGTGACCGCGTGCCGATAATTGAAACCTGCACCAACTGCCAGGACGAAGAACGAAAACGCCGCAATTTTTTTGTCGCCCGCCGCCGTCAAAAGGGTGCCAATGATGAGGCCAAGGGTACAGGCGAATACCGCTGCGGATACGCCCAACCATTGCATTACGAGCAAACTAAGACTGATAGAGCCAAGGAACGATCCCAGTGTTGACCAATACAGCGCCATGCCACTGGCTTCGCCAGTACGTTCGTGTTCCATCAGATTGGTCAGAATGGGGACTGTCTGCCCAAGAATCCAGGCCAGCGGGCACAGCACGCCACCAATAAAGATCAAGTAGGCCACCAGCCATGGCTGAAATATGGCAAACAACATGTCCACTGTTGTACCCGCCAATCCTATGCCCGCGAGTGCTGCGCCGATTAGGAAATTTCGGGCCACTACTGTCTTGTAGTTCTTTGCAACTTTTGCGCCTGAGGCGTAACCAAGCGCAAGTGCGAGCAGAAAAAAAGCGATGGTTGGTGCGGTGACAACAATTGAGCTGCCAATGTGCGGAACCAGGCGACGCAGGGCAATGATCTCAGAGCCCAACGAGCAGAAACCTTCGATGAAAACGATGATGTAAAGCAATGTTCGTGACATGCTCTAAGTATCGCTGATGTCTTCACTAGAATGATTGGCCTCATCCAGAAAGACACCGCACCATGACCCAGGGAACCATCCGCATCCGCGGCGCGCGCCAGCACAATCTGAAGAACCTGGACCTGGACATTCGCACCGGAGAATTGACGGTGGTCACTGGGCCCAGCGGGTCTGGCAAATCCAGTTTGGTGTTTGACACGCTGTATGCCGAAGGGCAGCGCCGGTACGTGGAAACCTTTTCCGCCTATGCCCGGCAATTTCTGGACCGCATGGACAAGCCGGCGGTAGACAAGGTCGAGGGCGTGCCCCCCGCAATTGCGATCGACCAGACCAACCCCGTGCGATCCAGCCGCTCGACCGTCGGCACCATGACCGAGCTGAACGACCACGTCAAGCTGCTGTACGCGCGCGCCGCGCAACTGTTTGACAAGGCAACGGCCCAGCCCGTGCAGCATGACACGCCTGAGACCATCTTTGCCGAACTGGTGCGCCGTGCTGTGGAGCATCGTCCAACAGCCGATCCGCGCTTGGTGCTGACATTCCCCGTCGAGCTCCCCGCCAGTACCACCGCCGAAGAGCTGACCCAGTGGTTGTCTGCCAGCGGCTTCACCCGCATTCACGGCGAGCGTGTAGTGGATAAGAAAAAGCTGCTCGATGTTGTTGCAGATCGCTTCCGCATCGCCAGCGCAGAAAAGCCCCGTGTTCTTGAAGCCATCGAACTGGCCCTCAAACGTGGTGGTGGCCGGCTCAATGTTTATGTGGTAAATGAGCCGCTAGCCCTCGCAGATGCTGCTGGTCCAGCTACTGATTCAATGGCAAATACCGCGACGAAATTTGCCGCCGGGCCGCCCCAAGGCGAGTTAGCCCCCTCGGGGGGCAGCGACCCGCGCAGCGGTGGAGCGTGGGGGCATGATCTCTGGCGTTTTTCCACCGGCCTGCACTGCCCACAAAGTGATATTCGCTATGCGGACCCCATCGCATCCATGTTTTCCTTCAACTCCGCCGTGGGTGCCTGCGAGGCGTGCCGGGGCTTTGGCCGCGTGGTGGGCGTGGACATGGGCCTGGTCATCCCCAACGACAAGCTCACGCTGCGTGCCGGTGCCGTCAAGCCCATGCAGACCCCCGCATGGCAAGAGTGCCAGGACGACCTGATGCGCCACGCCGAAGCGGCAGGCATCCCTCGCGACACGCCCTGGTACAAGTTGACACCCGAGCAACAAGGTTGGGTCATCAACGGTTCACCGAGCTGGAATGGCAAGTGGAATCAGCATTGGTTTGGCGTCAACCGATTCTTTGCCTACCTGGAGACCAAGGCCTACAAAATGCACATCCGCGTGCTGCTGTCTAAGTACCGCAGCTACACCACCTGCCCCACGTGCAGCGGTTCGCGGTTGAAGACCGAGAGCTTGTTGTGGCGCATAGGGACCAAAGCGCAGGCGGATGCGGTGTTGGCTCCGTCCAAACGCCTTATGCCGCAGGGAGTGTCTTGGTCCCGCGAACAGTTGGAAGCGTTACCGGGTTTGTGTTTGCATGACTTGATGATGATGCCTATCGACAAGTTGCGGCGGTTTTTTGATTCGCTGCAGGCTGGTCTGGGTGGCATGGGGTTGCCGGGTTCCTCAAACGTCAGCTTCGCTGCCGCCAAATCGTCACCCAGCAACCCCATGCCACCCAGCCCAGCCGAGTCTCCGGCTGACGAGTCCAAACCAATGGACTCAGCGGCGATGCCTTCGGCTGTTTTGTATTCCCCGACCGAGCGCGAAGCCGGAGTGAGGGGTGCGGGGGGTGACGATTTGGCGGCAGCGAAGCTGAAGTATGAGGAGCCCCCCGTACCCCTCACTCCGGCCCACCCTGCCACCACCGAGGCAGAAGCCAAAACCCTGAAGCTGCTGCTCGAAGAAGTCTGCACCCGCCTCAAGTACCTGTGCGACGTCGGCATCGGCTACCTCACCTTAGACCGTCAAAGTCGCACCTTGAGTGGCGGTGAAGTCCAGCGCATCAACCTCACCACGGCCCTGGGTACTTCACTCGTCAACACGCTCTTCGTGCTGGACGAGCCCAGCATTGGCTTGCACCCGCGTGACATGCACCGCATCATCGTGGCCATGCAGAGCCTGCGCGATGCGGGCCACACCCTGGTAGTGGTGGAGCACGACCCGGCTGTCATGCTGGCGGCCGACCGCATGATTGACATGGGCCCAGGCCCCGGCGAGCGCGGCGGGCAAATTGTGTTTGATGGCAGCACGGAAGACTTGCGCAGTGCCGATACGCTGACCGGTGCTTACCTGGGCGGTCGTAAACAGGTGGGCATGGGCTTTAAACGAATGGTGGCTGAAAGCACGCCACGCCTGGTTCTGGAAGGTGCCACCGAGCACAACCTCAAGAATGTCAACATTGAGATACCGCTGCAGCGTCTGGTGTGCATCACCGGTGTTAGCGGCTCTGGCAAGTCCACACTGGTGCAAGATGTGCTGGCGCCTGCGCTCTTGCGCCACTTTGGCAAGGCCACCGAGACACCGGGTGCGCACCGGCATTTGCTGGGTGCGGAGCAATTGAGCGAAGTGGTGTTTGTAGACCAGTCGCCCATTGGCAAAACCGCGCGTTCCAACCCGGTGAGCTATGTGGGTGCGTGGGACGCCGTGCGCGAACTGTTTGCGGGGGCCGACTTGTCACGCGAGCGTGGCTACACCGCCAGCAAATTCAGCTTCAACGGTGGCGATGGCCGGTGCCCCACCTGCGGTGGCTCAGGCTTTGAGCACATTGAGATGCAGTTCTTGAGCGACGTGTATTTGCGTTGCCCGGATTGCGATGGCAAGCGCTACCGGCCCGAGATTCTGGAGGTGACGATAGAACGCGGTACCGCAGGTCCCTCCGGTAGCCACAAGCGTTTGAACGTGGCAGATGTCTTGGACCTCACCGTCAGTGAAGCAGCATTGATATTTGCAAATGATCGTGACGTGATACGCGCCCTCCAGCCGATTGTCGATGTGGGCCTGGAGTACGTGAAGCTGGGCCAGCCCGTGCCCACCTTGTCAGGCGGAGAGGCGCAGCGTTTGAAGTTGGCCGGCTTCCTGGCCGAGGCCGCCAAGAGCAGTACGGCCAGCCGCCAGGCGGTAGCGCGGCGTGGCACACTTTTTATGCTGGACGAGCCCACAACCGGGCTGCATTTTGACGACATCGCCAAGCTGATGCGCGCCCTGCGCAAGCTGCTCGACGCGGGCCATTCGTTGCTGGTGATTGAACACAATCTGGACGTGATCCGTGCGTCTGACTGGCTGATTGATCTGGGACCGGAAGGTGGCGATGCGGGGGGCGAAGTGGTGGCGTTGGGGACGCCGGAAGATGTGATGCTGCATGCAACGTCGCACACCGGACAAGCCTTGCGGGAATATGCGGCGGCTATGGGGGTGGTGCATGTGGTCGAAGAACCTCGAGTTGCGTATATAACACTCGCTGCCGAGGCTGGGGTTACGCCTCGGGCCTCATCAACTCGCTTCGCGAGTAGCAAATCGGCCCAAGGCGTAACCCCATCCCCGGCTGAGTGGTTGGCAGCTGACGACAGTGACTCAAACCCCTTGGCCCGTAATTCCGTCACTGCAACCGCGCGGTCAAATGGGGCTGTCCAGGCTCCCTCTTTCGCCCCGGCGGGGGCGAGAGAGGGCGGGGGGGGTGAGGGGGGAAATGACTGCATCCGCATCGTCAATGCCAAAGAGCACAACTTGAAGTCGTTGTCGGTCGATATTCCACGGGGCAAGTTCAATGTGGTGACGGGTGTGTCGGGGTCGGGCAAATCTACGCTGGCGTTTGACATCTTGTTTAACGAAGGCCAGCGCCGCTACTTGGAGTCGTTGAATGCCTATGCGCGTTCCATCGTGCAGCCGGCGGGGCGGCCGGAGGTGGATGCGGTGTATGGCATTCCGCCTACGGTGGCGATCGAGCAGCGTTTATCGCGCGGTGGGCGCAAGAGCACCGTGGGCACCACCACGG
>CAYXWW010000203.1:0-6500 GCA_964468905.1 uncultured Rhodoferax sp. | reverse complement strand
CGGCAGTTGTAGTCCGGCCGGTTGAAATTCTCGGGATTGCCGCGCACTACTTCGCGTTTGGCCTTCAGGTCTTTTGCTAGGCGGTATAAAAATGATAGCTGCTCACGCAATGACGGCAAGGGCTGTGGCTCATTTTCGTGATTAAAGTTTGGGTCTAGCAACCACGACTCAGTCACGACCGCATCGAGCTGGTCGTGGCGCAGGTTGTGGGCTATGAATACGCGTTCGATACGGGATTCATGGCTCTTGATCTCCAGTGTTGCCTCATCCGGCGTCACGTAGAGCAATAGCGCAGGGCACGCGCGCCCGGCTTGCAGGGTGTAGGTCTGTACCAGCGCATCGGGCAGCATAATGACCTTGTAGCCAGGCATGTAAACAGTGGACAGGCGGTTGCGACCAATCTGGTCCACGGCGTCGCCTGGTTGGATGGCCAGACCCGGCGCGGCAATGTGGATGCCCAAGGTGATGGTGCCTTGCCCCAGGCCCTGCACCGACAGTGCGTCATCAATCTCGGTGGTTTGGGAGTCATCGATGGAGAAGGCCTGTGAGCTGGACAGGGGGAGGTCTTCACTGGAAATGGTGGGCGCAGTTAGTGGCGGAAAGCCCGTGCCTTTGGGGAAATTCTCCAGCAGAAAGCGCTTCCAGTGGAACAAGTACGGGGAGGCAATAGCGCCGGCTTTCTGCAGGAGCGCCAGCGGTGCGGTCTGGGTGGCGCGGGCGGCTTCAACGACTGCTTTGTATTCAGGGGCGTTTTTGTCGGGCTTGAACAGGATCTTGTAGAGCTGTTCGCGCACTGGATCGGGGCACTGGCCATTGCCCAGTTCGGTGGCCCATTGCGTAATCTGCTGTGCAATGGCCTTTTTCTTCTCGATGGCAGCCAAGGCTTGTGCAATGACTTCGGCCGATGCTTTGCGAAAGCGCCCTTTGCCGGCACGGCGAAAGTAGTGGGGCGAATCGAACAGCCGAAACAGCATGGCGGCTTGCTCTGACAAGGGGGCCTGGGCTGAAAAATAATCGCGCGCCAGGTCGGCAAAGCCAAATTCTTCGTCGGGTGCAAATTCCCAGGCCATTTCCAGTTCGATCGACTGGCTTGCAGCCTGGGCGGCAGCCATGAACTCGGCAGGCGCTGGCTTTTCAAACTTCAACAGCATATTGGCGGCCTTGACCTTGACCCGCTTGCCACTGTCTAGCTCCACCTGTGCCGAAGCTTCCGCCTCTGACAACACGCGACCGGCCATGAATTTTCCGGCTTCATCAAACAATAAAAACATAGGTCGGCATTGTCCCACGGCTGCGGGTGCACCCCCGGCAGATGTAAAGCCAGCCGCATTTTTGGACGGCAACCCGCACATTTAGCCGATATGCTCTAGGGGTGACTGGTCTGGCGCCGTAGTGGCGACGGGGGCTGTCGAAAAGGGATATGCTGTGTGGCGCGTTTTGATTGTTGAAGATAACTCACAAATGCGAGAGTTTTTCGCGGCCAGCGTGGAGCGCTCACCCAGCCTCACATTGGCCAGCAGCGTGGGGACGGTCGCTGATGCGATGGCCCTTTTGCGCAACCCTGAGTTTGTGGTGGATGTGCTGTTGACCGATTTGGGCTTGCCTGATGGCAGCGGCTTGGAAGTGATCCGCTTTGCGCGGCAGTCGCATCCCAGCTGTGAACCGCTGGTGATTTCGATGTTCGGCGATGAGGATAACGTACTGGCCAGTATTGAGGCCGGTGCATTGGGCTATATCCATAAGGACGCAGCACCCGAGGATATTGCCAAGACCATCCTGGAGATGAAAGCGGGCGCATCGCCCATTTCTCCGATGATTGCGCGAAGGGTTCTCTCCAAATACCGGTCTTTGCAGCCAGATGCTGTCATTGCCCCCGTGGTGGCGCCAAAGGATGCTATTAAAGTGGAAGCAAGTGACTACAGCAAAACCTTGTTGTCCCGGCGGGAGCAGGAGGTGCTGGAGATGGTGTCCAGGGGCTTTTCCTATTCCGAGATTGCGGAGATGAAGGCCCTGAGCGTGCACACGGTGCAAACCCATATCAAAAGTCTGTACAGCAAGCTGGAGGTCCATTCCAAAATGGAAGCTGTGGTGCAGGCGACCCGTATGGGCTTGTTGCCACAGAAGGCATAGTGCTGCGGGATAATCGCTGCACTCTATGGCTTCTGTATTTGACAAACCCTCTATTTGGCGGCGCATCGCGCCGTGGTTTCATGGATTTGATGGTCCACTAGCGTTTGCCGTGTTTTTGCTGGCATGCGCGGGCATGCTGACCATGTATTCGTCGGGCTTTGACCACGGGACCCGCTTTGAAGACCACGGGCGCAACATGCTCATTGCCGCCAGCATCATGTTTGTTGTCGCGCAAATTCCGCCACAGCGCCTGATGGCATTGGCTGTGCCGCTATATATGTTCGGTGTGGCGCTGTTGGTCGCCGTTGCGATTTTTGGCATTACCAAGAAGGGTGCCCGGCGCTGGATCAATATTGGCGTGACCATTCAGCCCAGCGAAATCCTAAAAATCGCCATGCCCTTGATGCTGGCCTGGTGGTTTCAAAAGCGTGAAGGCCAGTTGCGACCGCTGGACTTTGGCGTTGCGGCGGTCTTGCTCGGCATGCCGGTAGCGCTGATCATGAAGCAGCCTGATCTGGGCACGGCGTTGTTGATTCTGGCGGCTGGCATGTCAGTGATTTTTTATGCGGGCATGAGCTGGAAGCTGGTCTTGCCGCCCTTGGTGTTAGGGGTCATTGGCATCGCGCTGATTGTGGTGTTTGAACCCGCGTTATGTGCCGACGGTGTGAGATGGCCCGTTTTGCACGACTACCAGCAGCAGCGCATTTGCACCCTGCTGGACCCTACGCGTGATCCCTTGGGCAAGGGGTTTCACATCATTCAGGGCATGATCGCCATTGGCTCCGGGGGGGTAACGGGCGTTGGCTTCATGAAAGGCACGCAAACGCATTTGGAGTTCATTCCTGAACGGACGACCGATTTCATCTTCGCGGCCTATTCGGAAGAGTTCGGCTTGCTGGGCAATCTGTTTTTGATTAGTGCGTTTCTCTTTTTGATTCTTCGTGGTCTGGCCATAGCGCTAGATGCGCCCACACTGTTTTCACGCCTGTTGGCTGGCAGTGTGACCATGATTTTCTTTACCTATGCCTTCGTCAATATGGGGATGGTCAGTGGCATCTTGCCCGTGGTGGGGGTGCCCCTTCCCTTTATCAGCTATGGCGGCACTGCCATGGTGACGCTGGGGCTGGCTGTGGGGATATTGATGGCAATTGCCAATTCCCGGCGGTTGGTGCAGTCGTAGCTTGTCGCGGGGCCATGCGTCCGATACCCCGATACCCGGTGGCCTCATCAGTCCCTGCTGGGCCAGCAAATCGGCCACCGGCCCCCGCGTTCACAGGCCGGGGATATGTCTACCAACAACGCAGTCTTCTCCGTGCAGCCTAGAATCGCTGCATGATCTCTCGCGAACCCACCATTGAACGCTTGGCCCTGGCCAAGCAATTGCTCCTCACCCCATTCGGTTTGGACGAAACCCATTTGGCGCGTGCCCTGAACGAAATCAAAGCCCACCGGGTGGATGAGGCGGACCTTTATTTCCAGTACACCCGTTCTGAAGGCTGGAGTTTGGAAGAGGGCATCGTCAAAACGGGCTCCTTCAGCATTGACCAGGGCGTGGGGGTGCGTGCCGTCAGCGGGGAAAAGACGGCCTTTGCCTACTCGGACGATATTTCAGAAGCCAGTTTGCTCGATGCAGCGCGCACTGTGCGAACAATATCGGCTGCAGCCCTCGCGAGAAAAGCATCTGTAGCTACTAAAAAGATAGCAAAATCACGCTCGCTGTACAACGGGGTAGATCCCATTTCCACATTGGACAGTGCTGCCAAGGTGGCCTTGCTGGGCAGAGTGGAGACCATGGCGCGCGCCAAAGACCCGCGTGTGGCGCAAGTGATGGCTGGTTTGGCCAGTGAATATGATGTTGTGATGGTTGCCCGGGCCGATGGTACGTTGGCTGCTGACGTGCGCCCGTTGGTGCGCCTGTCGGTTACGGTCATCGCTGAGCAAAAAGGCCGCCGCGAGGTGGGCTCAGCTGGCGGCGGTGGTCGATTTGGCTTGGCCTATTTTGACGACGCGCAAATCGAAAAGTATGTCAATGAGGCTGTGCATGCCGCCCTTACCAATCTGGATGCGCGCCCAGCGCCCGCTGGTGAAATGACCGTAGTACTGGGGCCCGGTTGGCCTGGAATTTTGTTGCACGAGGCAATTGGCCATGGGCTGGAAGGCGATTTCAACCGCAAAGGGTCCAGCGCATTCAGTGGACGTATCGGGCAGCGCGTGGCTGCCAAAGGCGTGACGGTGCTGGACGACGGGACCATTGCGGACCGCCGCGGCTCGTTGAATGTGGATGACGAAGGCAATGCCAGCCAGCGCACGGTGTTGATTGAGGATGGCATTCTGAAAGGCTACATTCAGGACGCCATGAATGCCCGGTTGATGGGCGTTGCACCCACAGGCAACGGGCGGCGCGAGAGCTATGCGCACATCCCCATGCCGCGTATGACCAATACTTACATGCTGGGTGGTGATAAAGACCCGAAAGAAATTGTGGCCAGTATCAAGAAGGGGCTCTACGCCACCAACTTTGGCGGCGGTCAGGTCGATATTACGTCCGGTAAATTTGTGTTTTCTGCCAGCGAAGCGTATTGGGTCGAAAACGGCAAAATTCTTTACCCGGTCAAAGGCGCGACGATTGTTGGCAGCGGGCCAGAATGCCTTAAACGCGTGAGCATGATTGGCAATGACATGCAACTCGACAGCGGCGTAGGCACCTGTGGCAAAGAAGGCCAGAGTGTGCCAGTCGGTGTGGGGCAGCCAACCTTGCGCATCGACGGTTTGACAGTAGGCGGAACTGCTTGACAGGGGTGTGCGGGTCGTGTGAGCATTGGCTTTGCCATGAACACTGATCCAAAGACCTCTCCATCTGCTGACGCTGGACACAACGATTCATCGCAATTCCCGTCAGTTGTGAATTCGGCAGACATGCCGACTGCACCCGGGCACAGCGCAATGCCTTCGGAGTCCGCATCCCAGTCGCAGTCACATAGTTTTCAATCGTTCGGAGAGTACAGCCAGTTTCTGCGTTCGGCCGTTGCCGACGAAGAGTCCCTGCAGGTGGGTGAAAGTCTGCAGTGTTTGGCGGTGCAGATTGAGGCGTTGTCTGCACTATTGCAGCGGCCAGGTGATCCGGCGGACCTGTCACTTCGGTTGATCAACTTGGTGGGTGATTTGCGAACCCACCGGGCATTGCTATTGGCGCTGGGTGGAGACTGGCACAGCAACTATGAGTTCGATGCCCATTTTGCAGCACTCAACCAGTTCAGAATTCTGGTCACCCAATGGGCCATGGAAGCCGCTCCTCCGCGGCATGTCGTGCCCGCATTGGCAGATTTTGAATTGGTTGCCTGGCGCGTATTGGGTGCGGGGTCGCTGCTGTTGGATGTTTACGAACAGGCCCGGGCGGCCACAACGACCCGCGATGAAGTGCGAGTCGTGCCAACTGCTTGGGGTCGTTGGAGTGCATGGTGGAAGCGCCGCCAGATCAAGCGCACCGTGGTCCGTCAAGAGGGTCGACGCGGACGGCGCAAGTCCGATTGATGGGGTCTGTGGCGCTTGATTTCTCACATGATTTTTCGTGTTTTTTGCCACCAAAAGCAACTGTGCTACAGTGTTGCCATGCATTTCGGACGTTTTTACTTTAGCTACTTTTGGTTCTCACGCGCTTTTGGCGGTAGAGAGATCTGAACGTACCTGACACCCAGACGTCCCAAATCCTCACTAAACCGCCGGCACTACCGGCGGTTTTTTTTTGCCACGATTTTTTGATTTCATTGACTCAGGAGCCACCCATGAATGCAAAAGCCGCTTCCACTTCCGACGTTTGGTTGCCTCACGCAGCCCAGCAGACGGACCGTACCAGCCAAACCGATGACGAACGTATCAAGGACATCACCGTGTTGCCCCCTCCCGAGCATTTGATCCGATTCTTCCCCATCCAGGGAACCCCCGTTGAAAAGCTGATTACCCAGACACGCCATTCCATTCACAACATCATGCGTGGAAAAGATGACCGCATGCTGGTGGTCATTGGGCCTTGCTCCATTCATGATCCGGCAGCAGCGCTGGACTATGCGCGGCGCCTCAAAGAGCAGCGCGAGAAATACAAAGATACATTGGAAATCGTGATGCGGGTGTATTTCGAAAAGCCGCGTACCACCGTCGGCTGGAAAGGGCTGATCAACGATCCCTACCTGGATGAGAGCTTCCGTATAGATGAAGGATTGCGCATTGCGCGCCAATTGCTCATTGAAATCAACCGTTTGGGCCTACCCGCAGGAAGTGAGTTCCTCGACGTCATATCACCCCAATATCTTGGAGACCTAATCGCATGGGGTGCCATTGGCGCACGCACCACAGAAAGCCAAGTGCACCGCGAA
>CAYXWW010000202.1:0-6502 GCA_964468905.1 uncultured Rhodoferax sp. | reverse complement strand
CGGCGCTTTGCCAGCATCAACGACTTGCCCATTCGCGAGGCTGACCGCAAGTTCCACTGGCCGCTGGGGCGAAGGCCTGATGATCATCCTTCGTTGAGTGATTTGGGGTTGTGATCTGCACCTCGCTTTACCTCGCGTCAGGCGGACGGCGTGGCTTGCGTTCTTCGGCTCGCTTCGCGGGCGGCCTTTTGGGGTTTGCCGCTGTTGCTGCGTAAACGCCTTGGTTGGTACGCCTGCTCTGTGGCAACCGCGAGTGCGGCCTGCGCCCGCAAGCCCCACCATCCGCCTTCTGGGGGATGGTTTGCGGGCGAACCTTAAGCAAAAAGTGCTGCTAGCCCTCGTAGGATTTGCGTGAGCAGCTACTTTTTCCATAGCATTTTAGTTGCCTCGCGTACTGCTTGGACTCAACAACGAAGTGCGAATTGCGGTAATGTGCACACAGCGAACGGACGCAGCAATGCGTCCGTGGTAGCTGACATGTTAAGACGCAGTCTGTCCATAGTACTCACGCACGGCATTCAGGAGCACATCTTGCGCAATGAGTTGATGCTGTTCATCAAACGGCGAATAGGATTCAAACGAAAGCACCACTTGCCCGCGCTCCTTCCGATGAGGTTTCAGTACAACATCTTTACCTTCTTCGACGACGCCCATTAGCATGAATCTGTCCAGCTCACCATTGATTTCATGAGTCGTGGTCTCAAGTCGATGACGGGCCGAGCCGCTGTGTAGCAGAACGTGAATTCGTTCTGGCGCAGTGGAAACTCGCTGCCTCAGGTGGGAGCAGTCAAACACGAGTTCTACATCGCTTTCTGACACTCGGCGAGCAGACTTTAGCCAAGACCGATGAAGGTTTCCGAGCAGAGTGGTCCGTTCGTGCGTACGTGCAAGTTGTGCTAGCGCTTTGCGATTGGCGGCGAGTGCTTGCTCCACCTGCTCTGGCGCGGCCCTCGCCTTTTGGCACTTTGTGGGAAACCAGACTTGAGGAATGTCTTGTACCAATGCCCAAACCGACTCAACGTCGTAATCTTCCGAGGGCAAGTGTATCGACAGCACGGATCGTGGCGTGACACTCTCATTCCGCGGCAAACGTATAAGCGAAAGTAATTTTCGCGGAAGTGATTCGTCTGAAAGCTCCTTGGTCCAGCTCAGGTCTTCTCCATAAAGAATATGGATGTGTGGCCAGTCCGGCCATCGCACGGACTCAATACCACAATCAAAGAACTCGGTGACAGCCAACCGCGCACCTGAAAAATCGCAGTTCTCAACGCGCCCGGCGCTATCCCCGAACTTGGGGCCAAACTCGCATCCTGAAAACTGACCAGTAAACCTGCAACTGACAAATTTTGGGCGCGCCATCTGCCGGTTGCTCAACGGCTTGGAAAGTCGTATGTCGCAGTCAATGAACGTTGCGTCAAAGTTTAGAGACTGTCGAGTCGCAGACAAGACTCGAATTTCACAGTCGCGGAAAATGGCGCCGCCAGAAATACTATCTACGATGTCACCTGACCCAATGGTGAGTATGCGGCCTTCGAAGGAGCCTCCGCGGATCGTATAGCCTCGGCCAGGATCCAGTGGTATGCGTGATTGGGCTGTCATTCGTGTTAACTCAACGTCAGGAGCAACATAAAGCGCTCAACAAGTCGGGGTCTGCTCCATAAATTGGCCATCAAAATCTCCTAAAAGTGGCTTGCCGCTTGACTGGCGCTGTTACTCCAGTGCAGTGTATTAAACGAATCTACATATTCTGGCAGAGCCACAGCAGCGCACGCTATAGCTTACCGCCCCACACTCTGCCGCCCACCCAGCAAGCTATCCCAGCAATGCCTGCCGAAGTACCAAGCCTACTTCGGCAAAAACAGCACCCAAAAAATCAGCATGAAGTTGAACAGCACCGACACCGCCAACCCCACCTTCCACAGCGCCGTAGGGTCGCGCTGTAGCAGCGGCGTGGCCGAGGGTGCGGACAGGGGACGGGATGCACCGCGCTCCAGCGCCAGCAGGAATTCATCGGCCGTTTCAAAGCGCTGGCGCTTGTCGCGCGCCACAGCTTTTTGCACCACGTGGTCTAGCCAGATGGGGATTTCCGGGTTGTGGCGGCTGGGGGCTACAGGATCGCGGTAATAGCGGCCCACCTGGTAGGGCAGCACATCGCCATAGGGCAGCTTGCCGGTGAGCAGCTGGTACAGCGTGACGCCCAGCGCAAACAGGTCACTTTGCGCATCGGGCAGCTCTTGCGGCACATCGGTGCGCTGGCCGCCGGTGCGCGCGGTGGTCTTGCAGTTAAAGCCCCATTGCTCGGGGTTCACATAGCTGGGCGTCCCGGCATGCAGCTCGCGCATGGACGCGGGCTCGCGCCCGCTCAGCGCCACACCCAGGTCCAGCAGCCGCAGCACGCCGTCTTCACCTTGGTGCAAATTGGCGGGCTTGATGTCGCGGTGGATGACGCCCTGGCGGTGCAGGCGGCACAAGGCTTTCAGCGCCTGCCGCCCTACGGTTAGCGCCTGTGGCAGTTTGAGGCGGCGTTGCTGGTCCACCAGGGTCTGCAAGTTCTCGCCACTGTGCCAGTCGTACAGCACATAAAAAGCGCTGCGCGCGCCGCCACTAGGCAAGTCGGCATGGATGTTGACAAGGTTTTCCGCCGCACGGGATGACTGCATGCGCTTGGCCAGCCACGCCTCATGGGCCAGCATGGCGCGCTCGTCTTTGTCATGCGCGCGGGCTGGGTGCAACGCCTTCAGCACATAGCGCTTGCCGTCATCCGATGGGGAAACCTCCAACGGCTTGACTTGATAAAGCACATTGATTCCATTGTCCGCAACCAATGCCGTAACCGCCATACCGTCAATCACATCACCCACCTTCAGCAGTGGCGGCACAGGCAGGTTTTGTGCGGCACGGTTTTCGTCTTGCAGCGTAGCGTCCAGCAGACCCAGTACCCGTACCACCAGGGCTGTCACGTTGTCGCGGCTGCCCGCCTTGAGTGCGGCGTCCAGCAGAGCTTCACTGGCGGCTTGGGCGTTGTCACCCTCTGCAAAAGATTGCAAGCGGCGATCGGTCAGTGAGCCATAGACTCCATCCGACATCAGCACAAATACATCGCCCACTTGCAGGTCGCCCTGCACGTAGTCCACCACAATGCGGTCTTCCAACCCCACAGCACGCACCAGTTGGTGCTGAAAATCAGGATGGTTGACAACGTGGTCGTGCGTCATTTGGCGCATCTCGCCACCGCGCAGCAAATAGGCCCGCGAGTCGCCCACATGGGCCAAGGCATATGACTGCCCGCGCAGCACCAAGGCCGTGAGTGTGGTCATGCCAATGGCCGGCTGGCGTCGCCGGTTGACACCGCACAGCCAGCCGTTTTGGCTGGTAATGATGCGGTCCAGCGCCACGGAGGCGTCCCAGGTCTCGGGGGTGCCAAAGTAGTCGCGCAACACGCTGACCACGGTCGTCTGGGCGGCTTCTTTGCCCATGCCCCCGCGGCTTACGCCGTCGGCAACGGCTGCAATGACGCCCATGCCCTCCATGCCGGGCTCGGGCAGCAAGGCGCCACAAAAGTCTTCGTTCGTGTCTTTGGTGCCCGCCAATGAGGCGAAGCCGATGTCTAGTTCAAATGCCATGCACCAAGGGCAAGCAATATCGATGCCCATCTACCGTGCCCCACGCGGCACTAAATCCCCATTTTGGTGCAGACACTTGCAACATTAAGCGCCCACCAGCGTCTGCATACTGCGCTCGTAGTGTGTGGACAGGCGCTCAAACACTTCCAGCAAGTCTTCGCTGGCAGTGGCCAGGTTTTGCAAAGCAGTCTGGCGCTCGCCACCTGCCACGCGGCCCACGCCATTTACGACACCTTTCGCCACGTTTAGAAGGGTCAACCACCCCAGGCCCGCACTTTCCAGCGCGCTGTGGATGTCAGGCGTGCTCAGTGGTATGCCATTGAGGTAGGTCAGCGCTTGTTCAAATGCGTCTTTAGACTCTGCCATGCCCACCGCGCAGCGCTGGGCCAGCGCGGGGTCGCCCAGCAGACCTAGCACTGCGTACTTGGCAAAGCGCTGCGACAGCATGCGCTGGCGTCCGGCCATATTGAGCACGCGCAATGGGGGTGCCACACCCGCACTCTCAAGCTGCGTGGTCAGGCGTTCTGCGCCTTGCAACAAACGCTCGGCCAAATCGTCTGCCAGTGCAATGGCAGAGGCGTTGATCTCACGCAATTGCGTGCTCAGCAATACCGGCTTCAGGCTGGCCCAGGTCTGCACCAGCTGGGCCATCAGGTCACCATAGGTTGCGGGGGACAAGCTCTTGCCCAAGTGTGTCAAATTGGCATCAATACGTTGCACCGAGTCCTGAAAGGGTTCCGCACTGTGCCCGCCTGCAGCACCCGCAAGGTGCAAGGCATAGAGTTTGACCAAGCGCTGTGAGAGCATGCGCAATTGGCCGCACCGGTTTACATCTTCCGCAAAACGGGCGGAATGGATGATCTGTTGCGCCACCTGCCCCAGCCGCTGGTTGGTATGCATGGAGGCCGTGCGCAGAATCTGGAAAGCATCGTCGTCCGACACCTGGCGCGCGCGCATCACAATGCCCTTGGCACGGTCCACCATCTTGCGCTCTTCAAAGCGCAGGGAAATATCTTCCAACGCCGAGCGCTGGGCCTGGGCATGTTGAAACCGGGCCTGTGCCAAATGGATCAAGGGGCGCAAACGGTTGGCACCGTAGCCCTGCACCACATAGACGTGGATGCCGCAGGCAATGGACCGCGCCATATGGGCTGCTTCCGGGTCAGTGGTGAACACGATGACCGGGCACGGAGCCGTCTCAGCGATCAATTGGGTCGCCCGAAACAAATCGTCCCCGGGCATGGGTTCATCAAAAATGATCACTTCTGGTGCATGACGCACCACTTCGTGCAGTAGCTTGCTGCGGTCGGTGGCAATTGCCAGCACGTGAATTCCGGCTGCTTCCACATCAGTTTGTAGCAGGCGCACATCCTTCGAACCATTCACACTAATAAGCGCAGACGTCATAAATACCAAGTTCAGAGAGAAGAGCGGGGTCTGGTGCCGTATGTCGCCGACCAGCGCCCCGATGGTGGCTTACCGCCACGCGCACGGTGTCAATCATATGGCACAAGACTTGCATATTCAACGTCGGGCGTAACGAAGCGTCCACAACCTGTTCAATAGCACTGCGGGTTCTACGCACAAGGCCGTGTGTATCAGTGTGCTTAGGCTCGGCTGCTCAGCTGGGTGACCTTTTCCCTATTTTTTTGGCATGCAGCGTATCGCATGGCAAGCCTATTGACCTCAGGAGTGGCGCAATGAAGAAATCAAAACTGGTAATGATCGGCAATGGCATGGCGGGTGTGCGTACCCTGGAAGAGCTGTTGAAAATTGCGCCTGACCTGTACGAGATCACCGTTTTTGGCGCAGAGCCGCACCCCAACTACAACCGCATCCTGCTCTCCCCCGTGCTGGCCGGTGAGCAGACGCTGGACGAGATCGTCCTCAACTCATGGGACTGGTACACCGAGAACCACATCACCCTGCACGCCGGCTGGACCGTCACCGAAGTTGACCGTGTGAAGCGCCTGGTGCATGCCACCAATGCGGCTGGCGAAAAAATCAGCACAGAATACGACCGTTTGCTCATGTGCACGGGCTCCAATGCATTTATCTTGCCCGTGCCCGGCAAAGACCTGGAAGGCGTGATTGCCTACCGCGACATTGCCGACACCAACGCGATGATCGATGCGGCCACCAAATTCAAAAATGCCGTCGTCATCGGTGGTGGCCTGCTGGGTCTGGAGGCGGCCAATGGCCTGATGCTGCGTGGCATGAACGTGACCGTGGTGCACGTTATGCCCACCCTCATGGAGCGCCAGCTCGATACCGTAGCGGGCAAGATGCTGCAAAAGTCTTTGGAAGACCGGGGCCTGAAGTTTTTGATTGGCGCCCAAACGCAAGCGCTGGTGGGTGACAAAGACGACGGCAAAGGCGGTCGCGTGAAGGCCATACAGTTCAAAGACGGCACCGAAGTAGCCGCTGATCTGGTGGTCATGGCCGTGGGCATTCGCCCCAACACCGCACTGGCGGAATCGATGCGCCTGCATTGCAACAAAGGCATTGTCGTGAACGACACCATGCAGACCACGACCGACGCCCGTGTGTATTCTGTGGGCGAGTGCGCTGCCCACCGTGGCATTGCCTATGGTTTGGTGGCTCCCTTGTTCGAACAGGCCAAAGTTGCCGCCAACCACTTAGCCCAATTCGGCATTGGCCGCTACCAGGGTTCCCTCACATCGACCAAACTCAAAGTCACCGGTATTGACCTGTTCAGCGCCGGCGACTTCGCAGGCGGCGATGGCACCGAGGAACTGGTCATGAGCGACCCCTTCGGTGGCGTCTACAAAAAGCTCGTCCTCAAGAACGACAAACTCATTGGTGCCTGCCTGTATGGCGACACGGTGGACGGCAGCTGGTACTTCAAGCTGCTGCGC
>CAYXWW010000201.1:0-6508 GCA_964468905.1 uncultured Rhodoferax sp. | reverse complement strand
AGCCGTCAATCACGCAGCCAATGGCTGGGCCGTGGGATTCACCAAAGTTGGTGACTGCGAATAGGGTTCCGAAGGTGTTTCCGCTCATATGCCTCGATTATCCCAGAGCGGCGGGGGCAGATTTCACGGCTTGTCGTCAAGGCTGGTCGTCAAGAATCGTTATCCATAGGCACATCCCCTTGCACGACCTTCATCACACTGGTGCTATGGGGCGAAAGACCAAAACTCCGAATATTCTTGCGCAAGCTGGTGGCATCCAACTCGTTCCAGATCAACCCGCAATCAAGACATGCATGGGAATGCTCGTTGTTGATGTAAACAGGCTTACCCAAAATCGCCTTGAAAAACCCCCGCAGCGGATAAAAGCGCGCCGATTCGCCCAGCGACCCGCGCACCACTTGCTTGCTGCTGCACCGCAGGCAGTACATGCCACGAACTGTTTTTTCCATTTTCAGTATCTCGCGATGGTTGTTGGACAGGAGAGCGTTTTGGCAAATGGACCGTCGATTAAATCGCGTACTTTTTGGTTGGCCTGTGGGTTTTTGCTGGTGGCGACTGCAGCTAGCGGGCAAATACCCGCACTGGTGACCAAGCTCAGTGTCAGCACTTCTTTATCAGCACCAGCTTCGTCATAGCGAATGCGTAGCACCATGTAGACGGGTTCGCCTGCGCGGCTGTGCCACTCTATGACTTGCCCCGCAGGCCGTGCGATGGGGAATGCATCAAAGTTAGAGATAAGTTTTTTCGCCCCCTGCTCCAGTGAAATGCCAAAATATTCGGCCCCCGCCTGCTGCACACGCAATGCATATGGACCAACCGCAGCGCACTTCAGCTCCGAGTACGCGGCATTGGGGTTCTCAACCGTTTCTTTGCAGTTTTTGAGCTGTGTGTAGGCAATTTGCAAATCTTGCGATGCTGCATGCGATGTAGTTGCGCAAAGAAGCAGCGCAAGTACGCTGCTGACAGTGAATAAAGACTTCATGGTTGTGCTCGCTCCGTGACAATGTAGCAACTCCCTATGCGACTGCCACTTTCTCGTACAAGAGACGGCATGCAGGGCAAAAAGCCGCCCTCCACGCACCCCGTAAGCAGACAGCGGGGATCAATAAAAAGCAACAATTGAGAATAGGGCTGCAAGGATATTTCCGCCAACTAGGCGCAATTATCCCAGAAGGCCCACTGCCAATCGAAAATTCCCGAAAGTCTACAGCGAGGGAAAATCGCGCGCCATACACTGTTGTCTTTAACAATGCAGGATGACCTAACGATAGCGACCGGGACGGTATGACCTCTGACTTACATCCGAATTGATAATACTGACTGAGAATTTTTCAAAGCAATAACAAATACGCAGTTACGATGTTTTTCAAAAAAATCGCACTTCTACACATTCACAGGCAACATGTTTTGCGGCATATTTTCTCGATCGTTGTCACAGGCGTATTTGCCGCGATATCAATTGCGGGGTGTAGCAAGGAAGCACCAGATCCGCTAATTGGAATAGTGAGTCAATCCAAGTGGGTTCAATCTGTTAGGTCGGAACCAATAATAAAAGCAGGGGATCACCGGGACAAGAGTATTTGGAATGACCCGAGTGCAATCAAAGTGGATGACGGATACATAATGTATCTAACTTCCAGTGTCAAAGATCCATTTAAACCTCCAATATTGCCATTTCGCGCTGAATCCAGAGATGGAGAATATTGGAGATTAAATCCAGAAACACCGATTCTATCTACGCAAGGCACGCCTTTTGTAAGCATAGAGACCCCAAGTGTCGTCCAATACAAAGGGGTTTACCATATGTTTTATACCGGCATTTACCCTCAAGACAGCGTACCCTCCATGGCCATTGGACACGCGACATCAATAGATGGCTTGCAATGGCAGAACGATCTAAAACCCGTTATTCAGGCAACCGGGAACCCTGCTGAGTGGAACGGATTTTTAGTCGGCGAACCAGGGGCTGTGGTATTTAACGACAAGATGTATGTATATTTTACTGCGATGGGAGCGCGCCCTGACGGCAACCCCCCGCAATTGCAAACCCTTGGTTTGGCCATTACCGAAGATGGTATAAATTTTTCTGCGATGAAGCGCATACTATCTCAATCAGACTTATATCCACCTGCGAAGGGCTTTGTAGGCTATTCGACACCTGCCGCCGCAGTGCATCAAGGAAAAATACACTTAGTTTATGACGTGGCAGCATTTGTGAAAAATGCGCAACCGGAGTGGCAACAAGTTGCCCTGCATCACGCAGTTTCAGTCGATGGTGAAAAGCAATTTATTGAAGACAAAAACCCGTTAATTACCCGAAATGATATCGCTTGGGCTGCGAAAGGGGAGGTTTTGGCGCCGAGTATCCTAATATCAAACGAAAAAATCAAACTCTGGTTTGCCGGCCACGTAGGCTACAGCGGACTGCCTGATTTTTTTGCCAAAGACATGAAAGGCTCTGAATTTGGGATCGGATACGCAGAAATGGATTTGAATCGCTTTCTGGAAAAAGAGCAGTGAGCACCCAAACTTACAACACGCGATTCTCAAATACTGTATTCAAAGAAACCTAGCCCTTCGCGCAGCCGCCAAAGCCAACGTCACTCAAATGTGCGCAGCGTCGCCCTCTCCCTCAGCTTTACCTTCACCCTCTGGCCAATCGCGGATATAGGCCTTGAGCATCTTGTTCTCAAAATTCTGGCTATCCACCACCGCACGGGCCACGTCGTAAAAGCTGATGACGCCCATCAGCATGCGGCTGTCCATCACCGGCATGTAGCGGGCGTGGCGGTCCAGCATCATGCGGCGGACTTCGTCCATGTCTGTTTCCATGGTGCAAGTCAGGGGGTGGTCATCCATGGCGCTGCGCACCAGGGTTTTGCCGATAGCACCGCCGTTTTTCACCAGGGTCTGGATGACCTCACGGAAGGTGAGCATGCCCACCAGGTCGCCATGCTCCATGACCACCAGCGAGCCGATGTCTTTTTCACTCATCAGGTCCAGCGCGCTGGATAGTGGTTCGTCTGGCGAGGCGGTGTAAAGCGTGCCGCCTTTGACACGCAGGATGTCGCTGACTTTCATGGTGTTTCCCCGTAAAAATGTCGCCTAAATATAGCCCACAAATGGAGCCAAACCCTGTCTGAAATCAAGCAATTGCATCACGCCACGCTCACGTGGCTCGCCGCTGCCAACCCCTGCATGCTGTGCAAGTGTTTCAGAACTTTCGATAGCTATAAACTTTATAGCACCTCACGCAATGTTACCGAGGGCCAGCGGCCAATTTGCCACATCTTCTCGGTTTGGTTAGTGCGCTCCACCACCCAGGCGCTTACCAGGGGCTCCAGCGGCGTGGTGTCGGGGTCTACCAGCAACACATAGCGTGCTTCGTCGCCGGGCTGCAAGACTTCTTGCAATTGCCCCACCCAATCAAACCCAATCAGCGTGCGCATCAGGGGCTCTAGCCGCAAGGGGTCAACCTGCATGGCGCGGCACAGCTGGTCTAGGGTGAGGCCCTTGCTATCGGCAGCACGGGCGCGCTCCAGATGCTGCACCGCTTCTAGCGACAACTGAAAACGCCATCCGTGTGGCAGGCGGCGCAGGGTGCCACCCGCCAGCAGACTTGGCAAATAGGCGGTGAGCGCGGCACCCAACAACACGATCACCCAGACCAGATAGATCCAGACCAGCAAAATGGGCAGCGTGGCAAACGCACCATAGACCATGGAATAGGTGGGCACTTTGCTCACATACAGGGCCAGCCCCCGCTTGGCAAGCTCGATACCGACCGCCACAAACAAGCCACCTATCCACGCGTGCCCCCAGCGCACATGGGTGTTGGGCACATAGCGAAACATGGACGCCATGCCACCCGCAACCAGTGCAAATTGCAGCGTCGTGAGAAATATCGAAATACCCCCCGGCATGACACCCACCACGTTCTTAGAAAAGGCAACGGCATAGGACGTCATGCTCAAGCTACCGGCCAAAAGCACCGGCCCCAGCGTAATGGAGGCCCAATAGATCATGACCCGCTGGGCAAAGGGACGCGATGTGCGTACCCGCCAGATGTTGTTGAGCGTGCGGTCAATGGTAAACACCAGCGCCAGCGCAGACCCCAGCAGTGCAGCCAGACCCAGCACGCCCAGCTTGCTGGCCTTGCCCGCAAACTGGTTCAAATAGCCCAGCACCTGGCGGGCAATGTTGTCTGGCACCAGGCTCTCTACCAGCCACTTTTGCAGCACATCCTGAAACTTGGCAAACATGGGGAAGGCGGTAAACACCGCCAGCGCCACGGTAATGAGCGGCACCAGCGCAATGGTGGTGGTAAACGTCAGGCTACTGGCGGTCAGGCCCAGCCGGTCCTCTCGAAAGCGCTCACGCAGGGTTCGCAAGGCGTTAAGCCACGGTACTTGGGCGACTACACTGAGCCACGCCTTCAATCGATCGAGGTTTTGCATCCCGCTATGATGCCACCGACATGAATACCCCCTCCTCTGCCGTTAACCCTTCCGTCAACCCTTCTGTCAATATCACTCGCTGGCTTGCCGTGGGCAGCGTGCTCGCGCTCATTGCTTTGTCTTTAGCCTGGGAGCTTTATCTAGCACCGTTGCGCCCTGGCGGATCGTGGTTGGTGCTCAAGGCATTGCCTTTGTGCATTCCGATAGCCGGCCTGCTGAAGAACCGCATGTACACCTACCGCTGGGTCAGCCTTGTCGTCTGGTTGTATTTCATTGAAGGGGTGGTGCGCGGCTGGAGTGACAAGCCTCCGGGCAATTTCTTGGCGATGCTGGAAATTGGCCTGTGCATCACGCTGTTTGTGGCCTGCACCGCCCATGTGCGCCTGCGCTTGGCGCAAGGCAAAGCGATTGCAGCGGAAGCGGCTCCAACCCCGGTAGCACCATGACAGATCAAACCGAACTCCTGGCGCATTTGCGCAGCATCGTAGGCCAAGCCCATGTATTGACAGAAGGCGACCTTGCAGCCTACGAGCAAGACTGGCGCAAGCGTGACCACGGCAAGGCCCTGGCTGTGGTGCGCCCGGCGAACACGCCCGAGGTAGCAGCGGTGGTAAAGGCCTGTGCTGCTGCTGGCGTGAGCATCGTGCCACAGGGTGGCAACACCGGCATGGTGCTGGGCTCCATACCCGACACCACGGGTACGCAAGTGGTGCTGAGCCTGCTGCGCATGAACCAGGTGCGCAAGCTCGATGCTGCCAACCTGACCATCACTGTGGATGCGGGCTGCGTGCTGCAAAACCTGCACGAGGTCTGTGACAACGCAGGCTTTTTGTTCCCGCTCAGTCTGGCATCTAAAGGCAGTTGCACGATTGGCGGCAACTTGGGCACCAATGCCGGTGGCACCCAGGTTGTGCGCTACGGCAACACCCGCGAACTGTGCCTGGGGCTGGAAGTGGTAACGCCACAGGGGGAGATTTGGGATGGCCTGACGGGCCTGCGCAAAGACAACACGGGCTACGACCTGCGCCACCTGTTGATTGGCTCCGAGGGAACGCTGGGCATCATTACCGCCGCCACGATGAAGCTCTACCCCATGCCAGCGTCCATGCTCACCGCCTTTGTGGCTGTGCCTTCGCTTCAAGCGGCCGTGCAGTTGCTGGGCTTGGCGCACCAGCATGTGGGTGCAGGGCTCACCGGTTTTGAGGTGATGGGGCAATTTGCATTGAGCTTGGTGACCAAGCATTTCCCGCAACTGCAGGTGCCGTTTCAAACGAATATGGCCCCCACGCGCCCCACTGCGTGTGGTTCGCTGCCCCCCGAGGGGGACGCGCCTTGCTTGGGGCGGCCCGGCGCTGCGGCGGGTTACCCATATTGCGTGGTGCTGGAAAACTCAGACCAAGAGTCTGAGGCCCACGCCCGCGAACGCTTTGAGCGCTTGCTAGAAATTGCCATGGAGCAAGGCTGTGTGGTCGATGCGGTAGTGGCGGAGAGCATTGCCCAGGCGCGCGCGCTGTGGCACATCCGCGAGAGCATTCCGCTGGCGCAAGCGCAGGAAGGCTTGAACATCAAGCACGACATTTCCATCGTCGTATCCCGCATTCCAGACTTTGTAGAGCAGACCGACGCAGCCCTGGCGCAAGCCTTCCCTGGCGTGCGACTGGTCAACTACGGCCACCTGGGCGACGGCAATCTGCACTACAACGTGCAAGCGCCTGTGGATGCAGATGCCAAAGCCTTTTTGCGTGAACAAGAGCACGGTGTCAACGCGTTGGTCTATGACATGGTGGCCCGCTTCAATGGATCCATCTCTGCCGAGCATGGTATTGGCGGCCTAAAGCGTGAGAAGCTGGAACACTACAAATCACCCGTAGCGCTAGGCATGATGCGCGCGGTCAAGCAGGCGCTGGACCCGCAGAACACCATGAACCCGGGGCGGGTGCTATCAATAGAATAGCTGCTATCGCACATTCCACGAGGGCTACCTCCCTATTCGACCCGGCGGATTCAAGTACAAAGCGCAACGGAATGCAGTGTAAGTGGTCTCACTGGTA
>CAYXWW010000200.1:0-6516 GCA_964468905.1 uncultured Rhodoferax sp. | reverse complement strand
CACCGCATCGTATTCGTACAAGCCTTGCTGCGCCTTAGTGGTGGATTTGATGTGCCATTGCAGCAAGGGCATGTCCAGCGCCTGGGCCACTTCTTCGGCCAGCATGGTCTTGCCGGTACCCGGTTCGCCCTTGACCAATAACGGGCGCTGCAAGGTGATGGCAGCGTTGACCGAGAGCATCAGGTCTTGGGTGGCAACGTAATTCTTGGTTCCTTGGAATTTCATGGCGTTATGCGGGCAGGGCAAAAATGGATGCAAAAAGCCGCGGGAGGCGGGAGTTCGGAGCGTGAAACACTGGTCGATATAATCAAAATAAGATTTACATCAAACATTGTCTGATTGTCCTTGCAAAATGAACAAACTGCTGCTGCCCGTTTTCGTTGCCCTAGTCGCTCAATTGAGCACTTTTTCTGCCTCAGCGCAGGATATCAAGGGAGATGCCAAGCAAGGTGAGTCAAAAAATGCAATGTGCATTGGTTGCCACGGAATCATTGGCTACCAAGCCAGTTTCCCGGAAATCCACAAGGTTCCCAAAATTTCCGGTCAAGGCGGCAAGTACATTGCCTCAGCACTGAACGCCTACAAAAAGGGTGAACGCAAACACCCCACCATGCGCGGCATTGCCGATTCACTGACGGATCAAGACATCGCCGACCTGTCTGCCTACTATGAATCCAATGGTGTGGTGGCAGGCGCAGAAGCGCCAACAAAGGCGGCGGATGGTTCTGCCAAAGCCATGGAGCTGATAACCAAAGGCGGTTGCGTATCTTGCCACGGTGACAATTTCAGCAAGCCTATTGACCCAGCCTACCCCAAGATTGCTGGTCAGCACAGCGACTATCTGTTTGTGGCCCTCAAGGCTTACAAAACAGAGGGCAACCCGCAAATTGGTCGTGGCAACGCCATCATGGGCGGAATGGTCAAGCAATTCTCCAATGCCGAGCTGAAAGAAATGGCAAACTACATTGGTGGTCTGCCCGGCGATCTGAAGACCGTGCCACAGAAGAAATTCAAGTAATTGCTTCTTCCAAGCTACCCCGCAAAAGGCCGCTAACCAAGCGGCCTTTTTTGTGGTCTATTGCACCGTCAGTCGCGCGTGGCGTGGCGCTGAACACAGGCAATGTAGGCGTCGCCTTGGGGCGGGCGTCCGGCCTGCTGGCTCTCCCATAGCATCTGGCCCAGGCACTCCATGGCTTCATGGTGGGCCGCGTGCAGTGAATTGCGACGGTGCGTGAGCAGTTCAATTGCCTGCCGAATGCCGCGCGGCTGGTCAATGCTGCATTGCTCACTGATCGACAAATGCATGGACAGGTGCAAAAACGGGTTGGTGCGGCCTTCTTGCACCTCGGTCATGCTGGCCAGTGCAGCGTCCACATCGCTGAAATCCTGGGCGTATTCGGGGTGCTCATCCATCCATTGACTTGCTATGGTTTCTATAGCTTCCAGGGCAATTCCTGCGCGGGCTTTGGCATAAACAGAGCAGAAGAAGCGGCGTACATCGGCTTGTGAGGGGCTAAACATGCCGCAAGGTTAACATGGCGGTATCGTGACTTTCCCCTTCATTGCTGATCCTTTTTTCTACGCAGTTGCCGTTCCCGCCGTGCTTTTGCTGGGTGTGAGTAAGAGCGGCTTTGGCGCTGGTTTTGGCTCGCTGGCGGTACCCATGATGGCGCTGACAGTAACGGTGCCCGAGGCTGCGGCCATTTTGATGCCGATACTTTTGCTGATGGATGTATTGGGTATCACCGCTTTTCGCAAAGACTTTGATTGGGCGCTGTTGAAATTTCTGGTGCCGTTTGGTGTGCTGGGCATTGTGGTGGGTGCACTGCTTTTCAAAATTTTGAATCCCCACACCGTAGCGGCCATTGTGGGGGCGTTTACGCTGCTTTTTTTGGCCCAGCGGCTGGTGTTTCCGCCACGCTCCGATAGTCCACCACCGCCGCGCTGGCTGGGTGCGATTTTGACCACTACATCGGGATTTACCAGCTTTATTGCCCACGCAGGCGGCCCGCCCATATCGGCCTACATCATCCCGCTGAGGCTATCGCCAGTGCAGTACACCGCCACGATGTCCTTCTTTTTCTTCGTGGTGAACCTTGCTAAATGGATTCCGTATGGCTTGTTGGGCCTGCTGGATTGGCGCAACATGGCAACCTCGCTGGTCCTATTGCCCTTGGCTCCGCTGGGCGTCTGGATCGGGGTTACCCTGGCCCGGCGCATTGGTCAAGTACTGTTCTACCGCTTTTTGTATGTCGGCATGTTTTTGACTGGCGTCAAATTGTTGTGGGATGGATTGGCTTGAGTAGTTCCAGGTGTTGGCCTGGAACTTTGCGTTCTATCTTCGATCCATGTAAAGAAGTGCAACTTGCGTCAGCCATTTTGCGCACTCAGGCGTTGAAAGCGGTGTTTGGGTTCATTTCGCCCGATAGTTACATTTGAATGGGTATCTCCATGAAGCCGTCGATTGTCTGGCCCTTTGCGTTAGCTGCACTGTTCAGTCTTGCACCCCTTACCCTGCAGGCCCAGCACCGACACCATCACGGCGGTTGGCATGGCGATATTCGCCACTTTGGCAGCCGCGATCTGCACCATTGGCGTTCTGGCGCATGGAACCATGGTTGGCATGGTGGGCGCCATGGCTGGTGGTGGGTTGTGGGAGGCGTCTGGTATTTCCATTCCCAACCGGTTTACCCCTATCCTGATCCCTACCGTCCCATCGTAATAGAACAAGCGCCACCCGTGGTGATTCAGTTGCCAGCGCCTGCGCCGGTACAAATGGCCCCCGCTGCGCCACCCGTGAGCAGCCAGCCTGCGGTGCAATACTGGTACTTCTGTGACGCGGCCCAAGCGTATTACCCCTATGTGGCAACCTGCCCCAGTGGCTGGAAGACTGTGCCCGCAACCCCACCGGGAGCTTCTCGATGAAAAATATCCGAACCCATCTACAACGCGCCATCGTGCTGGCTTGCGTGGCTGGCCTTTTTGGCTGCGCCCATGCACCCCAAGGCCCTCACGTGGCGGTGATGCCCACGCCGGGCAAGCCGTTGGACCTATTCGCCGCTGAAGACCAATTTTGCCGTGGCTACGCGCAACAGACGCTGGGGCCCGATACACGGGGGGAAACCGTTGTGGGTGCGGCGATTGTGGGTACCTTGCTGGGCGCGGCTGTTGGCTCCGCGACCAGTGGCAGGCGCTACAACAATACCGGTGCTGGTGCGGCCACCGGGCTGATGATGGGCACTATGGTCGGTGCGGGCAACAGTGCACAAGACGGGCGCAGTGCGCAGCAACGCTACGACATTGCGTACGAGCAGTGCATGGTGTCTAAAAACAACCAGCCTTCGCGACACTACGTTCGGCAACCGGCTCCCGTGGTCTATGTGCAGCAGCCCCCCGCCGTAGTTGCACCAGCGCCGCAAGCACCGTACTACCCACCACCACCGCCTCCCGCTGCGCCGCAGACGCAGGTACCGCCACCGCCTTCGCCCGAAACGCTGCCACCCCCGCCGCAGCGTTGAGTCGGTTTAGCGTGTGGGGGTAGATTCACCCCGCTCGCGGGCCATCTGCTCTTCAAGCTGCTGACGGCCTTGCTTGACGACCGAGATCAGCTTTGCGCGGTCTTTGTAGTGCGGGTGCAGTTGCTCAAAAAGCTCCAGGTTGTGCTGGCGAAAGAGTTTCGCCACTTGTTCGGCCGCATCGGGTGTTTGGCCCATCAGCTCCAGCACGCTGCGCGCGCTCAACAGGCTGGATTCAAACAATTCACGCTGTACCAGCATCACGCCGCGGTCGCGTAGTTGGTTCCAGTGGGTCACATCGCGGGCACGGGCCACAATTTCGAGTTGCGGGAAATGTTCGCGTGCCAGATCGACGATGTCCAGCGACTGTCCCACATCGTCTACGGCCACCACAAGAACCTTTGCCTGCGCAGCGCCCGCCGTGCGCAGCAAATCCAGCCGTGTTGCGTCACCGTAGAAAACACGGTAGCCAAATTTTCGGGCGGCTTCAATCATCTCTGCGTCATGGTCCAGCACCGTGCAGGCTTGGCCGTTTGCCAGCAGCACCCGCGACACAATCTGCCCATAGCGCCCAAAGCCTGCCACCAGGATCGGCGCATGCTGTTCCTCGGAAATTTCATCCAAAACGGGTACGCCACAGTTGGCAAAGCGTGGCAGCAACAGTTTGTCGATCGCCACCAGTATCAGCGGGCTCACCAGCATGGACACGGCCACCGCCCCCACCAATAGCGATGCGGTTTGGACCGGCAGCACATTCGCACCGGCAGCCGCTTGAAACACGACAAATGCAAATTCGCCACCCTGTGCCAGCAACAACGTAAATACGGGTCGCTCTTGAAACGGCAATTGCATGGTGCGCGCTATTGCGTAGATCACGATGCCTTTGAGCGCCAGAAAGCCCAAAACGACGATGGCCATCTGCATTGGAGAATCCCGCAATATGCCCAAGTCCACCCCCATGCCCACGGCGATGAAGAACAAGCCCAGCAGCAAGCCCTTGAATGGCTCGATGTTGGTTTCCAGCTCACGACGGTACTCACTTTCTGCAAGCAGTACGCCGGCCAGAAAAGCCCCTAGTGCCATCGAAAGCCCCACCGACTGCATGAGTGCGGCAATGCCAACTACCAGCAACAGCGAGGCAGCAGTAAAGATCTCCGGCGTCTTGCT
Organism: uncultured Rhodoferax sp.; assembly: GCA_964468905.1. Classification (GTDB taxonomy): domain Bacteria; phylum Pseudomonadota; class Gammaproteobacteria; order Burkholderiales; family Burkholderiaceae_C; genus Allorhodoferax. The sequence continues at coordinate 1,834 of CAYXWW010000200.1, read as the reverse complement.
ATGGGCAATCCACCGGAACAGCGGTCGCAAGGCGAGTCGGCCAACCACCACAATGCCGACTACGACCGCTATGATTGTGATAGCTTCTTGCACCCGTTCTACGGGGGCTACCGGTTGATTTGACTCTAAAGATACGCCCAGAAGTGGCAGCAGGGCCAATATCGGAATGGCAGCTACATCCTGAAACAGCAGGATCGAAAAGCCCGCCTGCCCGCTACTAGTAGGCAGCAGGTTGCGCTCGCCCATCACCTGCAGTGCAATGGCCGTGCTGGAAAGTGCCAGGCCCAACGCACCCACCAGTGCAATCGGCCATGCCACGCCGCAGGCCCAGGCTGCCCCAAACAGGGCAGCCGCGCAGCCCGCCACCTGTGCACTACCCCAGCCAAAAATGGGCCTGCGTAGGCTCCACAGGCGTTTGGGCTCTAGCTCCAGCCCCACCAAAAACAACATCAACACCACGCCGAATTCGGCGAAATGCAATATGTCTTGTACATTGGTCACAAATCCCAGGCCCCATGGGCCAATGGCAATGCCTGCGGCCAGATAGCCGATGATTGAGCCCAAGCCCAGCGCCCGGCTCAAGGGCACGGCGATGACGGCAGCGCTGAGGTAAATAAAGCTATTGATTAACCAGGAGGGTAGGTGTTCCATGGCGCTAATATTGCCACACCATTCCCCCACTGCACAGGAGATGCCATGCCAATCGTAGTTGTAGCCAACCCCAAGGGTGGCGTCGGCAAGTCCACGCTGTCGACCAACATAGCAGGCTACTTTGCTGCGCGCGGCCACGCTGTGATGTTGGGGGACATTGACCGCCAACAGTCATCTCGCTTGTGGCTGGGGCTGCGCCCGCCTGTTGCACGACCCATAGCCAGCTGGGAAATAGATGCAGACAACATTGCCCAGCCACCCAAAGGCACAACCCACGTCGTGCTGGACACACCGGCCGGTCTGCATGGCAAGCGGTTGAGCGAGGTTGTCAAAATGGCAGACCGCATCGTGGTACCACTGCAGCCCAGTGTGTTTGATATTTTTGCCACCCGCGCCTTTCTGGATGAGCTGATGCAAAGCAAACACGCTGCAAAAACCCAGATTGCCCTGGTGGGTATGCGGGTAGATGCACGTACCCTGGCTGCGGACCATTTGCATGAATTTGTAGACCAGCTGGGTACGCCGGTGCTGGGTTACTTGCGCGATACGCAGAATTACATCCACCTGGCTGCCCGTGGGCTCACGCTTTTTGATGTGGCCCCGGGCCGTGTCGAGAAAGACCTGGAGCAGTGGCGCGGGCTGTGCCAGTGGCTGGACGCGTGACCTTGCAAACCTTTGAAACATTTGCGCAACTGCGTCCCTTGATCGGCCAGGAGGTCGCTGTCAGTGACTGGATCACCATTACCCAGGAGCAAGTTAATTTGTTTGCACAGGCCACGGGCGACCACCAGTGGATACATGTCGATGTGGCGCGTGCCACCGCGGGGCCGTTTGGCGGGCCCATTGCACACGGGTTTTTAACCTTGTCACTGTTGCCGCGTTTTATGGCGTCGAGCTTGACGATTGCTGAGGCTGGTATGGGCGTTAACTATGGCTTGAACAAAGTGCGCTTTACTGCCCCGGTTCCTGTTGGAGGCCGCTTGCGTGCGCGGATGAAGCTATTGGCCTGCGACTCACTGGAAAAGAACTGCACGCAGGTGACGTGGGCAGTGACCACTGAGCTGGAGGGCAGCGACAAGCCGGTGTGCGTAGCCGAGTTCATCGCGCGGCACTATGCCTGAAACCCATTCTGTCGCCACGCCTCAAACACCGTAACCGCCACGGCGTTGGACAAATTCAGGCT
>CAYXWW010000199.1:0-6536 GCA_964468905.1 uncultured Rhodoferax sp. | reverse complement strand
CGCAGTTGCCAAGAGTGTTTTCAAAAAGTGTTGGGTCCAATCGACGCCTGCTACAGGACCGCCTAGCCAAAGCGGTTGCCACGTGCGCACGCAGTGGTCTTTACGGTGCATTGTTTTTTGTAGACCTTGACCACTTCAAGGCGCTCAACGATTCACGCGGACACGATGTGGGCGATCTACTTCTCGTTGATGTGGCACAGCGCTTGCGCGAAGGCGTGCGAGCCACCGACACCGTGGCACGCCAAGGCGGCGATGAATTCGTTGTTGTGATGGAAGATCTGGGCAAAACGCCGGATGAAGCCGCCAAGTTGGCATCCCACCTCGGCGAAAAGCTGCGTGATGTACTGGCCAAGCCCTTCAACCTGAATGGCCTGGAATACCACTGTAAGACCAGCATAGGAGTCGACTTATTTCACGGGCAGGATTCTGTGGAATCGCTCTTCAAGCACGCAGATTTGGCGTTGTACCAGGCCAAATCAACCGGGCGCGGCAAGCTGTGCTTTTTTGATCCATCGCTGCAAGAAGCACTCGACCGGCGCAGCGTCTTGGAGAACGCATTGCACAAAGTCATCGCACGCGATGAATTGCGCCTTTACTACCAGCCACAGGTAGACACCGACATGCGCGTCATTGGGGCCGAAGCATTGCTGCGTTGGCAGCACCCGCAACGCGGACTCGTACCGCCGGACGAATTTATTCCACTGGCCGAAGACACGGGCTTGATTCTGCCCATTGGGCGCTGGGTCCTGGAGACGGCATGTAGCCAGATTCGGGAATGGTCGCGCGACCCTTTGACGCGCGAACTCAAAATCGCGGTCAACGTCAGTGCACGCCAATTCAACCAGCCAGATTTTGCCGAGCAGGTACACAGTGTGCTTGCCACCAGTGGTGCCAATCCACAACGCCTTAAATTGGAGCTCACGGAAAGCATGATGTTGCATGATGTGGCAGACACCATTGCCAAGATGCAAGCCATCAAACAATTGAATGTGCTTTTTTCCATGGACGACTTCGGCACCGGCTATTCGTCGCTGTCCTATCTGACCCAGCTGCCGCTAGACCAGATCAAGATCGACAAAGCCTTTGTGCGCAACCTGCCAGGCTCGCGGCACGATGAAACCATTGCCCGCGCACTGATCACCATGGGCATAGGGCTGGACATGAACGTCATCGCCGAAGGCGTGGAGACTGAAAGCCAACGCGCTTTTCTGGAAGGCATCGGCTGCCACGCTTACCAGGGCTATTTATTCAGCAGGCCCTTGCCGATCGAAGCGTTCGAGAAGTATCTGCGACAGTGATGGCGGGGTGGGCATCAAGGGAAATGCACGGGCAACTACCCCTGCTTGCGCCGAGCACAGTCTCAAAAACTCCCATTATTAGCTATTAATTAGATAGCAGCCTAAGCATATTCCACGAGGGCTAGTAGCACTTTTTGCATATAGCGATTAGCGGCGAGCAGCCAACTGCCGCATCAGCGAATAGGCCACGCCGCCCAGTACCAACACGCCCACACCCAACACCAGCCACAACAGCAGGCTACGCAGTGAGGTCCCCGCAGGCAGCCAATCGAAAACTGCGCCGGTCAGCACGCCTTGCCCTGCACCGGCGGGGCGGACTTCCACATTGGCAACGGTGGCCAACGGCAAGGCACTCAATCGCTCTGGCGACACCGCGCCCAACAGCGATACATCCACCGCAGCCGCTGGCGTTTGCGCACGACCCACAGCCAGGGTAAACGGCCCGGCGCCGGAGGCAAGGAACGCCAGTTGCACCGGCGCAAATTCCACACTGGCCTGCAAACCGCCACTGGGCAGGGTGGCACCCTGAGGTGACTCTACCCGCAGTGCCCGTACCGATGCGCTGTGCAGCGGCGTGGGCGGGTTGTTGCTGCCCTGTCCCACCGTATCCAGGCGGTACACCACCGATGTAGCCAGCGTGCGCCAAGGCTGGGCTGCGGTGGCCTGACCACCACGGTCTTCACGCCCTTGAATGCGCACTGGCACCAGGGTGTTGTCTTGCAGCGCTTGCAAGTGGACAGCAGCCAGAGGCGTGGCAAACGGCAAGCTCCACACTAGGGCACCACTGCTGTCCAGTGTGCCCGGCGGCAGCGCGGTGCGCAATGGCGCAGGCGGGGTCAACACCGATGCCACACGCCCGGTCAGCGAGCGCACGGTGACCCCAGCATGGCCCGGCCAAGCCAGACGCAGGTAGCGCCCTTGCACGGATTGCGGCTGCCGCAGCGCTAGCGTGTGGCTGGTAGGCGCATCAGTACCGTCAAACTGGAACAAGGGGCCTTGTGTCGCCACCGTGGTCCAGTCCTTCAAATCGGCACTGGTGGAAACCGCAATGGGCACCAGTGCGTTGTGTGGCAAGTCCAGCGTCAACACCAATGCATCCAACGTCTGCTTCTCTGCACGCAGGTCAAACAAAACTGCTTGCAGCGGCTGCGCATCTGATGCACCAGCTTGGGGGGAATCAGCAGGGTCCATGCGCACCCATGCTGTGGTGTGCTGGCCTGCCGATTCAACCCGCACCTCTACGCCCCCGCGCATTGGATTCGCGCCACTGCTAGCGGCGAACAATGGGTAGGCAGGGTAGGCAACGGTTTGGACTGCCGGCACAGTGCGGCTCAAGTCCGCACTACCCAACAGGGCAAAGGGTACAACCGCACCAGCGGCATTGAAGACCCGCAAGTCATGCGCCGCGCTGCTTTGCATATGCAGCAAGGCTTGCACCGGCACCTCCACACGCGCCAGGCTGGAGCCCGCGGGCAATGCTAGGGTGCCACGCCATGCAAAGTCGCTCGCCTGCGGAGCTTGGGCAGCAGTCACTACACCACCCACCGAGGCTAGACAAGCAAAGAAGACCAGTGCAATTGCCCGCACACCTTCACGCAAAGAACGGACTGTCATGCTGCTTCCTCCTCCGTTGGCTTGGGGTCTGCTTCGGTTGTGGGCGTATTCGATGAAGCGGGTGGAATGGGCGCAAAGTAACCGACCACCAGCATCAACACGCCCACAGCAATGAAGGCCACGATGCGCTCTGACCCACCCCGGTTGGAGAGATCGATCAAGAACAACTTTGCGACCGTTAGACCCAGCAGTGCTGCACCGCCCATCCAAACCGGGCGCGCATAACCCACCGCGGTGCGGCGGTGTGCAACCAGCATCAACGCCATCGCCAGCAACGTCCACAGGATGGAGTAGCCAGTCTGCACAGTGAACGATTCAAACAAACGGTCCGCATGCCAAGGCACCCCTGCAAAGTGGTGTGCCACGCGCAGCCACACCGTGTTGACAGCCACAAAGGCCAGCCCCACCAAGAGCAACGTCCAGCGCACATGCTGTATACCCTGCGGTATGGCCAAGTCGCTCTGCCGCAGTCGGGTCAACCACAAGGTGCAAGCGGCCAGTGCCAACGCCACCGTCAAGTCGGTTGGGTTGAGCAAGGGCACAAAGGGCAACGGTCGGGCATTGCCACTGGAATGCACTGCGACCAACAAGGCGCCCCACGCCACAGCCACGGCCAATGGCACAGCGGCGCGCCACAGGTAGGCGGTAGCAAACCGGTCCAACGGCCAGCGGTTACGTACACCGCTGTCAGCCACGTAGAGCTTGCGCCAGGTCAGCCCCAACAGAACCATGACGCTGGCCACGAGCAGGATTACACCGGCCCACGAGGTGCCGCGCAATTGCGCCTGTTGCACAACCCACACCAGCGCGTTGCCCGTGAGCAAAACGATCAACCAGACACCGCCACTGTGGACCCAAGACCACCAGCGCTGTGGAGCCATTGCGTCTACACGGCGCAGTGTGGCAAAGTGCAAGACCAACGCCACGGGCCAGACCAGCCAACCCCACGACTGGAACACGTGGTGGACACCCACCATGCCGTGCTGCGCGACCAGCAGCATGATGGGCAATGAGAACCACGCAGGCGTGGCTGCGATGGACCAAGGCTTGACCCGTGCGGGCAACGCGAGGCGGTGCGCCACCCACGCACTGGCCAGCCAGACCAACATCTCCAGATAGGACTGCAAAACACTGCCAAATACGGGGGTCCAAAGACCATCAGCATCGAGAGTTGCGCGCTCGATCTCTGTCACCATTGCAAATTGAAACCACAAGAATCCCACCCAGAACAGCAGGGGCGACAGCGACCGCTCCAACGCCACGAACTGTTTGATACCTGCTGAGCCAGATGCTGTGGCCGCACTGCGTGCCCAGTGTGCAATAGCTAATGCCGACCCCGCCAACAGCACGCCGCCAATGAATGCTGGATTAGCCAATGGCCAGTTGGATACCTGCACGCCATCGATCGACCCCAGGTAACTCAGGGCGGCAAACAACTGCAATGCCAGACCGGCCAGGCGTGCCAGCCAGCGGTCCTGACGCTGCCCCATCCAGTAGACCGCAGCACCCTCTGCTGCCCACACGGCACTGGTCCAGCGTGCGTCCAGCGCCAGTGGCACGGCCAGCGTAACAAAGCCCAGGCCCAATGCCAAAAAGCACTCTGCCAGCCACTGCCCTACCCCACCATCGTTGGTGGAACCAGCACGTTTCAGCGCCCACGCGCCCAGTGCCAAATAGACAGCCCCCAGGGCTAGCGATGAAAAGGCAGTTGCATACTCGATCTCGCGCACCAGTGCGGCCTGCAGGCCAAACGCCACCAGCGGGAGGCCGAAAATCAGCGTGGCGTCTACAGCCTTTTTAGGCTGCAGACTATGGCGCGTGGCATACATCAAACTGGCTGCCAGGTACAGTGCAAAGAAGGCGATCAAGAACGGCTCGGTGCTCGCGAAATGTTCAGGCAGGTACTTCAGCGCACCCCACGCGGTGGCCACGCCAAAAGTAGCGAAGAAGCCCAGCAGATTGAGCGCCCGCCAAGCCCGCAGCCACGCTACAAAGACGATGGCTGCACCCAGCAGCAGGTAATAGCTAAACAAGCCCACATGGTCACCCTGCCCGGTAGACAGCAAAATCGGCGCTGCAAATGCACCCGCAAAGCCGATAAAGGCCATGGGCATGGCGTTTTGCAGCAGCGCAATGGCCGTAGAGAATGCGCACACCAAGCCCAAAACCGCAAACGCAGCACTCGCCGGTAAAAACTGGTAAAGCCTGAACGCGGCAAACACGGTGAGGTACAACACACCGACACCCGCGCCCTGCAAGGTCAGCGCATAGGCCAGGCGGTCTGGCTGGCGTAGGTACAGCTTCCAGCCGAATACAAATAGGGCAATGCCCGCGCCACCAATGGCCGCCAGGCGCAGCTCAGGCGGCAGCATGGCGTTGTCGATGGCGTACTTGGCCAAAAACGCCAGACCCACAAACAACACCAACACGCCCATCCGCACAATGGTGTTGCCACCCAACAGCCAATTGCGCGCAGCGGCAAATCCGCGTGTCAGAAGATCGGGGCCGTGTGGGGCTGCATCTTCGATCGGACGGCTTGCCGATTGGTCGCCCACATCGTCATGCGGGGCTTGGGCAGTTGGCGCGCCCGGCATGGTGTCCTTGAAATCGGGTTGCTGACGTGCCTCCATCGCGGGCACGTCCACCGCGTCTGCATCACGCACGTGCTCTGCTTGGGAAACAACCAGCACGGGTGCCGCTACAACGGGCGGCGGAGCTTCTGTCGCATGCGGCGCTTCAGAGCGCTTGCCCTCGTGTGCATCTGGCACAGCCGACGCGCGCAACACCTCAGCGCGGACTTCTTTGCGTACCGCATTGCGCAAGGTCCATCCGGCAATGACGCCGAGCAGGGCACCCATCACCATTCCAAACTCTTCGTCATGCCGACTGACTGAAAGCCCCAGAATGGCTCCCCAAATGGCACCCCATAGCATCATGGTTTTTGCTCCTAATTGTTGTTTTGAATCGGACAGCGGCCACCCCAAGGCGATGGGCACGGCGCAGTCTAGCCCATCTCAACAAAAAAATTCAAACCGCCAAGGGCGGATTTCACGCCAGCCAGAACGCAGTACGACTAATATCCCCTGCAACTAGGAGACACCCGCATGCCCACCATCACCAATATTGAAGACCTCCGCGTGCTCGCCCAGCAGCGCGTGCCCCGCATGTTCTACGACTATGCCGATTCAGGCTCATGGACCGAGAGCACGTACCGCGCGAACGAGACAGATTTTCAAAAAATCAAATTGCGCCAGCGCGTGGCCGTCAACATGGAGAACCGTAGCACTGCTACCAAAATGGTGGGCATTGACGTGAAGATGCCTGTCGCCATTGCGCCAGTGGGCTTAACCGGCATGCAACATGCCGATGGTGAAATCAAGGCCGCCCGTGCTGCCGAAAAATTTGGCATTCCGTTCATTTTGTCGACCATGAGCATTTGCTCCATAGAAGACGTCGCGGCCAACACCACAGCCCCGTTCTGGTTTCAGTTGTACATGATGCGGGACCGCGACGCCATGGCCGCCATTATCGAGCGCGCACGCAAAGCCGGTTGCAGCGCCCTGGTGCTGACGCTGGATTTGCAAGTCATCGGCCAGCGCCACAAAGACCTGAAAAACGGCCTCA
>CAYXWW010000198.1:2510-6559 GCA_964468905.1 uncultured Rhodoferax sp. | reverse complement strand
GACTGTCAGCCACGATTGCCGTCAGTGGTCAATAGGGGATGGCCGAACGCATACTATGCAGCTCCAGCGTTGAGACGGTGGACCAGATTGAACCACTCGGTGACCACCACTGTAGACCCATGCGGGATCGTATTGAGAAAGTAGGACTTCGAAGCCTGGTCCAGGGTCATCAATATCGCCACAGCAAAAAGCCAGAACACGCGTGGGTAACTTTTGACTACGGAGAACGTCATAACGCTAGCCGACACGAATGCGTTGGACATTGCGGTTCATCGCATGGCGGATGACATGCTTATAGACCCACCGCTTGATCCCGCTCAGGTTGACACCATGCTGCGCATAAAAATCGTCCGGAGAGTCGAACAGTCCGAAGTCTTTGTTGATGCCGTCTTTCTGGATGAAAGTGTCTTTACCAACCCAATCCACTGATGGCTTTTGCAAGTTGGGTGTCGCAACACCATACCCGCAGAAAGCACCACGATGGTCAACAAATCGCCGTTGCAGAGCACGCAAATACTTGCGATCCAGAATGAAGCCTTCCAGGCGAATCCACTTGGCTTCAGTCCAGATCTCCACCCAACTGTGGATGATGCTGGACGGTGCGAGCTCGTAAGCGATGCCGGTGATCGCACCTTTCTGCAGCGCCTTGTCAATCGTGAACCCGTGGAAGCGGCAGGCCACGCCTACCGCCCGCAGCAATGCCATCAGCAAGGTGCCTTTGGTATTGCATTGACCAATGCCATCGGCCAGCACCGTTGAGGCCGGCAGGTCGTCCGACGCGTTGTATCCAAAGGCAATATCGTCACGCACAAAGTTATAGACGGCGCCGATTCGTGCGTGCTCCTCAAGTTGCATCCAACAACGCTGTTTGATCAGAGCTCGAATTGCAGTGTGGTCGTAGTCCAGCAGCGCAGTGTTTTGCCGCCAGCCAGCTAGGTCTTTGTCTGACTGGGCGGTGGGTGATGGCTGAATAATCTCCATGGTCTTAACCCTCTTTACGTACACGCAAGAGGCGCAGCCCATTGCCAACCACCAGCAAACTGGCCCCTACATCGGCAAATACCGCCATCCACATCGTGCCCACACCGGCCAGTGTCAGCACCAGAAACACGGCTTTGATACCCAGCGCCAACACGATGTTTTGTACCAACACGGCATGGGTGCGGCGGGACAGGCTCACAAAACGCGGCAGCTTGCGTAGGTCGTCGTCCATCAGCGCCACGTCGGAGGTCTCTATTGCTGTGCCTGTTCCGGCCGCACCCATGGCAAAACCGATGTCAGACCGTGCCAGTGCCGGTGCGTCGTTAATGCCGTCACCGACCATGCCGACCGCGCCGCCCTCGCCAATCTTCGCTTCAATGGCCTTGAGCTTGTCTTCGGGCAGCAGGTCGCCACGGGCTTCGTCTATGCCCACCTGCGCGGCAATGGCAGACGCTGTGTGGGCGTTGTCACCCGTCAGCATCACGGTCTTGATGCCAAGTGCGTGTAATTCTGCAATTGCCTGGCGACTGCTTTCCTTGACTGTGTCGGCTACAGCGAACATGCCTTGAACAACCCGTTCATCCGTTAACAGGATGACTGTTTTGCCCTGTTTTTCCAAGGTGGCTAATTGGGCCTCTAACTCATCTGAACAGCGCCCCTGCTCATGGATCAGACGGTGGTTGCCCAGGTAGTACAGCTTGCCGTCCATGGCACCCTTCGTCCCACGCCCGGGCAAGGCCTCGAAACCATCGACTTCGAACAGCACAACTCCATCTGCTTTCGCTGCCTGGGCCACCGCACGCGACACAGGGTGGTCGGAGCGGGCGGCCAGGCTGGCGGCCAGACTGCGCACCTGTGCCGCATCACCACCGTTCAGCACCGTGAAATCCGTTTGCACCGGTTTGCCGTGGGTGATGGTGCCGGTTTTGTCCAGTGCTAGCCATTTGAGCTTGCGACCCTCTTCCAGATATACACCTCCCTTGATCAAAATGCCCTGGCGAGCCGCCGCAGCAAGACCGCTGACGATAGTCACCGGCGTCGAGATCACCAGCGCGCATGGACAGGCGATGACCAACAACACCAGCGCCTTGTAGACCCACTCAAACCAACTACCGCCCAGAAGCAGCGGTGCACCAACCGCAATGGCCAGCGCTATGGCAAAAATCACTGGTGTGTAAATGCGGGCGAATTGGTCAACAAAACGCTGGGTGGGTGCCCGTGCGCCCTGGGCCTCTTCCACGGCGTGGATGATGCGGGCCAGCGTGCTGTCCGTTGAAGCGGCGGTAACCGTGTATTCAAACGAACCGGATTCGTTGACGGTGCCGGCGAACACTTGGTCCCCCTCGGCTTTTTCCACCGGCAGGCTCTCACCGGTAATGGCAGACTGGTTGATAGTGGAGCGCCCGCTCGTGATGGTTCCATCCAGCGCAATGCGCTCCCCTGGTTTGATGCGCACACGGGCATCCACCGCCACCGATTTGGCCGCCACTTCTAACCAACTGCCGTCAGCCTGTAGCACCGTGGCGCGCTCGGGTGTGAGCTGCATCAGCCCCTTGATGGCATTGCGCGCCCGGTCCAGCGACTTCGCTTCTATCAGCTCCGCGACCGTGAACAAGACCATCACCATCGCCGCCTCGGGCCACTGGCCCAAAAAGAGCGCACCAGTCACGGCGATGCTCATCAGTGCGTTGATGTTGAGCTGGCCATTGCGGATCGCAATCCAACCTTTCTTGTAAGTGGTCAAACCGCAGGCCGATACCGCAAGCAGCGCCAGTGCGGCGGCCATCCACGTTGGCAGCCCGGCCCACTCGACAGCTTCGGACGCCACAGCCGCTACCCCGGCCAATGCTAAGGGCCACCAGGGTTTATCGGGCTCGGTGGCCGGCTCGGTCTGTACCGTTGCGTCAGTGGCTACCTCGGGCGTGAAACCCAGCGAGCGGATGGCCTCCAGAATTGACTCTATCGCGCTGGGCGCATGGTCAACCGTCAAGACACGCTGCATCAGATTGAACTGCATGCCTGTCACCCCACTCATGCCACCCAGCTTACTGCGCAACAGCCCTTCTTCGGTGGGACAGTCCATCTGCATGATGCGGATCGCGGTTTGCGTTCCACTTCCCTGCGCCGGGAGCTTGTCGGGCGTTGTATCCAAGTCATTACACCCAGCTCCACAGCAAGCGTCTTTGATTGGTGGCGTACTGTGGTCGTCTGGGACAGGTGTTGAAAGTGGTGTGTGGGTAGACATAGGGCATTCCGAAAATGTGCTTCATCGATTACACAACCTGTAGTAACTACAGGGTCAACAGGTTTCTTTGAAGTGCCGCAAAAAAGCAACCCACCTGGGGAACAGTCAGTATGTTCGTGCATCACCTGCTACGAAAAGCGTAGCTAATCACCCAATAGCCGAGAGGGCTAAAGGGTGATCTTGTCCAAAACTACTTCAGCACAAAACGCGCAGTGGACGACTTGCCTGCCAGGGATACCACGGCAACAACCTTGGTGCCAGCCGCAATCTTGAAGCTACCCTTGGCTTCCAACTTGTCGCCCACAGATTTCAGTTCCACCTCTTGCTTGTCGCTTCCGGTGAGCAGCGTGAGCTTGGCGGTGGCCTTGCTGGCATCCATGGCTTTGCCGTGGTCGCTCAGGTAAAGGTGCAGTACATCGGGTTTGGCGACCAGTTCGTAGTCCATGGCCTTGCCGCCGACTACGATGCCTCCATGCATGGGTTTGTGGTGATCATGGTCGCCAGCAGCGAAAGCAGAGCCTGCAACGACCAGGGCGAGGGCTGCGAAGATGTGAGAGAGTTTCATACAAGTTCCTTTCAGGGTGGTTAAAAAAATCAGAAGGCTTCCGCATTGCGGTCATCCATCAGGCGTTCAGAGTCCTTGCGCCCAAATAGCCAAAACATGACCGGTGTCAAAAAGGTATCGAGCAGCGTGGAGCTGATCAGCCCCGAGAAGATCACCACCGCAACGGGGTGCAATATCTCGGTTCCGGGGCGCTCGGCCTCAAACAACAACGGTGCCAGCGCAAAGGCCGTCACCAGGGCCGTCATAAGCACCGGGCTC
>CAYXWW010000198.1:2150-2500 GCA_964468905.1 uncultured Rhodoferax sp. | reverse complement strand
ACGATCATCTTGTGGTCGAACGCTTTGCCCTCAAAACGCATCAGGTTGATGTAATGGCTGACCTTCAGGATGCCGTTACGCACGGAAATGCCAGCCAGCGTGATAAAGCCCACCAGGGCCGCCACCGACAGCGGCTGGCCCGATATCCACAAGCCCAGTACCGCACCCACCAGCGCCAGCGGGATGTTCACCATGATCAGTGCAGACAGGGCGACCGACTGGTAACGGCTGTACAACACCACAAACATCAGCACCAAAGACACGATGGACAATAAGCCCACCAGTTTGGAAGCCTCTTCTTGCGCCTGGAACTGACCTTCCAAAGCCGTGAAGTAGCCCTCAGGCAAAGG
>CAYXWW010000198.1:0-2140 GCA_964468905.1 uncultured Rhodoferax sp. | reverse complement strand
CCCGGCCTTGCGCATTGGCCGACAACACGATGCGGCGCTTGCCGTCGTCGCGGCTGATCTGGTTGGGGCCATCACCGTCTTCAATCGTCGCTACTTTGGACAGCGGCACGGCACCGGTGGGGGTTTGCAAAAGAATGTTGCCAAGGCCTTCCACCGAACGTGCGGACTCGGGCAAGCGCACCACCAGCGCAAAGCGCCGCGAGCCCTCCACAATCTGTGTGACCTTTTCGCCCTCGACCAGGCTTTGCAACGTGGTCAGAATTTGCGGTGTGGGCACACCGTATTGCGCGGCTGCGGCGTAGTCCACGCGTACCTTGATCTGCGGTGCCAAGACCTGCTTTTCGATTTCCAGGTCGGCGATGCCAGGCACGGCAGCCAACTTGGATTGCAGCAGATCGGCTTGTCCACGCAAGGTGTCCAGATCGTCACCAAAGATCTTGATCGCGATTTGTGAGCGAACACCCGAGAGCATGTGGTCTATGCGGTGCGAAATCGGTTGCCCAATGCCTATGGACGCCGGCAGGTTGACCAAACGGGAACGGATGTCTGCCGAAATCTCGTCCATAGACCGGGTCAGCTCCGACGCGGGTTTGAGGCCCACATCCAGCTCGCTGACATGCACACCCTCGGCATGTTCGTCCAGCTCGGCACGGCCACTGCGCCGCCCCACGTGGGTGACCTCGGGTACCTTGCTGATCAGCTTCTCTGCCTGTTGTGCCAAAGCTGAAGTTTCGGCCAGCGTAACGCCGGGGTTGAGCCGCAGACCGACCAACAGCGTGCCTTCGTTGAACGGCGGCAGAAAGGTTTTCGCAAAAAACGGCACGGCCACCCCCGCCAGTAGCACAGCTACACCGCCCGCCACCAGTGCCGCCTTCGGCGCATTCAGCACCCGCTGCAGGTTGCTTTGGTAACCACGCTTGAGCCAAGCCAGAAGTTTGGTGTCGCCATGGTTGAGTGAACGCATACGCGGCAACAGGTAATACGACAGCACCGGCGTGACAGTGACTGACACCACCAGCGAAGCCAGTGTGGACACGATGAAGGCAATGCCCAGCGGTACAAACAAGCGCCCTTCCATGCCCGGCAGTGCAAACAACGGCAGGAACACCAGCACGATGATGATGGTGGCGTACAGAATGGCGGAGCGCACTTCCATCGTCGCGCTGGCGACCAGTTCCAGGGGGTTCAACCTATGGTCCTGGTGGCGCTCGCGGTCCACCTTGAGGCGGCGCATAACGTTCTCAACACCAACAACCGCGTCATCCACCAAGCCACCAATGGCAATGGCTAGGCCGCCCAGCGTCATCGTGTTGATGGATAGCCCGAAATACTTGAACACCAGAGCCGTCATGAAGATGGAAACCGGAATGGCCGTCAACGCAATGATGGTCGGCCGCAGCGTACCCAAGAAGAAAAACAGTATCACCGCGACAAAAATCGATGCGCCTATCAACTTGCCTTGTAGCGTGGTGATGGATGATTCAATGAAGCTGGCTTGGCGGAATGTCACCTTGGGCTCGTCCATGCCTGCGGGCAAAGAGCGTTTCATATCTCCCAGAGCGGACTCAATGGATCGGGTCAGCGCAATGGTGTCAGCAGTAGGTTGCTTCTGGATGCCGAGGATCACCGCCGGTTTACCTTCAAAACCCGCATCACCTCGTTTGATGGCCGGTGCAAACGCCACCTCGCCAATCTGGCGCAGCAAAATGGGTTGGCCGTTCTTGGTCGTCAAAGCCAGGTTCTTCAGATCGTCCAGCCGCGAAGTGCGACCTAGGTTGCGGATCAGGTATTCACGGCCATTGAGTTCCAAGAATCCGCCTGAGGTATTGGAGGAGAAACCCTTAAGAGCGCCCTCCAACTGTTCATGCGTGATGCCCAGCTCCGCCATACGGGCAGTATTGGGCTGCACCTGGAACTGGCGTACCTCGCCCCCAATGGGGATCACCTGTGCCACGCCGGGCACGGCCATCAGCCGGGGGCGAAGCACCCAGTCGGCGTACTCGCGCACCTGCATCGGCGATATCTTGGCCGTGTCGATGGGGATCGCAATCTGCATGATCTCACCCATGATGGAGCTGATAGGCCCCATACGCGGCACAACACCCTCGGGTAGGCCTTCTTCCATCGCAGACAGCCGCTC
>CAYXWW010000197.1:3071-6605 GCA_964468905.1 uncultured Rhodoferax sp. | reverse complement strand
CGCAGTACGACCCGCTGGGCGCGCTCTACAGCCTGCTGGAGCACGATACCGCACAAAACTTTACCGACGAGTTTGCCGAGGTGGCCATTGACGCCAGCCAAGTCATCTGGGTGACCACGGCCAATGACGAGCGCGGCATTCCAGCCCCCATTTTGAACCGCATGAATGTCTTTACCGTAGAGGCCCCCACGCTGGAGGCCGCCCGCCAAATTGCCCGCCAGCTGTACCACAGCATTTGCGATGCACACGGTTGGGGCAAACGGTTTGCCCCGGAGCCGGGCGACGATCTCCTGGACGCGCTCAGCCTGATGCCACCACGCGACATGCGCCGCGCGCTGATGACCGGCTTTGGCAATGCGCGGCTGGATGCGCGCAGTGACGTGACTGTGGACGACCTGCCCAAAGCGGGTGGCAAGAAGGGAACGATGGGCTTTATGCAATAGGTGGGGTGGAGCAAGTCAGATGGAGCAGGCCATACCCATGAAAGCACCTAGTAAACGGTTTACCCGCGAGTTGTAATTTGCTCTACTATTGATAGCTGCTAGCGCTTTGTTGACGAGGGCTAGCGGCTATTTTTACTTGGAGCCATGCCATGAATCCGTTGAGTCTGTCGCACTTCGCCGCGTTTTGGACCCTCCCAATGGTTGAGGTCAACCTGATGGTGTTCCTCAACCTGGCGGGTGCATTGATACTGGGCTTGCTGCTGGGCTACGAGCGCACCTACCATGGGCGCGCTGCGGGCATGCGCACCTATGGCATTGTCTGCATGGCATCGGCAGCGCTTACCGTGTTTTGTGGCTACCCCGGGTATTGGTGGGGCGGTACGGCGGCCACTGCAGCACTGCCGATCGATCCCACACGGGTGATTCAGGGCATTGTGACCGGGGTGGGCTTTCTGGGCGCTGGTGTCATCATGAAAGAGGGGCTCAACATCAGCGGCCTGACCACGGCTGCATCGATCTGGGCGTCCAGCGCCATTGGCGTCATCGTGGGCATTGGTTTTTTTGGTGCTGCCATTTTGTTGACGCTTTTGCTACTGGTGCTGATGATGTGGGTACCCAAGCTGGAGGTGCGCTTGCCATCCCGCCGGGCCATGGGGGTGGTGATGTGCTTTTTGCCGGGCCACGAACCGCAAGAGGCCGCACTAAAAGCCACCATTCTGCAATGGGGTTATATGGTGGCAGAAGGGTCGCTCAGCATTGTGGCGAGCCAAAGCACTACGCAGTGGAACTTTGTGATGGTGGCGCTCAAGACCCGGCCAGAACCGAACTCGTTGTTTGAACTGTCGCGCAAACTGCGCGAGGTGGATGGCGTGGATAGTTTGCAGATCAGCCATGCAAGGAATTGACTCGCAAAAGGGTTGATGGTGCGGCCCCCACGCAGTGCGGGCTTCACACTCGACGGACCATGCCCGGTGATAATCTGATGCATGAAGTGAAGGTCGAATACGGCCTGCATGTAACCTGATTTGTTAGCCTCAATAGCAATTGCTCCGGCGTAGCAGTTGTGTCCACCTTGAACTATGCCGCATCAACGTAACAATCATGATCGCTGAAGTATTGACCGCAATTTGTTTTGCCGCAGACCGGCACAGCACACAACGCCGCAAGGGACCGCGTGGCGCACCCTACATCAACCATTTGGTTGAAGTGGCTTCGCTGATATCAAACGACGCCGATGTGCAAGATCGTGACACGCTCATTGCAGCAGTGCTGCACGATATTGTGGAAGACACTGCGACCACGCTCGACGAAGTAACTGAGCTTTTTGGCGCGCGCGTGCGTGACCTGGTTGCCGCTGTCTCAAGTGACAAATCTCTGACTATCGAGGAGCGAAAGCGCCTAATCCTCGTTCAACTTGGCAGCGCGGAGAGTCCGATCAAGCTTATCAAACTTGCAGATTTGTGTAGCAACGTCGACTCCATTCCTGCGGATTGGGACAAAAAAAGAATCGAAGACTATTTGGACTGGTCACAGCAAGCGGCCAGCCTGTGCGCGGGCGTCAGCCCTGCACTCGACACACTGTTCCTGAACCGCTGGCAAACCGCAAAGGCGAATGCGCTGGAGCAGTCACGGTGGCAACCCATTAGCAGATAATATCGCTTCAGCCCTCGTGGAACATGCATAGCACGCTATTACATCAGTAGCACTTTCAAATCCCTTAGAGCCGCCACCGACTACCGCACGGTAGCCTGCCGCACTGCATGCGCCCACTGCGCCATGCGCTCTTGCACTTGATGGGAGGGCAGTTTGGGCTCAAAGGTGCGGTCCACTCGCCAGTGGGCGCTGAGCTCTGCCGTGCTGGCATAAAAGCCCGTAGTCAACCCAGCCAGATAATAGGTCGCATCCTAGAAAGGCCAAAACACTGGCAGACTACAGCCATAATCTATTGCCGTGTCTACCTATATAACCCCCTATCAGTCCCAATATATAGCGTGGCTTCTGTCTCGCCGCATGGGGGCAGACGCTCCCGACATGCTGGCTACCACGCTGGTGGACGCGCAGGTCGATCTGAACCCGCATCAGGTCGAAGCAGCCCTCTTTGCCTTTCACAGCCCGCTGTCCAAAGGCGTGATCCTGGCGGACGAGGTGGGCTTGGGTAAAACCATCGAGGCCGGTTTGGTTATCGCCCAGCGCTGGGCAGAGCGCAAGCGGCACATTTTGGTTATTGCACCCGCCAACTTGCGCAAGCAGTGGCATCAAGAATTGCAAGACAAATTTAGCCTGCAAGCTCAGATTCTGGAAGCCAAGAGCTACCGTGATTCGGTGAAGTCAGGCACCAAGCAGCCCTTTGACCAAGCCCGGGTCCTCATTTGCTCCTACCAGTTCGCCAAGGCCAAGGCAGACGACCTGCGCCGCGTGGCTTGGGATCTGGTGGTGATGGACGAAGCCCATCGGTTACGCAATGTTTACAAGCAGAGCAATGTCATTGGCAAAGCTTTGAAAGATGCCTTGGCAAATGCACCCAAAGTGTTGCTCACCGCCACGCCGCTGCAAAACTCCCTGCTGGAGCTTTACGGCTTGGTCAGCCTGGTTGACGAGCGGGTGTTTGGCGACTTGCCCAGCTTTCGTGATCAGTTTGGCGCTTTGAATAACGCCGCTACGGTGGCCAAACTCCGCGAACGCCTCCAACCCGTATGCATGCGCACCCTGCGCCGTCAGGTGCAGCCCTACATCTCGTACACCAAGCGCATTCCCATGGTGGAGCAGTTCACCCCGTCGCAAGATGAGCAGGTGCTGCGCGATATGGTGTCCGACTACTTGCGTCGCCCTGCGCTCAATGCCTTGCCCGCCGGGCAGCGCCAGCTGATTTCACTGGTGCTGTGGAAGCTGCTGGCATCCAGCAGCCACGCCATTGGCGGTGCCTTGGGCACCATGGCTCAGCGCCTGCAAGACAAGCTTGGGGCGGAGTCTGCCGACAAAACGGATTCGCAGCTAAGTTCGGAGCTGGACAAAGACTACGAGTCCTTGGACGAAACCGAAGAAGAGTGGGGTGATGAAGGCGACGATGCAGGCCCACCACTTGCCAGCGTTG
>CAYXWW010000197.1:0-3061 GCA_964468905.1 uncultured Rhodoferax sp. | reverse complement strand
CACCACCATCCGTGACAACGCCAAGGGCCAAGCCTTACTGGTTGCGCTAGGCAAAGCCTTTGCCGAGCTGGAAAAGCTGGGTGCCAACAAAAAAGCCCTCATCTTCACCGAGTCCCGCCGCACGCAAGACTACTTGCTGCAACTCATGGAGCTGAGCCCTTATGCAGGCAAGGCCGTGCTGTTCAACGGCACTAACACCAGCGACCAAGCCACCGCCATCTACCAAGCGTGGTTGGAGCGCCATGCGGGCACCGACCGCATCACCGGCTCGCGCACTGCAGACACCCGTGCCGCGCTGGTGGAGCATTTCAGAGACTCCGCGCAAATCATGATCGCCACCGAGGCCGGGGCCGAAGGCATCAACCTGCAGTTTTGCTCGTTGGTTATCAACTACGACCTGCCATGGAACCCGCAGCGCATTGAGCAACGCATAGGCCGCTGCCACCGTTACGGGCAAAAGCACGACGTGGTGGTGGTTAACTTCATTGACCACAGCAACCCGGCCGACAAGCGCGTATATGAATTGTTGGCGCAAAAGTTTCAGCTCTTTGAAGGCGTGTTTGGCGCCAGCGACGAGGTGCTGGGCACCATCGGCAGCGGTGTGGACTTTGAGCGCCGTATTGCCGAGATTTACCAGACCTGCCGCAACCCGCAGGAGATAGAAACGTCCTTCCAGCAATTGCAGCTGGACCTGTCGGGCGAGATCAACGCCGCCATGCTCAAAACCCGGCAACTGCTGCTGGAGAACTTTGACGAAGCCGTGCAGGACAAGCTCAAGGTGCGTCAGACCGAGAGCAAAAGCGCCCGCAGCCGCTACGAGCGCTTGCTCATGGATCTGACCCAGGCCGAGCTGCAAAGCCACGCCGAGTTTGACCATGAAGGCTTCACGTTGACCCAAACGCCCCCTGGTGTTCCGCCAGTCGATGCGCCACCCGGCCGCTACGAGCTGCCCCGCCGTAGTGGCGAGGCCCACCTGTACCGCACCGGCCACCCACTGGCCCAGGCGCTGATTGCGCAGGCAAAAAACCGAGTCCTGCGCACTGCGCGTATCCGCTTTAACTACGATGCTTACGGCACCAATGTCTCCACTCTCAAGGCGCGGCGTGGGCAGGGCGGCTGGCTGTCGTTCAGTGTGCTCTCGGTAGATGCGCTGGGATTGGTGGAAGACTATTTGCTGGTGGTAGGCCTTACCGATGCAGGCGAAGCCCTGCACGAAGAAGACGCCGAAAAGTTGCTGCGCCTACCTGCTGAATTGCTGCAAGACGACCTGCTAATGCAACCCCCCGCTGCGCTGGGTGAAGAATTGCTGCGCCTGGAGCGGCAGCACATTCAAGCCGTTAACACCCGCAACCTGGGCTACTTTGATGCCGAAGTGCAAAAGCTGGACGCCTGGGCCGACGATTTGAAAGTGGGTCTGGAAAACGAAGTCAAAGAGCTGGACCGCGAAATCAAAGACGTGCGTCGTACTGCAACAGTGGCCGCTACGCTTGAAGAAAAGCTTAGCTGGCAGAAACGGCAGCGCGAACTGGAAGATAAGCGCAGCCAGTTAAGGCGCAGGATTTTTGATCGACAGGATGAAATTGATCAGCAGCGCAGTGTTTTGATTGAGTCGTTGGAAGCGAAACTTTCGAGTTCGATAGAAAAGAACAACATCTATTCTTTGCAGTGGGAACTTGTGTAGGGAGAGGCGATGACGACACCAAACGAAGACCTCACGCAATTGATTTGCGATGAGATTGAGAAGCAAGGGCTTGCGACGCCCTTGGAGGTTGAAAAAATTATCAAAAAAATTCTGTCTGGCAAAGTAAAGACAGAGGACTGGTATTCACTGTTCGAGAACTCTTTGCCCAAGGAAGGCGATGGGGTAATCGATGGCAACTAAAGCCCCACTGAAACACCTCCGGATAAAGCAGTTCCGAGGTTCAACGAAGGATTTCTCTCTCACCTTTGATTCAAGCAAACCACTGACGCTGATTTACGGTGAGAACGGTTCAGGGAAGACAACGATTGCTGACGCAATTGACTTTGTCGGCAATGGGAAGGTCGGCTCGCTTGAGGGGCGCGGCCTAGGGGTGCTGCGAACATATTGGCCAACACTTGGAATGTCGCATGGAGACATCCTGGTCGAAATCTCAATCGACAACCAGACTTGGCAAGCCAAGGCTGGTGCAAAGGGCGTGACAGTCACTCCGGTTGGAGTGGCACCGCCAAAGGTAGAAGTTCTTCGGCGCAATTCGATTTTGCAGTTGGTGCAGGAGGCACCAAAAGAAAAATACGATGCGCTGAAGCCGTTCATTGATATTGCCTTGGTGGAGCAAGCAGAGGCTGCCTTGCGAAAGCAGCACAAAGAATCTGGTGCTGTGTTGAACAATATTGCTAGCCGTATTGCGGAAAATCGGGATACCTTGAGTCGGCTGTTTGAAGAATCAGGCAACTCGGATGCGAACGCGGATATTTGGGCAAAAAGAATCATCGCGAATCCGCCGCAAGATCACTCGAACGAAGTTGCGGCACTCAGAGATGTCGTCAAGGCAATCGAATCAGTTGTGTCCATAAAGGAACAGTACAAGTTGGCGCAGGTTGAGTTTGATGCTGTACAAGGTGTCGCCGACGAAGCCAACGCATCACTGCTGAGTGCCGAGGAGGCCGCCACGACGGGTGATGCCGTGTTTGAGAGGATCCTTTCTGCCGCCAAAGATCACTTCGCATTGCATCCTGTTGGTGATGCCTGTCCACTTTGTTTGAGTTCTGAGCGTGTTGATGGCTTGGTAGTGCAAGTGAACGGAAGATTGAAGCAACTGGCTGCCTTGACCAATGCGCGTAAGCAAGCGCGTGATGCTCAGAATAAACTTGAAGCCAAGAAGTCGGCAGTCGAAGGGGTGATCGTTCGTGCTCAGGCGTCAGCCAAAACAGCTGAAGAGAAGATTGCAATCGTCCCCGCGCAATGGAAAGAATCGTCTTCCAAAGTGTTGGCTTCTATCCAAAGTCTTGCCCAAGACGGAAACGTGTGTTGATTGCAGTTGAAAACTGAGCCACTTTAAGGCGGATTCCAATCCAAAAC
>CAYXWW010000196.1:4968-6630 GCA_964468905.1 uncultured Rhodoferax sp. | reverse complement strand
CATGGCCGCCATGGCGGCCCACCAGGTCATCATCGTCTGTGGTGAGACGGGTTCGGGGAAGACCACGCAGCTACCCAAGATCGCGTTGGCCATGGGGAGGGGAAAGCTCAATTACCCGGCGACTTTGCCCAATGGCAAGTCCGCGCCGCGCGGCAAGCTCATAGGCCACACCCAGCCGCGCCGCATTGCTGCCAGCAGCGTGGCCAAGCGTATCGCCGAGGAGCTGAAGACCCCGTTAGGCGACGTGGTGGGCTTCAAGGTGCGGTTTCAGGACCGCCTGTCCAAAGATGCATCCGTCAAGCTGATGACCGACGGCATCTTGCTGGCCGAGACGCAGACCGACCCGTTGCTCAATGCGTACGACACCATCATCATTGACGAGGCGCATGAGCGCAGCCTGAACATTGATTTTTTGTTGGGCTATCTGCGCCAGATATTGCCGCGTAGGCCCGATCTAAAAATTGTCGTCACCTCGGCCACGATTGACGCGCAGCGCTTTGCCGATCACTTCGCAAGCCGGCAGCGCCTGGCGCCGGGCCGCCCCAAGCCGGGCGACGCCCCCCCGGGGGGCAGCGACCCGCACGACGGTGGAGCGTGGGGGCCTTTAACATCAGCGCCAGTGATCATGGTCTCGGGCCGTATGTTTCCTGTGGAGCAGCGCTACCGGCCATTTGAAGAAACCCGCGAATACGACCTGAACAACGCGATTGCCCATGGGGTGGACGAACTCTGGCGTGACCCGCACAACCAGGGCGACATCCTTGTTTTCTTGCCTGGCGAGCGTGAGATTCGCGAGGCGGCGGACCATTTGCGTAAGCATCTATCGCACCAACCCATCATGCGTAGCGCCGAGGTTCTGCCTCTGTTCGCTCGCCTGAGCCCGGCTGAGCAGGACCGCATTTTTGACGGCCACACCGGGCGGCGCGTGGTGCTGGCTACCAATGTGGCAGAGACTTCATTGACGGTGCCCGGCATTCGGTACGTCATAGACGCAGGCACCGCGCGCGTGAAGCGCTACAGTTTTCGTAGCAAAGTAGAGCAGTTGCTGGTGGAGCCCATCAGCCAGGCGGCCGCCAATCAGCGCTCGGGGCGCTGCGGGCGGGTGGCCAACGGTATTTGCATTCGCCTGTACGACGAGAAGGACTTCAACGGGCGCGAGCGGTTTACCGATCCGGAGATTTTGCGATCCTCCTTGGCAGGCGTCATATTGCGGATGAAGTCGCTGCACCTGGGCATCGTTGAAGACTTTCCTTTTTTGGAGCGGCCGTCGGGTCGGGCGATTGCCGATGGCTATCAGCTGCTGAATGAACTGGGCGCGGTTGACGATGCCAATGAGTTGACCCCCATGGGCCAGGAACTGGCTAAGTTGCCGTTGGATCCGCGGGTAGGGCGCATGATTTTGGAAGCGCGCAGCCGGCAGGCGCTGGACGAGGTTCTGGTGATTGCGTCGGCTTTGAGCGTGCAGGACGTACGCGACCGCCCGATGGAGGCGCAGCAACAAGCCGACACGGCACACAAGAAGTTCGACGACGAGAAGAGTGAATTTGTTGGGTACTTGAAGCTGTGGAAGTGGATCCATGAAGCGCGCGGCGGTTCGTCCTCAGCGGTACCGGGAGTTGGGGTAGCTGGGCGTTCTGCGCCGGTCAAGGAGGAGCCCGCGCA
>CAYXWW010000196.1:3045-4958 GCA_964468905.1 uncultured Rhodoferax sp. | reverse complement strand
CCCGCAGGCGCAAGCCGGAGGGCGGGGGACACGGAGCAGAACGCCCGGCTGCCCCAGCTCCCAGCGCCTACAACAACGCACAAACTCAGCAACCGCCAATACGAACAACTGCTGCGGCAAAACTTCGTCAACATTCGCCGTGTGCGCGAGTGGAAGGACATTTACAGCCAGCTTCACACCGTGGTGGCCGAGCACAAATGGCAACTGAACACGACGCCTGCCACGTATGAGCAGTTGCACCTTTCCATGTTGGCGGGTTTGTTGGGCAACATCGGTTGCAAGGTCGAAGCGGAAGGCCCGCAGGGCGAATACTTGGGGGCACGCAGCATCAAGTTTTTTGCCCACCCGGGTGCGCATTTGTCCAAAAAGCCGAGCCGCTGGATTGTGGCTTCTGAGTTAGTGGAAACCACACGCCTGTTTGGTCGGGGCATTGCCAATATTGAGCCGCAGTGGTTGGAGCAGGTGGGTGGGCATTTGCTCAAAAAGCAGTTGCTGGACCCGCATTGGGAGAAAAAGGCTGCCGAGGTGGTGGCGCTGGAGCGGGCTACGTTGTATGGCATCGTGGTGTACAACGGCCGCCGCGCCAACTACAGTCGGGTCGACATGGCCGGCGCGCGCGAGATTTTTATCCGGCGGGCTTTGGTGGACGGGGAGTGGGAAACGCCGCTGCCTTTCCTGGCGGCCAACCAAAAACTCGTCAAACAAGTGGAAGAGTTGGAGCACAAAGCGCGACGGCAAGACGTGCTGGTGGACGACGAGCTGATTTACGCCTATTACGACCAGCAGTTGCCGGCCGATGTGTGCAGCGGCTACAGCTTTGAGCGCTGGTATCGGGAGGAGAGCAAGAAGCGTCAATACAACGCCCAAGGCTGGGTGGCAGAGGGTTCTGCGCAGGTTAAGGGGGAGCCCGCGCAGCGGGCGGAGCCAACGGAAGTGAGGGAGCAGAGCGCTCTGTCGCCCAACCGCCCGGAGCGAGACGCACCCGGCGGACGGCGTGAGAGCACCCTCTTACGCCTCACCCGTGAAGAGCTGATGCGCCACGAAGCGGCTGGCATCACCACCGCATCCTTCCCCAAGACGATTCGCCTGGGCGGTGTGGACTGCGCCGCTACGTATCTGCATGAACCAGGTGACGCGCGGGATGGCTTAACGGTGACCGTGCCGCTGTTTGTGCTGAACCAGGTCAACGACGAACGCTGCGAGTGGCTGGTGCCCGGCATGCTGAAGGACAAGGTGCAGGCCTTGCTCAAAACCCTGCACCAGCGGCCGCGCTCGCGATTGGTGCCGTTGCCTGACACGGCTACCAAGTTTGCGGAGGCATTGAATGCGCCTGAGCGCTTTGGGCAGGGAGCGCTGATCGATGCGGTGCTGAAGCTCGTGCGCGAAGCCACGTCGCTGGACATTGCCCGTGCCGACATCAAGGCCGACATGCTGACGCCTCATTTCTTCATGAACATTCGCGTGGTCGATGAGCATGGCCGACAGTTGGGGCATGGGCGAAACCTGGGTGCACTCAAAGCCGAGCTGGGTGCGCAGGCGCGTGGTGCATTTCAGGCGCTGGCTGGATTGAAATTGGCGCAGGGTGCAGCCGCTGCCTCAGGGCAACCCTCTAAGCAAAATGTACCTGTAGCCCTCGCGGAACGTGCACAGGAAGCTACTAAAACAATAGCATCCGCCGAGGCGAAAAAGCAGCCATCTGCGGCAGCTTCCGAGCAACGCCACACCGGCTGGACGTTCGGAGAACTGCCCGAACTGCTGGAGATTCGCAAAGGGGGGCAGACGCTGATCGGTTTCCCTGCGCTCATTGATCAGGGCGATGCAGTCACGATTGAAGTGTTTGACGAACCCGAAGTCTCCGCCGCCAAGCACCGTGCTGGCCTGCGGCGTCTCTTTGCATTGCAGATTAAAGATGC
>CAYXWW010000196.1:1371-3035 GCA_964468905.1 uncultured Rhodoferax sp. | reverse complement strand
TGCTGGACCCACTGCCCACCGACGAGTTCGCCTTCAAGCGCCGGGTAGAGGAGGGCAGAGGCCGCTTGACCCTGATCGCCAACGAAGTGGCGCGGCTGGCCGCAACCATTTTGCTGGAGTACGCCACTGCGGCCCGCAAGATCAAGGACACAAAGAATGCACCCGACGCCGTGGCTGACTGCGCCCAGCAGATCAACCGGCTTGTACCCAAGCGATTTTTGCAGGCTGCCCCTTGGCCGCGCCTGCAGCACCTGGCCCGCTACCTCAAGTCCATCACCTTGCGGCTGGACAAGTACCGAGCCGATCCGGCGCGTGACGCAGCACGCCTAACCGAACTGCGGCCGCTGGAACAGCGCTATTGGCGGCTGGTGGCTGAACGCAAAGGTGCGGTGGATGAGCGCATGCAAGAGTTCCGCTGGCTCATGGAAGAACTGCGCGTCAGCTTTTTCGCACAAGAGCTGCGTACGCCGCAACCGGTCAGTGTCAAGCGGCTCGATAAGGCGTGGGCGCAGCTCAACACCTAGTTTTTGGGCAGTGTAAGAACGCCATGCGTGATGCGACCAATGGTTACCTTTGCCATTGGATCAATCAGCTATGCATCGCACTTTTGTTTTTTTCAACCAGCCCTATGCGCTAGTTCTGCGGGTTCTTTCAGCCATGGCGCTGGCTGTGTGGGCTGTGTTGTCGCCCGCTTGGGCATCAACTGCTGCAATCTGCGAGGCTCGCTCTGGCCCGCAGCGCACACCAGTAATTGAGCTGTTTACATCCGAAGGCTGTAGTTCGTGCCCACCCGCTGATCAGTGGCTATCCACGCTCAAAGGCCAGCCGGTCGTGGCGCAAGCGTTCCATGTTGGGTATTGGGATTACATCGGTTGGGTCGATCGATTTGCTACCCAGGCCCACACCGCACGTCAAAACGACATTGCACGTGCTAACCGCCTGTTCAATATTTACACCCCCCAGGTGGTTCGCGATGGCAAAGACTGGCCTCGGTGGCGCACTGAACGATTGCTACAAGGCGACCAAGCGGCAGCCTATTCGGGTATCAAGTTTCTCAACCCGGTTGCCAGTGCCAGCCAAGCCCAGGCACCCGCACAAGCCTCTATCACCTTGCAACGCGTGGCGCAGTCTGACCAATACACTGCCCGAATCATCCCCGGCAATGGCGTATCAAACTGGAGCGCCTATTGGACCGTGACGGAACACGGACACAACTCCAAGGTGAAGGCCGGCGAGAACAAAGGGGAGTTTTTGCAGCACGATTTTGTCGTGCGCCAATATGTACCGGTGGGCCGCTACGAGGGCGCGCAGACCCTCAGTTTTGCCAGCATAGCCCCGACGCCCGGCCATGCCCGTCAAATCAACGTGGTAGTGCACGATAGCCGCTCGGGCGAGCCCCTGCAGGCGTTGAGTTTGATGTGTGATTGAACCGACAGGTGGCTCAGTGGCTTGCGCGGCTAAACAACCGCTGGTCCCAAATAACCGGCTGATTTTTCGCCACCACGATGTGGCTGGCGTCTGGATGGCGCGGGTTGACCACTGCATTCCATTCCAATTTGGCAACAACCGACGGTACGATCAATACGGCTGATCGACTCTCAGTCAGCCATTGGTCGCCAAAGCGCCGGGCGATGGATGCATCGTCACCTTCCCACCCTGCCGGG
>CAYXWW010000196.1:0-1361 GCA_964468905.1 uncultured Rhodoferax sp. | reverse complement strand
TTTCGACACGATGCTCGACGCGAGGACACGCGCTCGAGTCATGGCGTTCTATCGCGACCGAAGGCGGTACATCCGCCACCACGTAGCAATGTGTGCTGGGAACGCGGCCAATGTTGGCATGCACGAGGATCTCCAGCATGGAACATGCGTAGCTGAGGGAACCATAAATTACGGGCAAGCCAGGACTGTTCCACCGAGCGCCCATCATGGCGGCACCGGTTCCGTCCCACAGCGGATGGCGCTTGTCGCCAATCCGGTAAATCTGCATCAGGCTGCTAGACCGTAAAACAGTTTCCACAGCAGCTCTTCAACCCGCCGGGCTCCCAATTCGGTCATCGACACATCCAGCGGCGTGCGGCCTTTGAGCATGGGGTGCGGCGTATTCAAGAACTGGCGGGCGTCGTCTTCCGAATTCCACACAAATTCCGTTGTGGCAAAAATGCGCGCCAAGCGCTCTGCACGCTCAGATTCGTCCGATGTAAGGTTGGACCGACGGCGTTTGTAAGTAGCCTCTGGAACGATGCGGTACAACAATTTTTTGCGGTCTTCACCACTCAGGAAGACCCGGTCCACACTGGCCTTGAGTGCGCCCTTGGGCAAACCGTGCGCAACCAGATCGTCCAGTTCCGCAAACGAGTGCGGTGGTGGAACCAATGCCATCACCGAGCCGATTTTTTCTGGGGTTACGAGTACCATGGGGGCGCCTAAAGTATCAGTTGATGCTGAAATTGTAGATCAATTGATGTTTTGTGGCAAATCCCATCGGAAATGCTCAAAGCAGGCAAACGCTAGCCAAGTGCCTCGAATTTGATAAATCCTTCACGCACTGGTTCGGGCGGTTGATACTGATTGAAACGCAACCTCTGCCGGGTCAAAGAACAAGCACGCGCGCTCGTAGCGTTGAATATCTTCTACAGGGTATTTGATCGCACCGTCCACTTTGACGTAGCGAGGGCCCACGCCCACAGCGCTGGCTAGCGAAATGGCAGATTCGGAGCGTCCCCACCGTTTGGCCAGTTCCTGTTGGGACAACAGCATTTGAATATGTGAATCCATGGAAACCTCCAGAAGCCGTGAAGTAGTGATAACTCCATATCGGTATCTGGTGGAAAAAATAGAGGGCAATCTATGGCGCAGGTGTTGCGCACTGGCAGACCTGATCGCCTTTGTCGAAGATGATTTTCCAGGTGTTTGTGCCCTGTTTGCGCCAGACCGAGGTGAACGTTCCCGTGCGTTTGCCCGCCGCATCATGCACAGGGCCAAAGCTCATCGCCAAGTCGCCAGAAGGCAGTACTTCTACTTCGCGTGGTTCCCACGAGAACGGGGCGCTGGGTGCGGTGTAGAACTGTGCCCAGAAGTCA
>CAYXWW010000195.1:0-6731 GCA_964468905.1 uncultured Rhodoferax sp. | reverse complement strand
CTGGTGAAGTCTGCGCCAAGATGTCAAGCAAATCACAAAGTGGTAATGGCCCAGCGCCTGTCGCATGCGCTGTGTGGACCATTGCAAAAAAGCATTGCACCATCATCACCACGCCCAACCCAAACCACGTCGTGCTGGGCCATGAACTTCGGCACTGCTTTGAAGGCCACTTTCATTAGTCAACTTAACAACTTGTATGTCATTGTGTCGTACCTAAGATTGTTGTAACTGCTGGCGGTGAAGTCACTACTGAACGGCCCCGGTTTTCGCATTGACAACATCCTGATCACAGAGATCCTCAAGTCAGACGCAATTGCTTGCAACGTCGACAGACCCCATGCAAGTAGAGAGCTACAGTTAACATGCCCCGTGGTATTAACTTTGGACTGTAAAGCCGGATTCATAAGACCTCACCAACACATTGCATAACAGTTTGAGTACATGTTCACAGTCTTAAAACTCAACTAGATCTCGATGCGCCAACGGCCACTGCGCAACCGCTGGATATAGGGCATCGGCAAGGAAGCACGCCAAGCACCGCTCTGGACGACTTCAGTGTAGGCACAGACCTCCTCGCCACGCTCATCAAGCAAACGCCAGTACACCTCAGATCCATTGGCTCGTCGGCAATTGTCTGACCCCACCGCCGCACTCGCCAAATTGCAGCCGACATGAAAGATAGCCCCCAAGCCCGTATCTGCGTGCACGGGAAACGCCTGCGCATCCATAAAGCCAAACCAGCTGTCGTGCGTCAGCAAACTCTGGCGAACCGTAGGCCACACCTCTTGACGCAAAAAGTGCTGGTCCACCACCCGCATCTCGTGGGCATGGGCCGCCACAAACGAACGCATGCGCGCATCCAGACCATTGAAAATGCCCCCACAACCACCCAACAGCCCTGCCAGCAGAAGCTCCGTATGGGTGTAGTAGTCACGCACCATGTGAAACCATCGCCCGCTTGCCAACCAGTCCTGCACCGCAGCTTGCTCGCGAGTAGACAGCAGCGAATCCGCATCGCGAATCAACCATCGGTCCACTTGCGTGTCTTGCATCACCGCAAAGCGCCACATCAACGGATGAATCCCCTGCCAAGCCTCTCCGTCACACATCACCAACTCGGCACCCGCAGCCACCAATTGCTCACGCACGCGCTGCGGCACCGATGCATCGGTGTACACACGAACCGTCCACTGCGCAAACAACTTCTGTGCCACCTGCACATTCAAGCGCATCGTTTCGCAATATCGCGGGTTCGCCCCAAACAAGCTATAGGCCAACACATTGCGTCGTCGGTCGGGTGAGAGTGCTGGGGGCATAGCTCCCTCGGGCAAAGGCCAAACCACGGGGCCAGCATGCCGCGCATCTTTCAGCACCAGCGCACGCAAACCCTGCTTTTGGATGGCCGCGTGTTCGGCCTGCACATCCGAATCAGGCATCTGCCCGCGCTCAGCCGCTTCAAGGCGCAAGCCGTGCAACTCGGCCAAGCCGTCGTAAAAATTAGCTTCCTCGGGCAACTGTTGCAACGCTTCTTGGTACGAGCTGAGCGCCGCATCCAGCTGCCCCAAGCGCATCTGGCACAACGCCACATCCCCAAGAATTTGTGGATGTCCAGGCATCGCCGCCAGCGCCTGTTGGGCAAGAGCATACGCGGCAGGCCAGTCGCCGGATTCGAGATGTTGTAGGTAACGACGGTTCAGGTCAGCAAGTTGTTCGGGGGTCATCGTGGGCCTCATTAACCTCATCAAAGCGCAAGGGGTCGCCTCTTCAAGCAAGCAACACAAAGTCGCTGCTTGCCAACGTCGGCAACGTCGCAAACAAAGCAAATTGAACAGCAGAAGCCCCACCACCCGCACCATCGGCGTCGTAATACAAAGCCCCGTCCGTCGTGTCGTATATCAGCACATCGTTAGGAGATGCGGCACTCGTCGCTCCTGCCCCTGCCAGGAACAGACCGCTCACATCACTCAATCCATCCAGTGCGGTGAACACCGAGGTTCTCAAAACAATCTGATCACCCTGCACTGCATTGAAATCAGTGATCGTGTCCACATTGCCCGCATCCAGAGCGGCGGCAAACACAAAACGATCCGCCCCGCCACCGCCGGTCAAGCGATCCGCCCCACCGCCACCAGTCAGTTGGTTGGCCGCGGCATTGCCGGTCAGCGTGTCGTCACCGTTGCCGCCCACTGCGTTCTCGATGGTGACACCGTCGGCAATCGTGAAACCCACCGGCGCCCCGGGCGCGTAAGAGACGTAGGGCACACTATCCACCCCGCCCGTCTTGGGATAGGCATTGAGGTTGATGGTGCAGGCACTGGTTGCGCCAGCGTGGCTGATGGTGTCAATGCCGCCCGCATCCCAGATGCATGCCCAGCCACCCTGGATGCTGACGGTATCGGGAATGACGTAGGTGTCATCCCCCGTGCGGTACGTCATGTTGGCGCCATACAGCGCCTGCACAGCAGCAATGTCAAAGCTCATTGGCGTCTGCGACATGCCGGCCACAATGTCTTGAGCCTGATCGTCCCAGATATAGCTCTCCTGGGGCCAGTCGAAGTTGTACGACAGAATGGTCCAGATGCCACCATTCAGTTCATGGTCTCCACGCGTATAACCACCATTGCCATTGCTACTGACACCGGGAAACACTGGGCTGCTATCAAAGGGATGATCCAGCCCCAGCCCGTGTGCCAGTTCGTGAATGGTGGCGTAATAAGCATAACTGCCTGGTGATGGAGCCGACCAGTGATCGACGTTGAAATGCCCTTCCACCACCCGGTTGGCATAGCCCAGATCCACCGGCTGATAGAACTCGGCGCCGGCGTCTGCGCCACCACTCATCTCATTCGAGGTGTACTTGAACAACTTGATGTTGGTACTTTCCGCGTCGTTGTCGCTGAACACCCCCTCAAAAAACTGCACATTGCAGACATTCGAATACAACTGACAGGCGTCGCGGAAGGTCTGCATCTCCAGCGCTGTCCAGTCCGTCACCGACCCATCTGCCGCTTGGGCAAAGGAATAGGTGATCGTCGGATACGCCCACCCTGCCCCACCATGAACCAAGGCATCGATATAGGTGCTGCCGTAGCCGCTGCCGGGAGCGCCCAGCGTGGTCTGCGCCAAGGCATTGACGCGGATGTCATGCGTGCTGATCACGCTATGGCCGTGGCCATCACTATAGGAGGCGGAGACCGTTTCCTGCCCTGCCCCCATGCTAGCCAGGTCGGCATGGGTGAGCGCATACGACCACGTACCGCTCCCATTCGCGGTGACATTGCGTGTCTGCGCGCCATCCGCCCAAGACAGCGTGATCGCCGCGTTGGCCAATGCCTTGCCGTCCAGCTTGGGCATCGACACCGTGTACCCGTTGTAAGCATCCGTATCGTGCAGCATCGCGGCACCAATGGTGTCGGAGCGCACGCTCACGAAACCATAAGTGTCTGCATCGAAATACCGCGACAAGACACCGAGCATCTTCGGCCCCACCTTGTATGCAGCATCGTCTGCCACGGCCACATGCGTCAGCACCGCGCCCAGCCCGTTACCGACGGTGGTCAAGGCTGTGCCGGCACCGAGGGCGAAGCTGTTGGCGTGCAAGCTGATGCCATCCGCATCCATCACACCGTCAGGCAGCGTATAGGAAAAGCTCAGGGTTTTGCCATCGCCACTCAAGCCGTTGTAAGTCGCCTGTTTGGTCACCCCGCCAATATCGAGGGCGAGTGTCGGGCTGCCGCCCGACAGTGCCACCGCCCGCGACATTTCCACCTCCAGGGTCAAGGTATCGCCCGAATCCAGCACCCCGTTGACCACACCCGCTGCCGACGCAATGCGTACCGCTTGCACGGTTGCCGGTGTATCGTCCACATCCTGCACCGCCAAGGTATAGGCTGCCGTCACTGGCACGCTACCCGCCACACTCGCATCGGCCACATTCACCGTCACTGCGTAAGCGGTCTTCGTTTCGTAATCCAGGCTCACGCCCGCTCGCAAGTAGAGTGCGCTGCCAACCACCTCAAAGCTGCCAGCATCAGCACCCGAAAGAGATGCGGTGTTGGTGCCCAGCGCATCATCGCTGACCAGAATATCGGCCACCTTGATGCGCGAGGCGGTGTTGGTGTTTTCTGCAAGGACGCCGGCAACGTGACTCAAACTCACCGCTGTTGGTGCTTCGTTGGCGTCGGCGATGTTCAGTGTGTATGGGGTGCTGACCGGACTGCTGCCGCTGGTATTGCTGTCTGCCACGTTGACAGTGACGGCATAGCTGCCCTTGGTTTCGTAATCCAACACCTCGCCGGCACGCAGATACAAAGCGCTGCCCACCACCTCAAAGCTTGCGGCATCGGGGCCGAGCAACCAAATGCTGTTCGTGCCCAAGGCATCGTCGCTGATGGCGATATCCGCCACCTTGACCCGACTCGCCGTTGACGTGGTTTCGGCAAGGCTCGTAACCTGGTTTGTCAAAGCCAAGGCCGTGGGTGCTTCGTTGACGTTGGTCACCGCCAGCGTGTAGCTGGTACTCACTGGCTGACTGCCTGCCACCCGCGTATCCGCCACGTTCACCGTCAGCGCATAAGTCGCCCGTCGCTCGTAGTCGAGCGCCACCCCGGCCTTCAAATACAAGCCAGTGCCATCCACCTCAAAGCTGCCAGCATCGGCACCGAACAGCGAAATGGTGTTGGTGCCAAGCGCGTCATCGCTCACCACAATATCGGCCACGCGAATGCGGCCAGCCGTCGAGGTGTTCTCGGCAAGGCTGCTCACCTTGTTGGCAAGCGTCACCGCAGTGGGCGCCTCGTTCACATCCAGCACCGCCAAGGTATAGCTGGCCGTGACCGAATTGGCAGGCACCACGCGGTCGACAATGTTCACGTCAACCGTGTAGCTGGCCTTGGTTTCGTAGTCCAGGCAAACGCCCGCCTTGAGGTAGAGGGCATTGCCCACGACCTCAAAGTTGGCCGAATCGTCGCCACTCAGGCTGGTGTTGCCATTGGCAAGCATCCAGGAGGGCATGCCCCCAGAAAGGCTCAAAGGGGCAACGCCACTCAGGCTGAAGCTGCTATCCGCAACTCGCCCGAGTGGGACGATTTCAGAAAGACGAAGCGAGGTGGATGTGTTGATGTCCTCGGCCAGACTGCGTGTTGCATTGGGCAATACCCAGTCTGACGCGAGGGCACCACTATTCAGTCAAAGAACGACATTCGACACCCCCAGGCGCTGGTCGATCAACAACTGGGCGTCGTTGCTCGCCAAGTTGGTATAGACGTTGTAGGTTTGGCCCGCGTTAGTGGCCGTCCCCGTCAGCGCCCACGGCGAGGTGTTGCTGGTGTTGGCGACTTCGGCAAGCTGCACCGTGCTCGCGCCATTGGCCAGCGAACCGCTACCGGCGAGCACCATCTGGTGATAAGTGTTGGCATGGCTAGCATCCGCCGCATTGGCAAAGCTCCAGCCGTCCGCCGCCGTGAAGAGCCCGGTACCGGCCTCCAGCACATCGGCGGTGCTCAGCTTGACGACATCGCCACCGAATGTGCCCAAGTTCACCTTGTCGATGCCCTTGCCGATATCGGCTGCCGTGAACTTGGTGAAGTCCAGTGTCTGGCCGGTGCCGGTCAGACCCGCCGTATCGACGCCGCCCGCCGTGGTCACGTTGGTCAGGACACCGTCCTGGGCTGCGCGATTCGCCACGAAGGCTGAAGGTGTTGCCGTCTGCTCCACATCCGCCGTATTGAAGAACTTGGCAGTCAAGCTGTGACTGCCGCCGTCCAGCGGTGTCGTATCCGACCAGTTGATTTTCCAAGACGTTGCGTTCGTCACCATCACACTGCCCATGTAAACCCCGTTGTCGTACACCTTGACAAAACCGGTTCCAGGCATATCGAGCGTGCCGTTCACCCCGAGCAATGGCGCATCGGTCGTGTCGCCGCTCGCCAAAGTCCCCGTCAGAGCACCAAAGGTGTCCGTCAGCGAGGTAATGATCGCCTGGTTGTCCACCACCGCATCGACTTCAATGCGGTAGGTAGCGCTCGCCGCCCCCGCTGCGCCGCTGCTGGTATTGACCACCTTGAAGCTGAGGTCGTGGTAGCCATCCGCCAGCGCCGTTGTCGGAGTGAAGTGCCAACTCAAGCCACCGGTGCTGAAGTCGCCACCCCAAGTGCCCGCCGTTTCAACGCCATCCACATACGCCTTGAGCGTTTCGTTCGTGCCCAAGACGGAACTTAAGCGGCCGTACATGCCCGGCGTGCTGTCGCCGGTCACGTATTTGTGGCTCGTATTGCCACCGCTGAACGAGGCATTGTCTTGATACACGTTGGCAATGCCCTTGCCGGTCGTGGCGTAGGCGCCGCTGGTTTCAAATCCGCCAAGTGTTGTTACAAGCTGGCTGGGGGTGCTACCCGCAATGGTGATACTGGCAGATCCCGAAGTACCGCTGCCCGCACTGCCATCCACATTCAGCACGCGGGCACTCAGTGTGTGGGTGCCCAGGCCGAGACCGGTGGCCATATAGCTGAAGCCGGTGGCGCCTGTACTCATCGTGGCATAACCAATCAGGTGCGCTTCGTCCGCCGACCCATCGTAAACCGCCAGTTTCTGACCATCGACGAATGCTTCAGTCAGCGAGCCCGTCAGGGTTGCCGTACCGCTCACCGTTCCCGCCGAAACCGTCACATTGACCACGTTCTGCGACGCTAAAGCGCTGATGTAGAACGTGTCGGTACGTGCAAGCATTGCCA
>CAYXWW010000194.1:0-6788 GCA_964468905.1 uncultured Rhodoferax sp. | reverse complement strand
AGAACTGCGAGAAACCGAAGCCAGAAAAGCGCAGTTCCTCCAGATGCTGACGGCTCAACCCTTCGTTGGGCGTTAGCAGAATAATCTTGTCGGGATATACGTCGCTGCGCCCTGCCTTGAAGTAGTGCAAGTACTGGCGAATATTGACGTGCAGCAGCAGAGTCTTGCCGCTGCCGGTGGCATTCCAGAAAGCAACCTTGTTCAGGTCGTCCACCTCGAAATCGCGGAAGGGTTCCGCCCCTTTTTCGGCGCGGTAGCGCGTCATTTCTTCGTTCAGGCCATCCAGCAAGTCCTGGCGGTGGTTGAAGTACCAGTCCAGATACAGCTCGGTGAACAGCAGCGAGAGGTACTGGAAGTACTTCATCTGCAGTTCGTGGCCTTCCAGCTTGTTGCGCTGGGCAGTGATGGCCTGCCAGTGAGAAACAACATTCAAGTCGTAGCGCCGCAGGTCGGCCTCGGGCATCTTGTTGGGATCGAACAAGCCTCGGGTCAGTTCATGGAAGAACTTGGTTTGGCCGTCCTCATCGATGCCTTCGAAGCGGTCGTCGCCAAGGCGCATCTTGAGCGCCGAAAGCGTGCCGCCCTGAAAGAAGCCCAGCACCCAGCGGTTGAGCACCAATTCCTGATGGAAGCTGCGCTTCTTTGTTGTGGTTTTTGGGGCCGTTTTATTCTTCGTCGCCACCGTCGGCCTCCCGGTTATTCATTTGTATCAACAAGCGATCAAAGTCACTCTGAAAAAGTCTGTCTTGCACGATGCGGTATTTTTCAAATTCGGTTTCAGCGTGCGCCTTGGCTATCTCGGTGGTGATGCGACCCGCGTCCTGCAAAACGGCACGGTCGGTGAATTCAATAAAGCGGTTCAACCTGGCCTCCCAATCCTGCATCGTCATGGGAATTTTGCGCATCGCCATGTCTTCAGCCACATCCAGATACGCATTGACCAATCGCGCCAGCTGCGTCAGTTCGTCTTCGTTCAGATAGTTTTTGGCGACTGACACGTCGAATTTCTGAATTTTGCCGCTGGGCGCATCTTTCCAACTGGTCAATCCCATGTTTTGTTTGTCGGCATTCGCACGGGTATAAACCACTTCTGCTGCCGTATGGCCATGGATGGCCCAATGCAGCTTGTTTTGCACAGTCGCGAAAAACCGCTTGGTGGCTTGGGCCGTGATATCGTAATCCACTGATGTGGCGTAAATATCGGTGATTTTTTGGTAGAACTTGCGCTCTGACAAGCGTATCTCGCGAATGCGCTGCAGCTGTTCTTCAAAATACTGATCAGTCAGGATCGAACCACCTTGTTTGATGCGCTCGTCATCCATCACATAGGCTTTGATGGTGAACTCTTCGACTACAGTGGTGGCCCACTTGCGAAACTGCACCGCGCGCTCTGAATTAACCTTGTAGCCCACCGCAATGATGGCCGCCAAGTTGTAATGCTTGGTGTCGTAGCTTTTACCGTCGGCGGCAGTTATTCGAAAATTTCGAATAACTGCCACTTCTTGTAACTCACTGTCCGAAAAGATTTTTTTCAGATGGTAGTTGATGGTATGCGTTTCAACATCATAGAGTGTGGCCATCATTTTCTGCGTCAGCCACACATTTTCATCGGCATACACCGCCTCTACACCCCCCTGCCCACTCGCCGCCACAAAGGTTAGGTATTCGGCCGCCGAGGAACGAACGATGGAGATTTCCTGCTTCTTCTTCACCATCACACATCCTCCACCGAGAACATGCGCTCTAGAAACTCCGGCTCAATCTGACGCAATTTGATTTCTCTGGTACTACTGCCTTCGTCTACACTCTGTGTTAGCTTAGTAGGTATGTTGTGGTCTCCGTTGATGTAAACCACGTCATACTCGTTATCCGCCGGGTTGATGGCCAGCTTGTCGCACAGTTTGCTTATACCTTCATAGTCCAGCACATCACAGTCGCGCCAAAGCACAAGGCAGCTTTCACCACTCGGCAGCGTGCCGGTGACGGTGACAAAACCACGCTGCGGCTGTGCATCAATGTGCTTGACCCGCAGGCCGATCAGGAAATTGAAGGTCTCGACCAAATCGATCATTTGCGGTTCGAAGGCGCCCGCCGAATCCACGGCCACGTTGAGGGTGTAGTCGAAGGGTTTCTTGAAATCTTCCACCGACAGGAGCGAGCCACGGCTTTCCACGTCTAACAGGTAGTTGAGCAGGTAGTCGTCCTTGGCCTGCTGCGGCAGGGTCTTCAGCAGATCGCCCTGCGCGGACGTGCGGCGCAGTTGCAGGTTATTCAGGGTGTCTTCGTAGCTTTCGAGCTTGATAACTTTGAAGGAGTGGGAGATGCCAGTTTCTGGGGCGGTTGGTTTGCCGTCTTTCCATTCCCGCGAATAAATCGCTTTCC
This sequence comes from uncultured Rhodoferax sp., assembly GCA_964468905.1. Taxonomy (GTDB): domain Bacteria; phylum Pseudomonadota; class Gammaproteobacteria; order Burkholderiales; family Burkholderiaceae_C; genus Allorhodoferax. The sequence goes on along the minus strand of CAYXWW010000194.1, from coordinate 4,406 downwards.
GGATACGTGGAATCAGAACTGTATTAAGGTAGTCACCAACTTCAATACCGATATACTTTATCGTTGAGTCCATCCTCTGCAATTCTAGCGCCGCATGGATCGTTGTACCAGAACCAGCAAAGTAGTCGAGAACGTAGCTATCCTTTGTTTCCAGGGCTTTGAGGATTCGGGTGGTTAGATCAACGTCTTTCGGATTTTTGAAGGGGTCTTTTTCACCAAACATGTTTTTGAGCAGGTTCGATGCCACACGCCCATCTCGGTATTTGATGCTAGTGAGACTCTGCTCTTCAGTATTTTTCAGATATGTCTTGTTGTTAGGAACCGTCGTGTGGTCATCCCCAAAGTGAATTTCATTGTTCTTAATTTTTTCTAGCATCGTCGATTCAATGAACCGCCATCCACCTGCTGGTTTCTTGCAGGGCTGCCCAGTTTTAGGATGAATCACATCATAAAAGTATCCGTTGGCGGGCTTCGAGATGTTGTCCGGGAAATACACGCCTTTTTCATCCATCCATGAATAGTGCGAATTGTCTTTGATGGGATTCGAATCTGGAAATGAGTTGTAGAAGTCCAGTGCAGCCTGGTGAATTGCCTTCCAGTCTGTTCCGAATTTCTTCTTGAAGCCATCGAAAGCCTTGTAGATGTCCTCCAATCCTTCCTTGCGTTCTTTCCAGTTCCCTTTGTTAGATGAAGAGTTATTTACCGCGCCGATGATGTATTCATGCTGCATCGCCACGTAGCTTTCGCCATTCTTGCTGGAGTTTTTCCATGCAATGTCAACAACCCGATTACCTTCACCGAAAACCTCACCCAACAAAGCAGAAGCATTCTGATGTTCATTTTCATCGATGTGATGAAAGAATACGCCATCATTTGAAAGTAGCTGCTTAGCAGCCACTGTTCTATCAAACATCATGGCAATCCAGCTTGAATGCTTAAAGTTGTCTTTGTAGTGGAAGTCACGTGATTTTGTGTTGTAGGGTGGGTCAGTCAAAACACACTTGATCTGCTCAAAAAATCGCGCACGAAGAAGACGAAGGCCCTGAAAGTTCTCACCGTGGACGAGGAGACACATTGGTTCTACATCGCCGACTTGCATAACCGATTGCAGCCTGCTCTTGAATCCGTCAGAAAACAAAGATGTATCCAGTGTCAAGAACTGGTTCTGCTTCAAATATTCAGTAGTTTTTGGTCTCGCCGTATTTACTAAATCTAGCCCATCGCGCAATAAGCCAAGTTGCCCCCACTGCTCCCACTGCCGCTCGTTCGCCACGATTTCCGGCCATAGCGCTTCCGGCACCCGATCCAACGTGATGCAGTAGTGACTGGAGACAATGAACTTCTTTTTCAGCCACAGTTTTTTCTGGAAGTCTTCCAACTGCGCCAAGAAAGTGATCAGCTCAAGGGCGATGCTGCGCAGGCACTGGATCATCCGGAGGTTCTTCTCGATGTCCGCGAACGCGCCCGCGTTCTGCACGTCGTCGAGATGCATGACTTCGTTCTTGATGTAGAAGTCCAGCTCGCGTCGGAGGAAACCACCCAGATCCTTGTGGATGAAGTAGTCCGCCGTGTTCTTGGTGGTGTAGTCGCTTAGGTGCTTTTCCAGCAGGGTGCGCTGCGGGTTCTTCTCCGTAGGCGCGCGGTTGCCCAGCGCCAACCAGCGGGCTTTGACGGCTGCGTCCGCCAGCACGGTCTCTACGGCCTTGGTGACCAGCGCCTCCTGCTTGGTGCCTTTGGGCTGAGCGGCGTACTCGAAGCGGATGATCAGCTCTTGGTTGCCGTCACTGTTTGAGGCTTCCTCCACTGGCACCAGTTCTTCTTCGACCTCGTCGCCGTTTTCATCCACGCGGGTAACGGTCTTGGCCGCTACCAGGGCAAATCGACGTTCCTTGTCGTTGTCCTTGCGGTTGTCCTTGGCGGTGTCAGCAGCCGCAAGGCGGAAATGTACCGTGCGGCCATCGTCGAGCTTGAAGCTGTAGTTGCTGAAATTCTCGCCGCTCTTGGTGTAGTACTGATCCTTGTTAGCCCAGTGCAGCATCACCTCTTCGCCCGCGTAGGGGATGGCGTAGGTGTCGCCCTTGTAACGGCGCTGGCTGATGAAGTCGCCTTGGTCGTAGTAGCGGGAGAAAAAGGTCAGCAGATGCGAGAACACGGCGTTTTCGTGTTCGCTGGCACCGGTTCTGTACTTAGCCAGTTTCTGCCTTAACTCGAGGACTTTCGGCACCGTATCCGGGCTAATTCCATCTGCCTGATACTGAGCTTCTTTTTCTTTCAGCTCCCGCGCCACTAGATCACGCTGGACTTCACTACCGCTGCTGAGCGCCTGCTCAACTTTCTCAGCTAGGCGGTTTTGCAGGTAGTCGTTGATCTCACCCGCGCGGGCGTTGAGGATGCGGTAGATGCCGAAGTCCAGTTCCGGGCGGTCGATCTGGAAAATTTCGCGCAGCTTGGCGACGAGCTCCTGGAATTTCGGATTCTGTTTGTTGGTCATGGTTTGCCCTGATCTCGGGATTTCTGATTTTTTGAAGGATTTGCGTTTTAGGTGACCTGCCAGCGCACGCTGAACAGGGTCTCGTTGCTTGTTTTTTCTTGCAGGCGCTGCTGGAGCGAGGCAATTAGCTCATCCCGCTTGGCGATGATCTCGTCTTCAACAACGAAAATCTCTTGCCGCAAGCGGCGTTGCTTGCGCTCAAGCTCAGATAGTTCACGCTGAATGCCGTCTTGCTCCTGCAAGGTGGCAGCCTTGCGTGCGTCGCGCTTCAGCTGCGCGATGCGGGCTTTGGTGTTCTTCAGGGCCTCTTCTGCGGCTAGCAGCTTGTCGTCAGCCCAGCGTTCTAGTTTGTCGCGTTCTTCATTGAAGAGGCGCTGATTCGCTTCAAGCACATCGGCAACGGTGGCGGCAACGGCGCGCTGGTTGTTGGCGAGCAGCGCCTCGGGCACGGTGGTGCTCAAAGGCGTGGGTTTGCCTGCTGCTGGAATGGCCATCAGCTTTTCGCAGGTTTCCTGATCCAGTACCTGGCCATCGTCAGTGAGGCCGGAGAACAGCAGGGCCTCGGTGGTCTCGAAGGCGGTGACTTCCAGCCGGGCTAGCGTCAGCCAGCCGGACTTGCCGCGCAATTTCTCGATGACAGAGACGCGCGCACCGTGTTTGTCGTAGTCAAGCTTCAAGGTAGCGACGGGCGTTGCCGCATTCAGGCTGGTATCAATGCTCCACTCCCCCAGCGGGTGGCTGAGGCGGTAGGCATGCGCCAGCATGTCCGGCTGCGCTTGATGTTGTGTATTGGCACGGATGAGCTGATAGCGACCTTTGGCGATTCCAGTTGGCGGCGTGCTCAATGAGAACGCGTAGGACTGCTCGTCGAAGCGTGCTCGGTCATTGAGCGCATAGCGAGTGACACCCCAGAACCAGCGCCCCAGCTTGTCAAGACGTGCCTCGGCGTCCTGAAGACGCAGCTTGAGCCGGTCGTGCACATCTTCATCAAAATTCTCCAGCAGCTGGGACTGCGTGTCTTTGATGCGGTCGGCTATCGACTCTTCCAGCTCCGCCTGTAGCGCATTGAAGGCGGCTTCGATCTGCTCGGGCTGGCGACAGGTGTCGTAGATCTGGAGGATGCGTTTCTCGAAGTCAAGGCCGCCTTCGATGCGGCCCAGCACTTCGTCGCTAGCACCGAATACGCCGGAGAATAGGTTGAACTTTTCGGTGAGCAGTTCCAGTACGCGCTGGTCGGCCTGGTTGCGGGTGTTGAGGAAGTTGATAACCACAACATCGAAACGCTGACCATAGCGGTGGCAGCGGCCAATGCGCTGCTCTACGCGCTGCGGGTTCCAAGGCAGGTCGTAGTTGATGATCAGCGCACAGAATTGTAGGTTGACACCTTCGGCTGCGGCTTCGGTCGCGATCATGATTTCCGCACCGTTGCCGTCGTCCTTGCGGAAGTGGTCAATGAGCGCGGTGCGGCGATCTACTTGCGGCGAGCCGGTGACGCGATCCGTGCCTTTGTACTCTTCCAGCCAGCGCTGGTAGATGGCGGTCGATTCCTCGTGGGTGTTGGTGCCGCTGAACAGCACCAGCTTGCCTGCGTGGCCGTTAGCGGAGAGAAAGCGGTGCAGGTACTCCTGCGTGCGCTTGGACTCTGTGAAGATGATGGCCTTGCGCGGCGCACGTAGCTCTGCCATTTTGCCGAAGCCCAGGTTGAGCGCCTTGAGTAACGCCTGTGCCTTGGTGTCGGTTTTCAGGGCTTGGGCGGCATCGACGAATGCGGTCAGCTCCTCGATCTCGGTGGTGATCGCGGCGCGGACGGCCTGGGCGTCTTTTGCAGCGCCCGGTTTGCCGTTTTCGGCTGCCGTTTGCGTGGGGGCTTCGGCGTTTTCTTCTGCCTCGCTGGCTTCCTCTTCTAGGTAGTCCT
>CAYXWW010000193.1:0-6790 GCA_964468905.1 uncultured Rhodoferax sp. | reverse complement strand
TGAGCTTCACCCCCCGGTCATGCGCCTGGTAGTAGGGTTTTGCACCCTTGAAGCTGGGCAGGAATGAGTGGTGAATGTTGATGGCCCGACCGGCCAGCTTCTTGCAAAAGTCGTCGCTCAAAATCTGCATGTAGCGGGCCAGCACCACCAGTTCAGCGCCTTCGGCCTCAATGATTTCAAACTGCCGCTCTTCCACTTTCGCCTTGGTTTCCGGTGTGACCGGAATGTAGTGAAACGGCACGTTGTAGCTGGCCGCCAGCTGGTAAAACTCTTTGTGGTTGGAAATAATGGCGCGAATATCCAACGGCAGCAGCCCACTCTTCCAGCGGAACAGCAGGTCATTCAGGCAGTGCCCTTCTTTGCTGACCAGCAAGACCGTGCGCATAGCTTGCGACGTTGCGTGCAAGCTCCACTGCATGTTGTAGGGCTTGGCGAAAAATGCCAATTGGGAACGCAGATCATGCCCCGTGAGTCGCACGCAGGTGAACTGCAGGCGCATAAAGAATAGGCCGGTGTCCGGGTCGTTGTACTGCGCCGCTTCTTCAATATTGCAGCCGCGTTCCAGCAAAAATCCGGAAACGGCGTGGACCAAGCCCAGGCGATCTGGGCACGACAGGGTAAGGATGTAGGTCTGGCTCATGGTCCGCACATTGTCGCAGCATGTGCCAGACCCCCAACTAAGGCGCTATCAGACCAAAGACGGGTCCGCTGCCATCATGTCAAAGCGCTTGAAATACTGGCGCGCCATGGCTACCAGTTGTCCGTCGGTTGGGTGGTCGGCTGGAACCGAATCCACAATGGTCTCTGCCAGCACTTTTTGGTGTGTGTTGCTCCAATCACGGAACTGGTTGCGCGCCATGCCGGGGCCTGCCAATAGGACTTCTCGGCAGCCAGTCAAGGCTGAGGCTACGTCAGCAAAGAATGTGCTGTTGTCGCCAGTCTTGCCTTGGTGTTTGTGGTGGCTGCGTGATTTGATGCGCTGCGCCTCCGCGTGTTCTTTGTCAAACATGACGACGTGTGCTTCGTTGTGGTCCATCCAGACGACGGCGTGAAAAGTGCTCATAGGTAGTGTTGCTTTCTATTAAAAATAAAAGGTAAAAAAAATCAGACCGCGCGGCTGCGCTCCACTTTTTCCTGGCAGTGGATGCAGCGTGGTGCTTCAGGGGTTGCCTGCAAGCGAGCGGGTGCAATGGAGGCACCACAGTCGGTGCATGCGCCGTAGGTTCCGCTGGCTATACGGGTCAAGGGGGCGTCAATGTCGGACAGTTCGGCCATTTCGCGTTCGCCCAGTGCAAACTCCAATTCCCGTTCGGTTATCACTTGGGCGTGGGAGTCTTCTGGGTGGCCGAAATGTTCGGCAGCGACTTCGGCGCGGCTTGCCACGCCACCACGTTGCTCGGCAATTTGTGCCAGCAAGGCCGACCGCATGGTTTCGAGCTGTGCTTGGCTAGCGTGGATTGCTTGGGTTTTCATGGGCATCAGTCCTGTGTGGTTGTGTCTTCACAGGATGATGCGCCGCACGCGGCGGCAAGTCTTTGACCGAAGTCAAACTAACTGGCGACAGCCCGTTTGGGCCGTGCGGTTAGTGCACCAGAACCGGGTTTTGGGCCAGTTCGGCGTATTGTTCGAGGGTGTCCTCCACCTCTTCCTGGGTGGGGGTGTTGACCTGCCAGGCCATGACGTGTTGCTGGAACAATTCGGCCCACGAGCCGTCCAGATAAACCTCTTTGCCCGATCGCTTGTCCACAATCTCAAAGCCGTGGCGGGCCATGGTGGGCACTCCGGCAGGGTATTGCACTGTTTTGATGAGACTGGGCGCTGTCTTTCCGTCAGCCTCGGCATTGGCTAGCATGTGCGTTACGGAGTAGGTTTCGGAATCGTATAGCGTGTGCATGGTCGTAATCATAGGGCCTGTATTGCTAACTTCACAATGGGTATGAGGCAAGCACAATTCAAGCCAAGCGAGACAAATTGTTACGGTTTTTGGGTGGCGCGCCATTGTTGGTCGACCACGTCTCCGTTGGCTTGGGTGAGGCGGATGCGCACGGGCAAGTAGCCCATATCCGGTGCCAGCCAAATCTCCAGCTTGGGGTCGTACGTTCCGAGTGGATCACGCCACAGGCGAATGCCTTTTAATTCACCACCCGGCAAAGCCAGTTGCTCTAGGCTGCCCACATGGAATACCCAAGCCTCTGCTGAACGTGGCCCTATGGCTTGCACCGGTAGTGTGGTGCCTGCCGGGAAGCGTTGGGGTTCAGCGGCCAGCATGGCACCCAACTGCATCAACACACTGAGCTGGTCCTGTGCGCCGGGCAACAGAGGAACATCGGGTGTGTTGGCGCTAAAGGTTACCTTGGCTTTTTCGTAGTCAAAGTGTGCTGCCACTTCGGATTTGACCTTGTCACCAAAACGCGTAGGCTGCAGGCCGTGACCCGTTATCTGCCCGGTGCTGGTTTGCACCCGCGAACCCAGCAAGAAATGGCTGATTTCCATGCGGGCGTCATAGGTCTTGCCGTTCTGCACCCACAGCAGCTCGCCATTGACATGGTAAGGAAAGCCTTTTACTTCCCCCGCAATGTCGTATTTCAGGCGGGTTGACGCAGCAAAGGTGAATTTCTGCACAGCCTTGGCTGGCGGGGGGGCGGCATTCGCGGAAGCGTTGGTGTCTGGCCCGGTGGGGCTGGCCTTGGGTGCTTGCGTGGCTGCAGCCAGAAGCACCGGCTTGGCTGTATCCTGCGCTACATCGGTGCTGGAGGATGCTATTGAATTTGTAGCGTCATTCGCTTGTTCTGCGAGAGCTTCCCATGCATTCTTCTCAGAAGGTGTGCTGTCGGATGCGGTCTCGACCACCGGAGATTGTCTTGGCGCAGCAGTTTTGCGGCGCGATGGAGCGGTTGGCAGCGGTGTCGCTTCTGTGGCCCGTGCAGGGGCGGCTTCTGGTGCGAGTGTGCGCGTGGCAAACGACCAGCCATCGTTAGGTTTTTGGCTGGAGTCTTGGCTGGCGTAGGCGGCCAGCGACAAAGGGGATGACTGCAGTACGACCCAATGCGCCAGCGCCACCGCGGCGGTGATCTGGATCAGTCGCCAGGGCGGGCGACGGGTTGCAGGGGTTGGTGGGTTTGGGTTCATCAGGGCGAAGGGATTTGGCAGTGCCGCCAGACGAGACGCGCGTGGCAGACGACGCCAGTTTAATTCAGAGCGACAATTCCCCTATGAAACTCGCAACTTACAAAGACGGCTCGCGCGACGGCCAATTGGTCGTGGTCTCACGTGACCTGAGCTTGGCGGTCTACGCCTCCCACATTGCCAACCGCCTGCAGCCTGTGCTGGATGATTGGAATTACCTCTCGCCCCAGCTGCAAGACCTGTACGACACCCTCAACAATGGTCGCGCACGCCACGCCTTTGCATTCGACCCCGCCATGTGCCTGGCGCCGCTGCCGCGTGCCTACCAGTGGGTGCAAGGAGCAACCCAGCGCAGCGGTGACGCGCTGTCCGGTCCCTGTGACCGCATCGTCTGTGCCAATCTTTCGGCAGGTCTTGACTGTGTGCCTGTGGTGGCAGTCGTCACCGGTGATGTACCTCTGGGCTGCCCGGCTGACCGCGCGCTCGACGGTATTCGCCTCGTGATGCTGGCAAACGATGTGCGTGTGCGCGGCACGGTGCCTGATGCTGTTCCCGATGCACTGCCCACCGCATTCAGCCCGGTTGCCGTTACGCCAGACGAGCTAGGTGCGGCCTGGACGCGGGGCGAGGTTCAGCTGGCGATCCAGGTAACTTGGAATGGCCGCAAGGTGCCCACCCATGATCAGGGTGCAGAGAAAGCAACGCACTTTGGCCAGCACATTGCCAATCTCTGCAAAACCCGCGCTGTGCGGGCGGGGTCCATTGTGGGGTCGGGCATATCAAGCCATCCGCCGTGCGCTATCGAGAACCTGCAATATGGCGACACCGTTCACGTGGAAATGAAGGCGGCGGATGGTGCCAGTCTCTTTGGTGCGATTGCACAAGAGGTGGTGGCAGCGTCAAGTAATTAACTGCCCAGCAAAAGGGCCTTTAAATTTTGCCCCCATGCAGGGCCAAGGCAGTCATCAACAAGCCGATGGCTGTTACCCATGACCCCAGCACGCGCTTGGCGATGGGCAATACCCGCTGTACTGCGGCAATGCCAGAGAGGTCAGGAAATGCCGTAAAAGCGCAGCCGACGATAAACACCATTGTGACGCCCACTCCAAGCGCGCCGGCCCAGCTGGCCGCGTCTAGGTCGGCGGCCAATCCTGCCGACATGCCGCTGACAGCGGCCAAGCACATCGCGCCTGCATGGTTTGGTGTCCGGCCGGATACAGCGAACAAGCCCACGATCACCAAAGCGGCGGGTGCCGCAAAGGCAGGGAAGAAACCGTTGAGACCCGTTGCAGCGCCTGCAGTCAGCGCCGCCACAAAAGACGCCGCCAGTGCGCGCCGCTCGGCAATGCCGAACAGGGCTGCGACCAGACCGACCATGGCCGCAAGCGACAAAGGCGATGTCAAAAAGTGTGAGATACCGGACCACAACGTGGCGCTGCCATTGAGCCCGCCATGCGCCCATGTTGAAGTGCAGCACGCCAGCCCAGAAAGGCCGACGGCCAGGTGGTGGAGGTGAAGGTTTATCGACTTAGGCAACACCGGGCATGCCTGCAAAAATCCATACGCCGGCCATTGCAATCAATCCACCACTGGCACGCAAGGCCAGCGGCCCCTTGGGGCGCGACTGGAGTGTGCCAATTGCAATACCCGCCAGGTGCAGTGCGCCAGTGCACAGCACAAAGCCAGCAACATACGCGGCGGGGGAAGCAGCAGTGGGCAGCTCTGCGCCGTGCGCGTAGCCATGGAACACGCCAAAGGCCGACACAATGACCATGGCCACCGCAACCGGTGCGCGCCAGGCCGCGGCAATTGCCAAGCCCAGTACCACCACCGACGCAGCGATACCGGTTTCGACGTACGGAAGCGGAACCGCGGTGATTCCCAATATGCCACCGACCACCATCAGCATGGGAAACGCAACAGGCAAGGCCCACACCAAAGGCTGGCCCAGTGTTGCACCCCAAATGCCCACAGCGACCATTGCAAGCAAATGGTCAAAGCCCGTCAAAGGGTGCAGCACGCCAGCTATAAAACCTGCTGCATTTCCTTCTGCAGAATGGGCCTGTGCAACACTGGCACAGCACAACAACAGCATGGCAGACAGATAGCGATTCATGTGAGTCCCTTCAATTGGTAGATTGGCGCGGCAAGCTAGTGAGACAGGTAGATCTGTCTGGTAGATGATAATCGGGGGATGCAAACCCTGCGCCACTTCACAACCCTCAGCCGCTTCGTGCTGGCGTGGTTCGTGCTGTCGCTGGGTGTTGCGGTGGCCTCGCCCATTGTCAAACCGCAAGACATTTTGCTGGTCTGCAGTGGGTCGGGCGCAATGAAAGTGCTGGTGCAGTCGGACGACGGTAGCACCAGCGAATTGGCCAGCAACGCCATGGACTGCCCACTGTGCGCACCCATGACGGCACCACCACCCCCGCTGGCCAGCACCACGGTGGAACCTGTCCAACCCCTGGCCTACGCCCTGCAGGCCATACCCAGCGCGCACATTGCCGCGCGCACCGCAGCGCCGCTTCCGGCGCGCGGCCCTCCCGCTCTCTGACTATCAAATTTATAGCGCCTCTAGCCCGTTTTACGAGGGCTAGAGGCTCGTTTCATTGATATTCGGAGTTTCTTCATGCAATTGCACCGCATTGCGCTGGCTGTGGCCGCCGCATTTCCTCTGGCTTCCATAGCCCAGTCTCAGGCCCCATCCCAAGGCCAATCGCAAACCTCATTTCAGGTAGCGCAATTGGACGAGGTTGTCGTCTCAGGCTCCCGCACAGAAACCAAGTTGTCCGAAACGCCCGTGTCGATCGGCGCGGTCAAGAGCACCCAGTGGGAGCAGGATAAACCCAAGTCGATCGGCGAGATCATCAACCGCATTCCTGGCGTGTTCTGGAACGATCTGGGTAACGAGCAACACAGCATGAGCATTCGCCAGCCCGTCAGCACCAATGCTGTTTACCAGTATCTGGAAGACGGTATTCCGATCCGGCCCCTGGGCGTGTTCAACCACAATGCGCTGAACGAAAACAACATGAATGGCGCACGGGGTGTTGAGGTAGTCAAGGGAGCTGCATCCTCCCTGTATGGCAGTAATGCGGTGGGCGGGGCGGTGAACTTTTTGACCCGTCGTGCTTCGGACACGCCAACAGGCACCATCGGTTTGCGCTATGACAACACCGATCGCTTCTCGCGTGTGGATACGGCGGCCAGCAACACCTGGAACAAGCTGGGGCTCTCCTTTGCGCACTACAGCTCACGCCGCGAGTCCAATAACTGGCGGGAGTACATCGGCGGCAGCAAAGACTCGGTATCCGTGCGTGCCGACTATGACCTGGGTGCAACATCGTGGCTGCGCGCCACCCTGATCAAGACTGATTTGTTCTCCGAGACGGCCGGCAGCGTGTTCGAGAACGATTACCAAGCCAACCTTGGCAAAAGCATCAACACCTTCACTTGGCGCAAGGACAAGGCGACCCGCGCCAACCTTGCGTGGGAAGGCGCTACCAGTGCGGGGGGGCTTACAACTGCAACCGCCTTTTACCGCAACAACGACCACGGTCAACTGCCTTCGTACACCATCTCGGGTTGTGTGGCAAACGCTTGCCGGGGAACAATCAATAACAACCACGTGGACTCGTTGGGCCTGGACCTCAAGCACGACCAG
>CAYXWW010000192.1:5574-6904 GCA_964468905.1 uncultured Rhodoferax sp. | reverse complement strand
GTCCAGCCCCAGCGAGCCGGTGGAAACGACCTGAATGTCTTCGATCACCTCGCCCTCGCCCAGGCGCATGATGGTGCCTTTGCCAAATTGCTTCTCAATTTGGGCCAGGGCCACTTGCAGGGCTTTGGCTTTTTCGCTGTTGGCGGCGAGGCTCTTGACGGGTGCGTCCATGGAAATCTCCTTAAAAATCAATGTAGTGGCGCATGACAGCAGTTGGGATTAATCACAGGCTGGATGCTTGAACAGTAGTTTAAACGCAGTTATTGAATGCAGTGAACACAAATCTTGGTAAGTTTGCATTACTATTAAATCCATGCAAATAGACATGCCGGTTGCCACCGAAAACTGGCGTCACAGCCACATGGGTCATTGGTTGCGGCTCGCCTTGGAGCGCTTTGACGCGCGGGTCCTGGTGCTCATGGCGCACCATGCAGCAATGCCCTTGGGCCTTGCCAATCTGGTGTCGCGCGGCCAAGTGGGGGCTGCACACATCCACATCACGCGCCACCTCGCCACCGGCGGCACCCGCCTGACCGAACTGGCACGCAAAGCCGGCATGACCAAGCAAGCCATGGGTGCCTTGGTCACCCAATGCGAGGCGTGGGGCATGGTCGAACGCGCAGCGGACCCGGTGGACGCGCGGGCGCGACAACTGCGGTTCACCGCCACCGGACTGGCATGGCTGGAAGCCTACCGGGCAGCCGTCACGCAAACCGAGCTGGAGCTGCGCCAGGCTGTAGGGGACGAGGTGGCAACGGTCCTGTCGATCGGCTTAGAGGCGTACAGTGGTCACTAGGCCAATAAATGCCCGGGCCTAGAATGCCGAAAACAATGAGGAGCCGACATGCGGATATTGATCGCTGAAGACGACCAGGTATTGGCCGACGGATTGTTGCGCGCACTGCGCGGTGCCGGGGCTGCGGTAGACCACGTGGCCAGTGGCTCAGAGGCAGACGCCGCCCTCATGACCAACACCGAATTTGACCTGCTAATCCTCGACCTGGGCCTGCCCAAAATGCACGGCCTGGAAGTGCTCAAGAAACTACGCGGTCGCGGCTCTTCATTGCCTGTGTTGATTCTCACCGCTGCCGACGCCGTGGAAGAGCGCGTCAAAGGCCTGGACTACGGTGCCGACGACTACATGGCCAAGCCCTTCAGTCTGCAAGAGCTGGAAGCCCGCGTGCGCGCCCTGGTGCGCCGTGGAATGGGTGCCACCACCAGCACCATCAAACACGGCCCGCTAACCTATGACCAGGCAGGCCGCGTGGCCACGATTGACGGCAAGATGGTCGAGCTGTCTGCCCGTGAACTGGGCTTGCTGGAAGTGCTG
>CAYXWW010000192.1:0-5564 GCA_964468905.1 uncultured Rhodoferax sp. | reverse complement strand
CCGCATTGCCACGGTGCGCGGCTTGGGGTATTGTCTTGAGAAGATTCAGCCGTGAATTGGTTGCTATGGATTCAATAGCTGTTTACGCACATTCCACAAGGGCTTGCGGCACTTTCTACATGTTGTTAGGCTTTACAAGGCCCTCAGCGTGAAAATCTTCCAGCGTGAGCAACGCAGCCTGTTCGGCGAAATTCTGGACTGGATGCTCACGCCGCTACTGTTGCTATGGCCCATCAGCTTGGTGCTCACCTGGCTGGTAGCACAAGGCATTGCCGGCAAGCCATTTGACCGCGCCCTGGAATTCAACGTAGGCGCCTTGGCGCAGCTCATCACCACCAACCACAACAAGGCGCAATTTGTGCTGCCCCTGCCCGCGCGCGAACTGCTGCGCGCGGATGACTCGGACACGGTGTACTACCAAGTACTGGGTCCGGGCGGTGAGTACCTGAGCGGAGAGAAAAATCTGCCCGTACCGCCCGAAGACGAAAAAATGGCCTCGGGCGAAGTCCGCATGCGCGACGACGAGTTCCGCGGCGTTGGCATCAAAGTGGCCTACACCTGGGTCAAGCTCGACCTGCCCAACACCAAGCCCGCGCTGGTGCAAGTAGCAGAGACGATGGACAAGCGCTCGCTGCTCGCCACCGAGATTGTCAAAGGTGTGATGCTGCCGCAGTTTGTGATCTTGCCGCTGGCCGTGCTGCTGGTGTGGCTGGCGTTGGTGCAAGCGATCAAGCCCTTGAACCACCTGGAAGAGCGCATCCGCGCCCGCAGCCCGGACGACCTGAGCCCTCTTGACGCTGAAGCCGTGCCGCTGGAAGTGGCTCCCCTGGTGTCATCCGTCAACGATTTGCTGATGCGCCTGAAGGACTCTATTGCCACGCAAAAGCGCTTTCTGGCAGATGCAGCGCACCAGCTCAAGACACCACTGGCTGGCTTGCGCATGCAGGCCGACCTAGCCCAGCGCGAAGGCGCCAGTGCGCAGGACCTCAAACAATCACTGCGCCAAATTGGCCGCTCCAGCATTCGAGCCACCCACACGGTCAACCAGTTGCTGGCCCTGGCCCGCGCCGAGAGCAGCGGCACCGCCATGAGCCAACAGCCGTGCAACCTGGCTCGCCTAACCATGGAAGTCGTGCGCGACTGCGTGCCCCGTGCGATGGACAAGCACATCGACGTGGGCTATGAAGGCGCTGACCCGGGCGATGCCGACGTAACCATACAAGGCAACCCTACGCTCTTGAAAGAAATGGTGCGAAACTTGGTGGACAACGCCATCAACTACACGCCCTCCAACGCCGAGAAGCCCGGCGTCATTACCGCCCGCCTTTTGAAAGACCCGTTTAGCAAAGTGCTGGTGCTGCAGGTGGAGGACTCCGGTCTCGGCATCCCGCTCGCAGAGCGCGAGCTGGTGTTTCAGCCCTTTTACCGCGCGCTGGGCAACGAAGCCGATGGCTCTGGCTTGGGGCTACCCATCGTGCTGGAAATTGCCCGCCAGCACCACGCCACAGTAACGGTAGACGACAGTCGCCCGGGGCAAACACCACCGGGCACCTGCTTTACGGTGCGGTTTGCGCGGGTGGACTAAACAACAAGCAAGCCGCCACTACAGGTGGCTGCAAAACGCCGGTGCGTTGGTCCAGTTGTCGTGCAGCCCATCCACACAAGTGATCGGCACGCGCGATAACTCTTCTTCGGACACTCCCGCAAGACAACCGATATTGACCCCGTACATTTTGCCAATGGGTGTCTCCGTACCAATGCCAAACGGACGCACGCCACAGTGCTTGCAAAAGTAGTGTTGATTCTTCTGGGTATTGAACAAGTACTGGGTAAGCTCAGATTCGCCCGCCAGCAGGCGAAAGCTGTCCTCTTTGGCCACCGCGGCCCAAAAGCGATTGCGCCTGCAAATCGAGCAATTGCAGCGGTAAGTGTTCTGCGAAAGGTCCAAGTCGGCTTCGAATCGAACCGTTCCACAGTGGCAACTGCCTTGGTAGGTCTTCAACATTACGTTTCTCCCACTGTTCACTCAATTGCAACTCTGCAGCGTCCGGCCCGCCAAAGCGGGTTTCACGTCCACTAACTGCGCCTTCACCTCTGCGGTGACGGCGGGTAGTTTGAGCTGGGACTGTTTGCCCCCCTTACGCTCTTGTACGACCTTGGCCGTGCGAATGCCCCGTAGGGCCATTTTGTCCAGCTCAGCGACTGCTTCAGCCTGGGTTGCAAATCCTCCCAGCGACAGCCCGGGCTGCAGGTCCGGATTGGTCAAACCCAGCGGCACCAGCTTTTTGGCAGCCAGCTCGGCCTGTTTCTTGGCTAGCGCTTCTGCACTCGGGAATTTGCCCATGTAGACGATCCAGCGCGCGGGAACTTCCACCGTGTCGATCTGCCAGCTACCCGCTGACAAAGTGCCCTCCAGTGCATGGCGTAGCGTGCCGGCCTGCGCGTCGTCAAACGGGCCTGCCATCAGACACTCCCGGGGCACCAAATCAGCCTGTACTTGCGCTTCAACCCGCTTGAACTCTGCCGGCGTGAGCACCCGAATAGCCTCGGGTTTGATCTGCTGGGCCAGCCGCTGGGGTTCACTCTGTTGGGCGGGCGCAAAGCCGTAGGCCTGCAGCATGTTTTCGCTCCAGACGAAATAAAGCCCGTTTGCCAGGATCAGAATCAGTACAAGCAGTCGTAACATGGTTTCAGGTTGCGGTTGTAGGAGAAGCAAAGGCAGGTCGCACACTGACCTCTGCACTGGTGATTTTTCTCAAACCCGTGTCAGTATGCAACAGCAGCGCCCCCCCGGCATCAACGCCGCGTGCGAGCCCGGTAACGCCGTCACTGCACACTACAGAGTGCCCATACAGCAGGTCGCGCGTATGAAAGGCGCCGCGCAGTGGTGCAAAGCCCTCTGCTTCAAAGCGCAAAATGGCGCGCACCAAGGGCACTGCAACACGGCCCAACGCCTCAGCGGCATCGGTGTTGGGAAACAACTCTTGCAGCCCCGCGGCGGGCGTGCGCAGCCCCAAATCGACCGGCGCAAGCATGTTGATGCCAACGCCGACTACCGCGTATCGCACATCGCCCACGCTCGCAGTTTCAATCAATATGCCAGCCAACTTGCGCGTTTGAAACCAGACATCATTGGGCCACTTGAGGCGCAAGTCGGGGCTCAGGCTCTCCACCACTGACAGACCCACCGCCAGCGACAGGCCGGACCAGTCCGCGGGTTTCAAAGGCAATCCGATAGAAAATGTCAGCGCCGACAGGCTCTGGGCTAGGTTGGCCTCTGCGCCGAGCCAATCACGTCCCAAGCGACCACGGCCCGCATTTTGGCGTTCGGCCACCAGCAAAATGGGGTCCAGTTGCCCCGCGCGCGCGCGGCGCATCAGCTCGCTGTTGGTGGAATCAATTTCTGGCAGCACCTCGACCGAGAAAGTGGGCAGCAGTGGCGACACCGCCTCCCAAATACTCTCGCCGGGCCAGCGGATAGGGCCCCCACGCTTCCCCACTTCGTGTGGGTCGCTGCCCCCCTCGGGAGACTGCGCAGCTTGGGGCGGCCCGGCGCTGCGCACAATCATCGCTTTGGCGATAGCAACGTGCCCCGGCAGTTAGCGGAACCACACCAACAGGGGTGCTCGGCCTTGAGCTTTTTGGTGTAGCGCTCGTCCAGAATTAGACCGTAGTCGTAGTTCAGCTCTTCGCCGGGCGCAATGTCGCGCCGTGCCTTGATGAAGACGCGCCCATCCACCTCGTCCGCTTCGCAGTTGCCATCACACGAATGGTTGATCCAACGTGACGAATTGCCACCGAACTTGGCATCAATGACGTGCTTTTCATCAATGTGAAAGTAAAACGTGTGGTTGGGGTCTTTGGGGTCATGCGGGTGGCGGGCCTGGGCTTCTTTCCAGGTAATGATTTGGCCCACGTACTCAATAATGGTCTCGCCTTCGCCGATATCCTGCAGTGCAAACACCCCTTTGCCATGCACGCCTGAGCGGCGGGTTTGAATGCGGCGGGTATCGCCACGCGGCATGGTTTTGCTGACTGGTTTTGTCTTCACGTGTGCTCTCTTTTTTGCGCGTCAGGAAAAGGGGGCCAAAAATTTGGTATGGTGAACCGTATGGGCGTGCGTGTGTGCGCGCCCACGTATGCGTATGCGCGCACCTGCGCGCACGCGAGAACCGGATTGTAGTCAGATGAAAAACGTTGTTTCGAACAAAACACTGGTCATAGCGGAAAAACCTTCCGTCGCCCAAGACATCGTGCGGGCGCTCACGCCCTTGGCGGGCAAGTTTGAAAAGCACGACGAATACTTTGAGAGCGATACCTACGTCGTCTCCAGTGCGGTAGGCCATTTGGTCGAAATCCAAGCGCCCGAAGAGTTTGACGTCAAGCGCGGCAAATGGAGCTTTGCCAACCTGCCGGTGATCCCACCGCACTTTGACCTCAAACCCGTCGACAAAACCAAGACCCGCCTGAACGCCGTCGTGAAGTTGGCCAAGCGCAAGGATGTGGACAAGCTGGTTAACGCCTGTGACGCGGGCCGCGAGGGGGAATTGATCTTCCGCCTGATCGAGCAATATGCGGGCGGGGCCAAGCCCTTGGGCAAACCCGTCAGCCGGCTGTGGCTGCAATCCATGACGCCGCAGGCCATCCGCGACGGCTTTGGCGCGCTACGCACCGACAAGCAGATGCAACCCCTGGCCGATGCGGCGCGCTGCCGTTCAGAGGCCGATTGGCTGGTCGGCATCAATGGCACCCGCGCCATGACCGCTTTCAATTCGCGCGATGGCGGTTTCTTTTTGACGACGGTAGGCCGGGTGCAAACACCTACCCTGTCGGTGGTGGTGGAGCGCGAGGAGCAAATCCGCAAATTCATCAGCCGTGACTATTGGGAGATTCACGCCACTTTTGGCGCGCAAGCGGGTGAATACCCTGCAAAGTGGTTTAACCCCGCGCACAAGCGCGATGCCGAAGACGCCGAGAAAAAGGCCGACCGCATTTGGACGCAACGCGAAGCCCAGGCGATTGCCGACGCCGTGCGGGGGCAGCAGGCCACCGTTACCGAAGAGAGTAAGCCGACCACGCAGGCATCGCCCCTGCTGTTCGATTTGACCAGCCTGCAACGCGAAGCCAACGGAAAATTCGGCTATTCCGCCAAAACCACGCTGCAGATTGCACAAAGCCTGTACGAGCGACACAAAGCCCTGACCTACCCCCGTACCGATTCGCGCAACCTGCCAGAAGACTATGTGCCGGTGGTCAAAGACACGCTGGCCATGTTGGCCGACAGTGGCATGAAACACTTGGCACCTTTTGCAGCCCAGGCCGTCAAAGGCGGTTATGTCAAGCCGACCAAGCGCGTTTTCGACAACGCCAAGGTGTCGGATCACTTTGCCATCATCCCCACGCTGCAAGCCCCCAGTGGCCTGTCTGAGGCCGAGCAGAAGATCTATGACCTGGTGGTGCGCCGCTTCATGGCGATCTTCTTCCCTAGCGCGGAATACCAAATCACCACGCGTGTCAGCACGGTAAACGCCCAGGGGAAAGACCACAACTTCAAGACCGAAGGC
>CAYXWW010000191.1:0-6930 GCA_964468905.1 uncultured Rhodoferax sp. | reverse complement strand
GCACCCCGAGCGCTTCGCCAGCAAGCTGCGTGATTTGCTGGACTTGCACAACCACGTGCTCACCAGCTATTTGGGCTCAGCAAAGTTTGATTTTGGTGACGCACTCAAGCCTTTCATGAAAGACGGGCGGGTGGAGTTCGACCCGGTATATGCGCAAGCCATGCAGCATGCCGAGTTACTCAAGCCAATGATTGCAGACGTATCACGCGAGCTCAATGACGCCCATGCCAGCGGTGCCAATTTGCTTTTTGAAGGCGCGCAGGGCACTTTGCTGGATGTAGACCACGGAACCTATCCGTATGTGACCTCCAGCAATTGCGTGGCGGGCAATGCGGCGGCGGGCTCGGGTGTGGGGCCTGGCATGCTGCACTACATCTTGGGCATCACCAAAGCGTATTGCACCCGTGTGGGCGGCGGGCCATTCCCAACAGAGCTGGATTGGGAAACACCGGGTACCCCTGGCTACCACATGAGCACGATTGGTGCGGAAAAAGGCGTCACTACAGGGCGCTCGCGCCGTTGCGGCTGGTTTGATGCGGCTTTGCTCAAACGCTCTGCGCAGGTCAATGGCCTGTCGGGTTTGTGTATTACCAAACTCGACGTGTTGGATGGCCTCAAGGAGTTGATGCTGTGCACGGGCTATGAAATGGACGGCCAAACCGTCGACATTCTGCCCATGGGGGCAGACGACATTGAGCGTTGCAAGCCGATCTATGAAGTGATGGAAGGCTGGAGCGACAGCACGGTTGGCGTGACCCAGTACGATCGTTTGCCAGTCAATGCCAGGCTGTACCTACAACGCATTGAACAAGTAACGGGCGTGCCCATTCACATGGTGTCTACCAGCCCGGACCGGGACCACACCATCATGATGCGTCACCCGTACTTGGCTGATTGATTTGGCGGCAGACTTTTGAAGAAATTGGGCTGTAGCCCTCGTAGATAGTGCGTAAGCAGCTACTAATATAGGAGCATTCTATGTTGACAGAAGACGGCAAGCACCTTTATGTGAGCTATGACGAGTACCACAACCTGATTGAAAAGCTGGCAATCAAGATCTACCAATCTGGCTGGGCGTTCGACACCATTCTTTGTTTGGCACGCGGCGGCTTGCGCCCCGGCGACATCTTGTCGCGTGTGTTTGACAAGCCACTGGCCATCATGTCGACTAGCTCTTATCGTTCAGAGGCAGGAACCGTGCAAGGCAATCTCGACATTGCCCGCTACATCACCACACCAAAGGGTGAAATCGCCGGCCGCGTGTTGCTCGTTGACGATTTGGCTGATTCCGGGCACACACTTAAAGCAGTGTTTAACCAAATCAAGAGTGACTACCCACCCATCACCGAGTTGCGTAGCGCGGTCATTTGGACCAAGGCGCTGTCCACATTTACACCGGACTACTCGGTTGAATACTTGCCAACCAACCCGTGGATTCACCAGCCGTTTGAAAGCTACGACGCGATGCGTCCAGAGCAACTGATCCAAAAGTGGAGTGTCTAGCATGGCTCCGCCACTGCGCGGGTCGCTCTGACTGACATGCCCCAGCTAAACACCGAACTCATCCATCACCCTTACGTGGCGCCGTCCGGGTTTGAGGCACCGCAGCCGGGTGTTTTCAAGGCTTCCACGGTCTACTTTCCCACTGTTGCCGCCATGCGCAGCAGAGAGTGGAAAGACAAATCCGGCTACACCTACGGATTGCACGGCACTCCCACCACCTATGTGCTTGAAGAACGCCTGTGCACGCTAGAGGGAGGCGTGCAGTGTTTGCTGGCACCCAGTGGGCTGGCAGCAGTAGCTCTGGTCGCATTCTCGTTGCTGCGCACCGGTGATGAAGTCTTGATCCCGGACAACGCCTATGGGCCCAACAAAGCGCTCGCGGAAGGTGAACTACGGCATTTGGGAATTACGCACCAGTATTACGACGCCATGGACCCTCAGGATCTGGAGGCCAAGATCTCACCGCGTACCCGCCTGGTATGGGTCGAAGCTGCAGGTTCCGTTACGCTGGAATTTCCGGATTTAGTGGCGCTGGTCAAAATCTGCAAACGCCACGGTGTTCCGGTCGCATTGGACAACACCTGGGGCGCAGGGCTCGCCTTCAAGCCTTTTGACCTGATCCCGGCAGTTGAACCTGGTTTTGGTGTGGACCTGTCTGCCCATGCTTTAACCAAATATCCCAGTGGCGGTGGCGATGTGTTGATGGGCAGCGTCATCACACGCGACCCTGCCTTGCATATACGCCTCAAGCTCACCCATATGCGCATGGGCTTGGGTGTAGGCATCAATGACGTGGAAACCGTTCTCCGCGCCTTACCCAGTATGGCTCTACGCTATTCGGCGCAAGACGCAGCTGCCAGGCTGTTGGCGGCCTGGTGCCTTACGCAACCAGCGTTTGCACAGGTCCTCCATCCGGCTTTGCCGAGTTCGCCGGGGCACCAGCATTGGCAGGCCCTGTGCAAGGCAGAATCAGGTGGTGCTGCGGGCCTGTTCAGCGTGTTGGTCGATGCGCGTTTTGACCAAGCCCGCGTGGATGCTTTTTGCGATGCCCTCAGGCTCTTTCGCTTGGGCTATAGCTGGGGCGGGCCGGTAAGCCTGGTCGTGCCCTACGAATTGGAATCTATGCGCGCCAATTGGCCCGCGCACCTTGCCAAGGGCACGCTGGTCCGTTTTTCCGTTGGGCTGGAAGCGGTCGAGGATTTGCAGGCTGACCTTGCACAGGCTTTACTGCAACTGGGCTGATTGAGTGTTTTCCGCAATAGGCGGACCGGTGCGCAGCCGTTAGGCTGCTTGCATGACTGAACTGAATACTGACCTTGGCGGCGACCAGGCCCCAGAACCCTATATTCCACCCCCCTCCGATGCGCCTAAGAAGGCCATACGACCACTCCGCCCGGCCCATGTACTGCAGTGGTTGCTGGCAGGCTGGAAGGACCTTGCGGGGCACCCGGGTATTGCGCTTTTCTATGGCGGCTGTTTTTGGCTCATGGCCGTCGTGTTGGGCGCCGTGTTTCGATCCAAGCCTGAGTACACCATGTCCATTGCATCGGGCTGCTTGCTGCTTGGCCCATTCTTGGCAATGGGCTTGTACGATGTAAGCCGCAGGCGCGAGCAGGGTTTACGGCCCGAGTTGGGTGCTTCGCTGACCTGTTGGGAGAACCATTTGCGCAGCATGAGCATGCTGGTTTTGGTGCTGATAGTTCTGGAGCTGCTGTGGGGCAGGGCGTCGCTGGTGGTGTTTGCCGTTTTTTTTAATACCGGTATGCCATCCACCAGCAGCGTGGTGCAGGCTGTTTTTAACCCTGAGAACTGGGAGTTTGTTGCTGCCTACACCGTGGTGGGTGGCGGGTTTGCCATGCTGGTCTTTGCCATTGCTGTGGTGTCAATTCCGATGATTCTGGACCGGGATACGGATGCCATTTCCGCTGCCATCACCAGTATCGAAGTGTTCTTTCACAATACCGGCGTCATGATTCTGTGGGGCGCATCGATCACGGCTTTGATCGTGGCTTCATTGTTACTGCCGTGGGGCGTGGGCCTGTTAGTGAGCGGGCCATTGTTGGGGCATGCCAGCTGGCACGCATACCGTGGGGCGGTAGATTGGTTGGACGAAACGCCTGCCGCCTGACCCCAAGGTGGTAAAGTGTTGGCAACTTTAGAAAGTAAACCTTGGCAACACCCAATTACGGATACGAAAAACGTCAGAAAGAACTGGCGAAAAAGCGCAAAAAAGAAGACAAGCTCAAGGAAAAGAACGAGCGCAAAATCCATGGCCCTGGGGATGATGAGAGCCCAGCCAACCCTGATATGCCAACGGAAAACACGCCGCCTGGCTCTACAGAATCCAACTAAGCCGCCCCAGCATTCACGCTGCAGGCGTTTCCAAAATCTGATTGGCCAACCGACCCATGGCCGCGATGGAGCGGTCACTGGGCTCAATAACCCGTGCCTGCCCATAGTGGCGAAAATTGCGTTGCATGGACTGAAGGTAGACCGGGTCGTAGTGCAAGGTCAACAACTCTTGGACCACGGCATTCACGTCTCCATTGCCAACTTGTTCTTTCCAGGCTTGCACCACAGCCCTGCCACGGATTTCAATCAACGCGTCTAGCCGCCGGCAGAAGTGCGCCTGATCTTTGACGAAGAAATCGTAGTCTTCCAACAGCAGGCCCACACGTTGATCCAAGGGCAAACGCAAGTCCAGGCACTGGCTGTTGCGCATGGAGTCGACAAGTGAGGTTGGTACCGCCACATTGCCGACTTTTTTGCTTTCGCTCTCAATAAACACGGGGCGGGCACTGTCAAAGCCCCGCAAGGCATCCCACACCAGACTGTCAAAGTGCTTTTGTGTGGGCTGCGGCACGCCGGGAATTGCCCCCAAGACCGAGCTGCGATGGTTGGCCAGCGCTTCCAGGTCCAGCACCTGGGCGCCAGCATCGGCCAGCGCTCTTAACAGGCGTGTCTTGCCAGAGCCTGTGGTGCCACAAACCACCTGAAATTGAAGCCGCGCAACCTGCTTGGGAATATCGTCCAGCATGGCTGCACGAAACGCCTTGTAGCCGCCCTCTACAAGCGTGACGCGAAAGCCAATCTGGGCCAGCACCAGTGACAAAGATCCGCTGCGCTTGCCCCCACGCCAGCAATATGCCAGCGGTCTCCAGTCGCGGGGTTTGTCGATCACCTCGCGCTCTATGTGGGCTGCGATATTGCGAGCCGCCAGCGCTGCGCCGCGCTTTTTTGCTTCAAACTGGTTCACCTGTACATACATGGTGCCAATCAGCTTGCGTTCCTCGTCGTTCAATGTCGGCCAATTCACCGCACCGGGCAAATGGTCCAGCGCGTATTCCGATTCGCTGCGCGCATCAATGATGGTGTCAAAGCTGTTGAGCTGCGACAGCACATCAGCTGCCTGTATGGGGGTGAGGCTCATGCAATCAGCTTCTTCACTGCAGGCCACACGTTATTGAGCATGGTGGGATGCGCCGCTTCATTGGGGTGAATGCGGTCATTTTGGAACATGCGGGTGGGGTCGGGGCCGTCTGCTACACCCTTGAGCAAGAAGGGCACTAGCACTGCCTTATTGGCCGTGGCTACAGTAGAAAACATGGCCGCAAAGCGCGCGCCATACTCTTGTCCATAGTTCGGCGGCATCTGCATGCCCACCACCACCACCTTGGCACCGGTAGCCTGCGCTGCATGCACCATGGTTTGCAAGTTTTCTTGCGTCATGTTGATCGGCAGGCCGCGCAGTGCATCGTTGGCACCCAGTTCCACAATGACTAAGTTGGGCTTATGTTGCTTCAGCAAAGCCGGTAGGCGCGAGCGCCCGCCTGATGTGGTGTCCCCGCTGATGCTGGCATTGACCACCTTGGCGTTGATCTTTTCCTGTGCCAGGCGCTGCTCCATCAAAGCCACCCAGCCTGTGCCACGTTTAAGGCCATACTCGGCACTTAAAGAGTCCCCCACTACCAGGATGGTGGTGGGCGTGGTTTTAGGCTGCGCAGCAGCTGCGGGTACAGTGCCAATTAAAGTCCCCAAAAGGGTTGCTGACAAGCCAAGCGCGATACAGTGTCGTCGATTCAAAGAGAGCCCCATGAGCGAAGTAATTATTTCAGTTGACCACGTGTGCAAGTCTGTGACGGATTCAACCGGCACGTTAGAGATTCTGCGCGATATCGATTTTGCCCTCAATACCCGCGAGACAGCAGCCATTGTCGGTGCATCGGGTTCCGGCAAAAGCACCTTGTTGTCGATCATCGCAGGTCTGGATACCCCTACCAGCGGCACGGTGCGATTGGCGGGAACCGATCTATTCTCTATGGACGAAGATGCCCGCGCCGGTCTGCGTGCCAGCAAAGTGGGCTTTGTTTTCCAAAGCTTTCAGTTGCTGGGCAACCTCACCGCGCTGGAAAACGTGATGCTGCCGCTGGAGCTCGCCAATCGCAAAGATGCACGCAAAACCGCAACCGACATGCTGGACCGCGTAGGCTTGTCGCAGCGCCTGGGCTCATACCCCAAGGTATTGAGTGGGGGAGAGCAGCAGCGTGTGGCGCTGGCCCGTGCCTTTGTAGTGCACCCGGCCGTGTTGCTGGCGGATGAGCCCACCGGCAGTCTGGACTTTGCCACGGGCGAAAAAATCATGGAGCTGATGTTTGACCTGAACCGGGAGCAGGGCACCACGCTGGTCTTGGTCACCCATGACCGAGCGATTGCGGCGCGGTGTGATCGACGCATCACCATTGAAGCCGGGCGGTTGGTTGAATAAGTAGCCCTGCATGAACCCGCGATAATCGGGTGATGTCTTCATCCAAAGTTCTCTTCGGCTTCCATGCCCTGGGTGTGCGTCTCAAGACGGCACCCCAATCCATCATTGAAATCCACTTTGAGCCCACCCGGCGCGATGCCCGCATGCGCAGCTTTCTGGATCGGGCCAACGAGGCCGGGGTCAAGCTGATTGAATCCGACGGTGCGCGCCTCTCCAAAATGTGCGGCGGCCATGGGCACCAGGGTATTGCGGCGCGCGTGCAGGCTATCGCTCAAGTGCATTCGCTCGACGAGCTGCTGGAAGACCTGGAAGCCGCCAACGCCGACCTCCCCCCCGAGCAACGCACCCAGCCGCTGATTCTGGTGTTGGACGGCATTACTGATCCACATAACCTGGGTGCCTGCCTGCGCGTGGCCGACGGTGCTGGTGTGCACGCCGTCATCGCCCCCAAAGACCACGCGGCCGGCATCAACGCCACCGTGGCCAAGGTGGCCAGTGGCGCTGCAGAAACAGTGCCGTACTTCATGGTCACCAACTTGGCGCGTACGCTCAATGAACTCAAAGAGCGCAACATCTGGATCATTGGCACCAGCGACGCCGCCACATCTACCCTGTACCAAGCCGACCTCAAAGGCCCCGTGGCCCTGGTCTTGGGTGCTGAA
>CAYXWW010000190.1:0-6939 GCA_964468905.1 uncultured Rhodoferax sp. | reverse complement strand
GACGATATCGCCGAGGTTACCCAGATTCACCACTTTTTCGAGCAGGATGACTTGCATGGTGGGGCTCCTTAGACTTTGTGCTGGTCGGTGTAGGGCAACAGGGCCAGGAAGCGGGCGCGCTTGATGGCGGTGTTGAGCTGGCGCTGGAAAATCGCGCGGGTGCCGGTCAGGCGTGCGGGAATGATCTTGCCGTTTTCGGCGATGAAATCACGCAATGTGTCGATGTCTTTGTAGTCGATCTCTTCGACGCCAGTCACCGTGAAGCGGCAAAAGCGCTTGCGCTTGAACAGCAGGTTTTGTGCAGGGCGCTTGGGGCGCTTATCTTTACTGAATTTTTTAAATGCGGCCATGTGGGCCTCCTAAAAATTTAATCTTGCGAAAATTCTTGAATATGAAAAATGATACTTTTGCCGTGACGGGCGTTGCCTAAAAAACCGCTGAACTTCCACACACTGCCGATGGGTTGTTTGATCAACCGCTCTGCCAGTGCGCCAAAAGCCACCGCTTTCACTGCCACCTTGATTTGTCGGGCCTGCCCGGCTTCCTGTGTTTCAGACTCGTGTTCGAGCTGCAGGTTCAGGACGGGTATTCCAGCGGGTGTGTAGCGCAGCGCATCCAGCTCTGCAATACAGGCACTCAAAACAAGTAAATTGGCAGGCACTCTCCGTCAAACAAAAATGCCGTTAAGCGTTGTATTCAGCCTGTTGTGTCTTGCGTGTTTCTTCGCGCTCGACCTGCTTCATCATGGACGAAGGGCCAGTATCAGCTTTCTTCTTCAACACGGTCAGGTGGCGCAAAACAGCGTCATTGAACTTGAACGCATGTTCCAGTTCGGACATCACAGCCTGGTCGGCTTCGATGTTGACACACAGGTAATGGGCTTTAGCAAGCTTATTGATCATATAGACCAACTGGCGGCGACCCCAGTCTTCCACGCGGTGGATCTTGCCACCGCCGGCAGTGATCATGCCTTTGTAGCGTTCCAGCATGGCTGGAACTTGTTCGCTCTGATCCGGATGGATCATGAGAATGATTTCGTAGTGACGCATTGATACTCCTTTTGGATATCCCCCACTTCAACTTCGGGGGTAATGAAAAGCTGCCCTCAGCGTCTAATTGAGGTGCAGCAAGGCGAAGCCCAACATTATAGCACTACGTCAATGCAGATTGCCTACAGCCGGCCAGGTCATGGTTTTGCCATCGCCGTGCGCGTCGGGCATCAATTGACGGACATCTCGTCCGGCAAACACTGTCTCGCGCAGTTCTTTCATGATCTCGGCCGCACCGCCAAAGGGGACGATCAGGTCAATAATCCAAACCTGCTCGCCGGATTTCCAATCAGACGCCATCAGTTGGTGCGGACCTGCCACATAGCGCTGCGCCACTGCGTCGGAGAGTTTGGCCCAGGACACATAGGCGATGGGCGCAGACTCGCGCATATACAGCTTGGCCTGCTCCAATACCAAGGGCGGCATGACACGCCAGTCCAGCTCACTCAGCAATGTGTTGCGCACGCCGGGCTGTTGCATCATGAGCCAAGCCACAGCACCCAGTACCGGGATTTTGCCCATCACCCTTTCGGCTTGCGCCCTTGCCAGATCTGCCAGCTGATGCATCTCTGCGTCATTCAAAGGCGGGTGATTGGCGGCCGTATCGACAGGGGGCATCGAAGCGGGAGTTTTGGGAGTGTCTGGAGTAGTCATTTAAATGTTTCCTTTATGGGCTCCAGCAGCAGTTCCAATGCTGCAAGATCAGCAACTGAAAGCATTCCCGCGGCAGCCTTTAGTTTCAAGCCTTGGTTAATAGTATCCACACGCGCCTTGGACAAGTCGCGCAACGATGCAAAGAGCTGTTGCTCCGCGTTGAGTACATCCGGGTTGATCCGGGTTCCAATTTTGAAGCCAATTTTGTTGCCTTCTACGGCGTTGGTTCCGGCGTCGACCGCCACTTGCAGGGCTTCCACTTGTGCCTGTCCATTCGTTACACCCGCAAACGCCTGCTGGACCTGTGTCTGTGCATTGCGACGCGCGCCCTCCAGCTCAGCTTGCGCCTTCTCTTGCAAGGCAAGCGCCTCACGCACTTTGGACTGTGTGCCTCCACCGGCAAACAACGGCACGGTCAACTGCAAACCCACTTGATTGGTGTTGACCCGCGACTCCAAGTCACTCGGTGAACTCAAAGTACCAGAGTTGTAATTGGTGGAGCGGCTCAGCACCAAATCCAGCGTGGGCAAGTGGCCACTACTGCTTTTACTGACCTCCCGCTCTGCCGCATCCAGCGCGGCTTGCTGCATTTTCACTTGCGGATTGTTGCTGGCGGCGGTTTGGCTCCAGTGAATAAGACCTTCAGTTTGGGAATCCGTGGTGATCTTTGGAAGCGCGTGCGCCAATCGAACAGGTGTCAGGGCAAAAGGCTCCCCCAGCATACGTTCCAGCTCGGCCTGTTTGTTGGACAGCTCGTTCACCGCCGCTACTCGCTGTGCACGGCTCAGTGCCTGGCGGGCGTGGGCCTCATGGACATCGGTGACGGTACCGGTACCCACTTCAAAGTTCCGTTTAGCCAGCACCCATTGCTCTTCCACAGCTTTGAGTTGCGCATCTTGCACCCGCACGCCCTCCGCAGCCAGCAACACATCAAAGTAGTTTTGTGCGGTGCGCAAAATCAGATCCTGCTCAGCAATGGCCCACTGTTCCTGGGCTTGCCGCACCTGCGCATCAGCCTGCTGATACCCCGCCCAATTGCCGAAACGCAGCAAGGGCTGCGTGAGCTGCAACGTCCACGACCAGTTGTTAGGTTGCCGCTGAATATAGGCCGCATCGGCAAACGATGCCTCTCCGGTTTGACGGTTTTGGTTCGCCGTCAGGTTGAGGGTTGGCAGCAAAGACGCGCGCGCCTGAGGTAGCTTTTCCAGACTGGCATCCAGCGTCTTGCGCGCAGCGGCGTACTGCGTGTCCTGTGCTTGCGCCTTGTTGTACACGTCCATCAGGGTTTGTGCACCACAGCTCGTAGTGGCTCCAAAAACTAGACAAACGAGAGAAGTGACACCCAACACATGGCAAAGAAAGCTTGCATTCAACTTAGCGTTCACGCATGGCCTCCTGCTTGTAGCGCAGCATGGGAGCCAACAAATACTCAATCAAGCGGCGCTCGTCGGTACGAATATCCGCGGTCACGTTCATGCCCGCAGCCACCATACCCGTGTTGCCATTGACCTTGGTCGGCGTTTGCATTTGCGCCAGCTTGACGCGAATGGGGTAGACCAAACCCAGCTTGGAGTCTTGCACCGCATCGGTCCCTACCCATTGGACTTCACCTTCTATATAACCATATCGGGTGAAGTCAAACGTTTCCACCTTGTTGATAACACGCTGGCCCAGCTTGACGTGACCAATATCACGATTCATAACCTGGGCCTCCAGCCCCAACGGTGTGTTCTCCGGCACGATGGTCAATAACGGTTGTGCCGCCGTTACCACACCACCCACGGTCGTTACCGCCAGCTGTTGCACAACACCGTCGATGGGTGCATGCAGTGTTTGCAATTCCCAGCGCTGGTTGGCCTTGACCAGCTCCTGCCGGGTGGCGTCACGTTTTTTGATTGCGTCCACCAGCTCCGTGCTAGTGCGCGCTCTGAATTCGGCCATAGCCTGTGCGCGCTGCTCCAGTGCAGCCCGGTGGCTGGCTTGCGACTCTTTGAGCCGGTTGCCCTGCACGGCCAGCTCCTTCTCCGCACCCATCAGTTCCAACTGGGTTTCAATGACACCCGTCTTGGCCAAATGCCCCGTCTTGGCCAAGTCTTGGCGCATGGCATGCTTTTGTTCAATCAAGGGCAAACTGGTGCGCAGTTGCTCCAGGCTGTTGCCAATGGCGGCTGTGTCTGCAGCGCGTTTGCCAATATCGGCGTCCAGCGCCGCCAGCTTGGCACGCTGCTCGGCCGCCTTGCTTTGCAACATGGCCGACTGGTTGGTGGCTATCTCGGCGGGCATGCCAGTGGGTGTGGCAAAGGCGTTCTTACCTTCCATGAGTGCAGTCGCACGCAACACATCGGCCTCGGTCTCCCACAGCTCGCGCTGCAGGCGGTTGCGGTCGGCTCCAGTACTGGTGGGGTCCAGCTCCAGCAGTACATCGCCGGCCTTCACACTCTGGCCATCCCGCACGGCAATGCTGCGCACCACGCCGGGCTCCAGCGACTGCACCACTTTGCTCTTGCCTGAGGGAATGACCTTGCCCTGCGCGCTCACCACAATATCCATCTTGGCAAAGCTGGCAAACACCAACGTCATGCCCACCATGGCGCAAATGCCCAGTTACACCATGCGTACCGCCCAGCGCGGTGGCTGCGACTGCACGGCCAGGGCTGCGGAGCTGAAGGGGTTGAAGGCCAATGCTTCGGAAGGCTTCATGTTGTTATCTTTGTTGCTCATGCCATGGCTCCTGCGATCACCCCGGCTTCACCGGTTTGGTCCAACACCTGATGGGCTTTGTACAGCGATGCATAGCGACCACCCTGTGCCATCAGGCTGGCGTGGCTTCCAGTCTCCACCAAGCGGCCATTCTCCAGCACCAAAATGCGGTCAGCCATGCGCAGGGTCGATAGGCGGTGCGCCACCATGAACACCGTGCGCCCTTCAGCAATAGCTGCCATGTTGTCGTGGATCAGGCGTTCACTTTCGTAGTCCAGCGATGCTGTGGCCTCGTCCAGCAACAGCAGTTTGGGCTGTGTTGCCAAGGCGCGTGCAATAGCGATGCGCGCACGCTGACCACCGCTGAGCTTGCTGCCCCGGTCGCCAATCACCGTGTCATAACCCTCTTGCAGCAACAAGATGAATTCATGTGCGCCAGCAAGCTTTGCCGCGTTGGTCACTTCTTCCATCGTCAGGCTGGGGTTGGCCAGTGCAATGTTGTCGCGCACGCTGCGGTTAAAGAGCAAGGTGTCTTGCCCCACCACACCCATTTGACGGCGCAACCAAGCCGTATCCACCAGATTCAGGTCCATACCATCGATCAGGATGCGCCCAGTGTCGGGCGTGTAGAGCCGCTGTATCAAACGGGTCAGCGTCGTCTTGCCCGCACCCGACACGCCTACCAGCCCGATCACCTCGCCGGGTTGCGCATCAAAACTCAGGTCGGTCAATACTTCTGGCGCTTTGGGCGAATACCGAAACCCAACATGCTCAAACGTAACCCGCCCGACTACCGCCGGTGGCGTGGAGCGGTTGGGCTGAAACGCGGGCTCAGGTGCCGCGTCCATGATGTCTGCCAGCCGCTTGATGCTGACCTTCATTTGCGTAAAGTCTTGCCACAGCGAAGACAGTTTCAGTATGGGCGCATTCACCCGGCCACTGAGCATGTTGAAGGCAATCAGACCGCCGACTGTCAGTTCACCATCAATCACCAGCTTGGCTCCCAGCCACAGCAGCACCACCGTCAAAATCTTGCTGGCCAAGCTGATGAACTGGTTAGTAGCATTACCCAAGTGGCCGCCTTCAAATGACGTTTGCACATAGCTTGCCATGCGGCGCTCCCACTCGCGCTGCCATTGCGGCTCTACGGCGTGGCTCTTGAGCGTTTCCATGGACGTGACCGTCTCCAGCAAATAGGCCTGGTTCTCGGCACCCATCGCAAACTTGTCTTCGAGCTTTTTGCGCAAGAGCGGGGTGATGACTGCGGAGGCACCAAAGAAGATGGGCAGCGCCACAATCACCACCAGGGTCAGCGTCACGCTGTAATAGAACATGACCGCCAGGTAAACGATGGCAAACAGCAAATCCAGCCAACTGGTGAGCGCCTGCCCTGTCAAAAAGTTGCGGGCATTTTCCAGCTCGCGCACGCGGGCCACGGTGTCACCACTCTTGCGGCTTTCAAAATACGACAGCGGCAAATGCAGCAGGTGCTTGAACAGCTTGGCACCCAACTCCACATCCACCCGGTTGGTGGTGTGGCTCAGTAGGTAGTGGCGCATGGCGCCCAGCACCACTTCAAAAATGCTAACGCCCAAAAGCGCAAACACCATCACCTCCAGCGTGGACAGCGTGCGGTGCGTCAACACCTTGTCAATTACCACCTGAAAAATCAGCGGCGTCACCAGTGCAATGATCTGCACAAACAGCGACGCCAACAAGATCTCACCCATCAGGCCCCGGTACTTGCGCAGGGCTTGCCAGAACCAGCCGATGCCGAACTTTGCACCCTGCCCCGCCTGTCGGTTGTTGGAAGTAGCCACGTGTTCCACCGCTCCATCCACATTTGGCACTGCATGCACGCGCTGGGCGGCAATCCACTGCCCGGCGTACAACTGGTCAAACTCCGCCAGGCTCACGCGGCGTGGCTGGGCATCACCGGCCAGCTGCAGCACCACACTGCCACCGCCGCCGCCACTTCCGTCCGGTGTAGCGCGTTGGTCCACACTACCCACCAGCATCAGCCCACCGTCTTTGGTGGGCATCAGCGCTGGCAACGTAGCCGTGGCCAATGCTTTGCGATCCGCTTGCTTGAGGCTTGCATCAAAGCCCAGTGCGTGCAAGGCTTGCAACACCTGCCCTGTGCCAAAAGGCTCAGGCGCGCCACTCTTGTCATAGCTGGCAAACTGGTGCGCAAGCTGGCTAGCGTCGAGGTGAAGGTTATGGAGCTGTGCGTAGAGCTGGAGTAGCGTAATTTCTGAATTCACTGACCTTTTCCCTGGTATCTATTTATTGTGAAATGGGCCTGTAGCCCTCGTGCTTAAAGCGTAGCGCGCTACAACTTACATAGCAATTTTTCGGCTTGCATTTTAAGCATCCACCAGCACCTGCTGCGGCACCGCCACCACAGCATCAGCCCAATGCGCCTCATGGTGTATTGGCACAAAGCCGAGGGCTGCATGGTCACCATAAGGGCCATCAACCGCCGTGTTGCACATCTGGTTGAACAACAGCGCCATGCGCATGATCTCGGCCTCAT
>CAYXWW010000189.1:4986-7093 GCA_964468905.1 uncultured Rhodoferax sp. | reverse complement strand
CCTCTACCGAGATCGGTGCACACAGCATCAGCATGGCTGCCGCTGCCGTGCGCCTGGCAGGTAACCTCTTCGAAGACTTGGGCAAGGCTCGCATACTGTTTGTGGGCGCGGGCGAAATGATTGAGCTGTGCGCCACACACTTTGCCGGCAAGCACCCCCTGTCGATTTCTATTGCCAACCGCACACTGGAGCGCGGAGAAAAGCTGGCATCGCGTTTTGGCGGCACGGTGATGCGCCTAGCCGACCTGCCCGACCGCCTGCATGAGTTTGACATCGTCATCAGCTGCACCGCCAGCACCTTGCCCATCATTGGCCTGGGTGCTGTCGAGCGGGCGCTGAAAAAGCGCCGTCGTCGGCCCATGTTCATGGTTGATCTGGCCGTGCCGCGCGACATTGAAGTTGAAGTCAAATCATTGGAAGACGTGTACCTATACACCGTGGACGATTTGGCCGGTGTGGTGCAGACCGCGCAGGCCAACCGGCAGGCGGCCGTGGCGCAGGCGGAGGCGATTGTGGACGCCGGCGTGCAAAGCTTCTTGCACTGGGTGGACCAGCGCAGTGCCGTGCCACTCATCCAACAACTCAATGCGCAAGCCGATGCCTGGCGAGCCGCAGAACTGGCCCGCGCCCGCAAACTGCTGGCCAAGGGTGAGCCGGTAGACTCGGTGTTGGAGGCCCTGTCCAAGGGACTTACGCAAAAAATGCTGCATGGCGCGCTGGCGGAGTTGCATGCGGGTGATGATGCCGCGCGTGTGCGCGCCAGCACAGCGATTGAGCATTTCTTCCTCAGAAAATGATGTTGCCCCCACGTTCGCGAACTGCGTGTCGCTCTCTGCCCCCCAAGGGGGCTGCGCTTGCTTGGGGCGGCCCTGCGCTGAGAGCAATGCCCCCACGTTCGCGCACTGCGTGTCGCTCTCTGCCCCCCAAGGGGGCTGCGCTTGCTTGGGGCGGCCCGGCGCTGCGCGCGCGTTAGCTGCGCTGGCCCCCACTCTCCCCCAACCCCTCTCGCCCCGCCGGGCGAGAGGGGAGCTCAACAGCCCTATTTGGTTACTTCGCTTCGACTCGGGCCTTACTGGCGCTGCGTTGATCGTCTCTTTCACTGCTTACCTATGAAACCATTTTTACGCCAACAACTTGCCCGCTACACCGACCGCTTGGGGGAGCTTGAATTTTTGCTGTCCCGCGAAGACATCATGAAGGACATGGAGCAGTTTCTCAAACTCTCGCGCGAGCACACCGACGTGGCGGCAGTGGCAAGTCGCTGGGCGCGCTACCAGCAGCGCGAGGCCGATCTTGCCGGTGCAGAGGAAATGAAGTCTGACCCTGACATGGCCGAGATGGCCGAAGAGGAAATCACCAGCGCCACCGCCGAGCTGGTGCAACTGGAAGCAGAACTGCAACGCATGCTGCTGCCCAAAGACCCGGACGATGCGCGCCCCGCGTTTGTGGAAATCCGCGCTGGCACCGGGGGCGACGAGTCGGCCCTGTTTGCCGGTGACCTGCTGCGCATGTACACCCGCTATGCCGACCGCTGCGGCTGGAAGACCGAGATCGTCAGCGAATCGCAAAGCGAACTGGGCGGCTACAAAGAGGTGGTGGTGCGCATGGAAGGGTTCCACAACGGCACCGGCGCGTATGGAGCGCTCAAATTTGAATCGGGCGGTCACCGGGTACAGCGCGTGCCAGCCACCGAGACCCAAGGACGCATCCACACCAGCGCTTGCACCATCGCCGTGCTGGCCGAGCAGGACGAGGCCGAGGCCATCAAGATCAACCCGAGTGACCTGCGCATCGACACCTACCGCGCCAGCGGCGCCGGCGGACAGCACATCAACAAGACCGACTCGGCGGTACGCATTACCCACATTCCCACCGGCATCGTGGCCGAGTGCCAGGATGGCCGCAGCCAGCACAGCAACAAGGCCCAGGCGCTCAAAGTGCTGACCGCCCGCATCCACGAAAAAGACCGCAGCGAACGTGCTGCCAAAGACGCCGCCGAGCGCAAGAGCCTGGTCGGCAGTGGCGACCGCAGCGACCGCATTCGCACCTATAACTTCCCCCAAGGCCGCCTCACGGACCACCGCATCAACCTCACGCTGTACAAGCT
>CAYXWW010000189.1:1691-4976 GCA_964468905.1 uncultured Rhodoferax sp. | reverse complement strand
GCAGATCATGGAAGGCGACCTGCAAGATGTGGTGGATGCGCTGCACGCCTACGGGGCGGCAGAGCAACTGGCGGCCCTGGAACTGGGAATGGTCTAAGCATTTTTTACGTCTAGCCCTCACAAACATTGCGTAGTCAGCTACTTTTTCTATAGCGCATGGGTCCACTCAACACACCCGCCACCATCGCGCAGGCTCTGGTCTGGGCCCAAGCCCTGGGCCTGGATCGGCTGGACGCGCAGCTACTGGTGCTGCACGCGGTGGGTCGTGCCGATGCGGATCGCGCGTGGCTACTGACGCACGACACCGACACCCTGTCCGAAGCATCCCACGCCACACTGCAGACCACTGTGCACCGCCGCGCTGAGGGTGAACCACTGGCGTACATCACCGGCCACAAAGAATTCTTTGGCCTCGACCTACACGTGGATTCCCGCGTGCTGGTGCCCCGGCCTGACACCGAGACACTGGTGGAATGGGCGCTAGAGTTGCTTGCCAAAACGCCAACCAGCGCCACCAAAACAGCAGCCTCGGCCCCGCAGGAGCCTGTGCTTGACGCCCACATCCACGTAGTTGACCTGGGCACCGGCAGCGGGGCTATTGCACTAGCGCTCAAACACAGCCGCCCGCAATGGGACGTGCTGGCTATTGACTACAGTACCGACACCCTGGCCGTGGCGCAGGCCAACGCACAGCGGCTGGCGCTGGCGGTGCGGTTTCAGCAAGGCAGCTGGTTGGATGGCGTGCAAACCACTGGCGAACACACCAGCTTTGACCTCATCGTCTCCAACCCGCCCTACATCGCCGAGCACGATCCGCACCTGGCTGCCCTGGCCCATGAGCCACTGCAAGCGCTTGCCAGCGGTGCGGATGGGCTGGATGACATCCGCACCATCATCGGCCAGGCCAGAACGCATTTGCAACCCGGTGGTTGGCTGCTGCTGGAGCATGGCTATGACCAGGCCGAGGCGGTGCGGGCACTCTTGGCGCAAGCAGGGTTTACCAACGTGAAGTCCCGCCAGGACCTGGCTGGCATTGAACGCTGCAGTGGCGGGCAATGGGCGTAGCCAGCGTTGAAACAACTTGATGAAATTGACCTTTAGCCCTCGTAAAATATGCACAAGTCGCTATTCATTCAATAGCAAAAGTATCCGCTAGAACATGCCTAACACCACACCACCCTGCCCCCAGTGCACTCTGGAGAATTCCTACCCCGATGGCGACAACTTCGTGTGCGCTGACTGTGGATTCGAATGGCCCATGTCAGCGGCCGCGCCTGCTGATGACGAGGCCGCCGCCGTCGTCAAAGATTCCAATGGCCAGGTGCTGCAAGACGGTGATGCCGTGGTGCTGATCAAAGATTTGAAAGTCAAAGGCTCGTCGACCGTGCTGAAGATGGGCACCAAGGTCAAGAGTATTCGCCTGGTAGGTGGCGACCACGAGGTTGATTGC
This sequence comes from uncultured Rhodoferax sp., assembly GCA_964468905.1. Taxonomy (GTDB): domain Bacteria; phylum Pseudomonadota; class Gammaproteobacteria; order Burkholderiales; family Burkholderiaceae_C; genus Allorhodoferax. The sequence continues at coordinate 3,526 of CAYXWW010000189.1, read as the reverse complement.
AAAATGGATGGCGGCAGCTTTATGCTCAAAGCCTGCTTTCTCAAAAAGGCCTGAATTTCTGAGAACTTGTAGGTCAGACTACTCGTGTAACGATGCGCTCTGACCCCAACTGATAAGAGTTGACATGAATGCCCAAAGTGCCCATTGGTTCATCTTGGTACTGATCAACATCCCGGTTTACCTGGGTCTGGGAAAAATCATTTTCAAAGACTGGGGCAGCTTCCTTGAGGCACTGCGCCTGTGGTCCAGCGCCGACTGGTGGCACTCGCTGGAGAAACAGTGGCGCCTAGACCGGTGGGGCACCAGCCAGTTGCCCCTGTTTTTGCTGCTATGCGTGTTGCTCGTGGTCGTCGAACACCTGATGTTTGGCAAAAGCACGCTCGTGCGGCCCGCCGCGCAAGTGGTGGGCCTGCTGTAGCCTGAACACCCTACAAAGACCTGGCCGCCGTAGCGGCATTGGTGCACCCAGTGGACGCGCAAAGTGGCTCTGGGATAATCACTCATTTATTGGAGTTTTTGCCATGAGCGACACACAACAACGGATAGATGAACTGGTGAAGCACAACGAGATTGTGCTTTTCATGAAAGGCACGGCCAGTTTCCCCCAGTGCGGTTTCTCGGGTCGCGCCATCCAGATCCTGAAGGCCTGTGGTGTGGACACCAAGGGCATCAAAACGGTGAACGTGCTGGAAGACGACGAAATCCGCGCCGGCATCAAGGAATACAGCAACTGGCCGACCATTCCCCAGCTCTATGTCAAAGGTGAATTCATCGGTGGTTCGGACATCATGATGGAGATGTACGAGAGCGGTGAGTTGGTGCAGACGATTGGTTCTACGCCGGTCTGAGTTGTACGCATCGCGCCGAGAGAAGTTCCCGCGCTCGTAGCCAGAGGCACTTCTCTCGCCCGCATCAGGCATGGGATGGATGTTCTGCTCCGTGTCCCCCAGCCATGCAAGCATGGCCTCCTCCTTGACCTACGCATAACACCCATCCCATGCCTGCTGCTCGGGTTTTGGCGGCCCCTGTCTTCGCACACCACGATGCCACTTCAGATCAGTTGGGCTGCACGTTTTGCGAAGGTAAAGGAGGAGGCCATGCTTGCATGGCCGGGGGACACGTAGCAAAGCGTGTAGACCAACTGATCCAGCCAAACAAGTAGTGCCAAATTGACCCAAACGATCTACTAAGCCTTGGGCACAAACTCCCACAACCGCTTATTGGCAAATACCGCATTCGGATACTGTGGCTTGCCCCGTGACCCGTTGTACCGCCCCAGCGCCATGAACAAGTCGCCTTTTTCGCGGTCCAGATAGTGCCGCAAGATCACGCAGCCAAAGCGCAAATTAGTCTGCATGTGGAATAGCCGACTGGCATCACCGTCTCCGATTGAGCTCGTCCAAAAGGGCATCACCTGCATATTGCGCCGCGCGCCGACCACCGACACCGCATATTTACGGAAATTACTTTCCACCTGGATGAGTCCCAGAACCAACGCGACGTCCAGCCCGGCGCGTTTGCTCTCGTACCACACGGTTTGCAAAAACTCTTTGCGGGTCTCCAAGTCTGGCTTCTTCTTTGCCAGGCGCTCACTCATGGCTACAAGCCATCGCAAGTAGTACAGCCGGTCTTCGGTCTTGCTAAAGTCAGGAATCGGTGGTGCCGCATTGCGCACCGCACTACTGAGCGCCGTGCGAACCGCGTCGATCAACGGCTCTTCAATCTGCCCGCCCGCCCACACTTGCTCCGATATTGATAGCATCCCAAGCCCAATCAACGAGGGCAATAGGCACTTTCTTCTGGTAATGCCGGTCTGTGCGTTGTTGGTACGCGTG
>CAYXWW010000189.1:260-1681 GCA_964468905.1 uncultured Rhodoferax sp. | reverse complement strand
CCAGGCTGGGCATGCGCCAACGTCATGCCGCCAGCTTAGACCGAATCATGCCCGCCACTTCACCCAGCGGGACTTTCGTGGAAGCCGTGTCGCGGCGGTGCTGGTATTCCACCACGCCTTCTTTCAGCGCGCGGTCGCCAATGGTCACGCGGTGCGGCACGCCAATCAGCTCCCAATCGGCAAACATGGCACCAGGGCGCTCGCACCGGTCGTCGAGCATCACATCGACTCCACTGGCTAGCAAATCAGCATAGAGGGCGTCAGCCGCGGTTTTGACCTCTGGAAAGCGGTCGGGGCTGATGGGGCATAGCACCACAGTGAAAGGGGCCAGCGCGTCGGGCCAGATGATGCCTTTGTCGTCATGGTTCTGCTCGATCGCGGCAGCGGGCAGGCGCGTGATGCCAATGCCGTAACAGCCCATTTCCATCAACTGGGGCTTGCCGTTCTCTCCCAAGAATGTGGCGTTCATGGCCTTGCTGTATTTGGTGCCGAGGTAGAACACATGGCCCACCTCGATGCCACGCTCAATCGCCAGCACACCTTTGCCATCGGGCGAAAGGTCGCCCGCCACCACGTTGCGGATGTCGGCAACCACGATGGCGTCGCGGCCCCCGGGAACATGTGGCCAGATGTCCCGATCCCAATTGACGCCACGGATGTGAAAATCTTCTGCATTGGCACCACAAATCCAGTTGGACATGACTGCAACGTCGCGATCAGCCACGATCTTCAACGGCCGTTGGAGGCCGATCGGCCCCAGGTAACCGGGCTTGCAACCAAAGTGGTCTTCGATCTCTGGCACCGTAGCAAAGCGGAAGTCGGCCAGGCCGGCCAACTTGCCCACCTTCACCTCATTCATCTCATGGTCGCCACGCAAGAGCAGCAGCCAAACTTGGGTTTTGACAACGTTTCCTTTGTCGTCTTTGGTGTCCGTGGCCAAAACAAGGGATTTAACCGTGGTCGACAACTGCACGCCTAGCAGCGCCGCAACGTCTTCACACGTGCTCTTGCCCGGTGTCGCTATCTTTTCCATAGCTTCCTTCGCAGTATTTTCGAGGGCTACGGCCGGATTGGGTGCCAAAGCCTCGGCCTTTTCCATATTGGCGGCATAGTCGCTGCCAGGGCAATAGACGATGGCGTCTTCGCCGGTGGCGGCAATCACCTGAAATTCTTCACTTAGATCACCGCCAATCGCACCACTGTCGGCCGCAACCGCGCGGTAGGTGAGGCCAAAACGGTCAAAAATCTTGCGGTAGGCGCCCGCCATGACCTGGTAGCTGGCTTTGGCAGCGTCTTGGTCTCGGTCAAAGCTATACGCATCTTTCATGGTGAACTCGCGTCCACGCATCAGGCCAAAACGGGGGCGGCGTTCGTCGCGGAATTTGGTCTGAATTTGGTAGAAGTTCTTGGGCAACTGTTTG
>CAYXWW010000189.1:0-248 GCA_964468905.1 uncultured Rhodoferax sp. | reverse complement strand
TCACTTCTTCGCTGGTCGTCTGAACGACATAGTCGCGGCCATGGCGGTCCTTGATACGGAGTAATTCAGGCCCCATTTTTTCGAACCGGCCAGTTTCTTGCCACAACTCGGCTGGCTGGACGACGGGCATGGTCAGCTCAACCGCGCCAGCGCGGTTCATTTCCTCACGAACAATGGCCTCTACCTTACGGATCACCCGCAGCCCCATGGGCATATAGGTGTAAATGCCTGCACCCAATTTTTTGATC
>CAYXWW010000188.1:0-7141 GCA_964468905.1 uncultured Rhodoferax sp. | reverse complement strand
CAGAGATAGCGCCCCAGAACCGACGTCTGGTTCATCAGGCGCATGGCATGGGTAATGCCAGAAGGTTGCATCAGAATGTTGATGAACGTCTGGCGATTCACCGGGTCGCTGCGAAAGTGCGCGTCCATCAAACCCCGTGCGTTGTACAAAGCCCGTAAGGTACGTGCCGAAAGGCCTTTGGCGCCAACGGTGGTCTGGTACACCAAAAACGTTTCCAGTATCGCGTAAGGTTCACGCTGGTACAGGTCATCACTCACCACATCAATCATGCCCGCCTTGTCATTGAAGCGGTCGTTGATGCGACGGGGCGAGTGGGTGGAGGGGTTGAGTCGCTCTTCAATGTTGAGCAGCAAAATCTGGTTCAACTGTGCTACCGCCTTGGCGGCCCAGTAGTAGCGTTTCATCAGCACTTCGCTGGGCCGAACCATGGTCTTGTTGTCCGAGTTGACCGCTGGTGCATCACCATACCCAAACGACAGGGCCATCGTGTTCTGCATGTCGAAAATCAGCCGGTCTTCGCGGCGGCCCGCAATCAGGTGCAGGCGGGCGCGAATGCGCATGAGCATGGACTCGTTGCGCTGGATTTGCTTGATTTCAAAAGGTGTCGCTAGTCCATTGGCTGCAAGCGACTCCCACTTGTCGCCAAAGCCTGCCGCCTTGGCCACCCACAGGATGACCTGCAGATCGCGCATGCCGCCGGGCGACTCCTTGCAGTTGGGCTCCAGCGCATACGGCGTGTTCTCGTATTTGGTGTGGCGCTGGCGCATTTCCAGCGTCTTGGCCACAAAGAAGGCCTTGGGGTCAATGTCTTTGAAGAACGCAACCTGAAACTCGTGCACCAACCCTGCACTACCCGTAATCAGGCGGCACTCCAGCAACGCGGTTTGGATGGTGACGTCTTTTTGGGCTTCCGCCAGGCAGCTTGACAGCGTGCGCACGCTGGAGCCAATCTCCAGGCCAGTATCCCAGCAGCTGCCAATGAATGCTTCAATGCGGCTCTTGAGGCCCGCATCCGTGTCCGGATCAAACGCATCGGGTAGCAACAGCAACACGTCGATGTCAGAGTGTGGGAACAATTCACCGCGCCCATAGCCGCCTACCGCCAACAGCGCAAACGGTGACTGCAGGCCGGCATGGCTCCAGAGTTTCTTCAGCACGCCATCAGCCAGTTGGGCAAGCCGGTGCAAGGCTTTGCTGACATCTCTGCCCGTGGCACGTCCTTGGCCCAGAGCCTGTAGCAGTTGTGCTTTTTGGAGGCGGTACTCGGTGCGAATCGCTTGCAAATCAGCCATCGGTATGGCTACTTAAGCGGTGGCCGGCGTGGCGGCTTGCGCAGGCACAAATGCCGGAATGGGTGGCGAACCAGCGGACACGGTCAGCACCTCATAGCCCGTGCGGGTTACCAGCACGGTGTGCTCCCATTGGGCTGATAGCGAATGGTCTTTGGTGACGATGGTCCAGCCGTCTTTCTCTGGCCCATTCTTAATGTCTTTTTTGCCTGCATTGATCATGGGCTCGATGGTGAATGTCATGCCTTCCACCAGCTTCTCCAGGGTTCCGGGGCGGCCATAGTGCAGCACCTGCGGCTCTTCATGAAAGATCTGGCCAATGCCGTGGCCACAAAACTCCCGCACCACGCTAAACCCATGGCCTTCGGCAAACTGCTGGATCGCGTGGCCGATATCGCCCAAATGAATGCCGGGCTTGACCATCATGATGCCCTTCCACATGGCTTCATACGTGATATGGGCCAGCCGCTTGGCTGCAATGGATGCATCACCCGCCACAAACATGCGGCTGGTATCCCCATGCCAGCCGTCTTTGATGACGGTGACGTCAATGTTGACCACATCGCCCTTTTTGAGCTGCTTGTCGTTGGGTCTGCCGTGGCAGACCTGGTGGTTAACGGAAGTGCAGATCGACTTGGGGAAGGGGATGCTCCCGCCACCGGTGTAGTTCAGTGGTGCGGGAATGGCACCCTGCACTTGGGTGATGTAGTCATGGGCCAGCGTGTTGAGTTCGTTGGTGGTGACACCGGGTTTGACGAATGGCGTCAGGTAATCCAGCACTTCTGAGGCGAGCCGCCCCGCAACACGCATGCCCGCAATGCCTTGGGCGTCTTTGTAGGTAATGGTCATGGGACGAGATTATCCCAGAGGCGGCAGTGCACCGGTGATGTGGCCCGGGTAAGACAGGGGAATTATCGGATTGACGCGATCAGATCAAAGGTAAAGAATGGCTCGCAGGCGTTTGGTAAGACAGTGGCTTTCGACTTTTAAGGAGTTCGTAACATGGCAACTTTGAACAGCACTTACGCGTACCATCCTCATGGCAACGACCGATTCAAAGGTCTGATGCTGGTGATTGGCCTTCATATCATCCTGGTCTATGCCCTCATGTCTGGTTTGCACCGGGACATTGTGAAATTGGTCCGGCCCCCGACGACGATCGTGGATGTTCCGATCATCGAACTACCGCAGCCGCCGATACGTCAAAAGCAACCGGTTGAGCCACTGACCCCACAGACACCACAAACTGTTCAGACGGATCCCGTGATCAAGACAGACATCACCACCGAGACATCCAATTCAAACGTCAAGATTGACGAGGGCACACCCATCGCACGTGTACCAGAAGTCGCGGTATTGGCACAGAGCCGGCAGGCTGCGCCAGCTGAGGCTTCGATGGCCGTGGCCTGCCCGCACATGGTCGCCCCCGAAATGCCACGCAGGGCGATAGCAGAGGGCGCATATGGGCTGGTGCGTGCCACGGCAATTATTCGCGGTGGTGTGGTTGCGGAGGTCACTAGTATCTCGGGGCCCCGCATCTTTCATTCGGCTGTAAGAACCGCCATGCTGCAGTACAAATGCAATGCGTCTGCCGGTGAAGTTAGCGCAACGCAGGAATTCAATTTTGTATTAAGCGATTAGCGGGCGCTGCCCCGCCCGGCACCTGCTGCGCAGGCGTTGGCCTGGCTGTTGCCTCAACGCGCTGTGCCGGGTGTCTTCTTGGTTGCCACCGGTGGTGGCAGGTCTTTGGCTTGCAGTTCGCGGGCCTGTACAACCAGCTTATTGTGCGCATCCAGAAACGCGGCGGCGATGACCTTGCCTTCGTTGGTGTTGCTCCAACCCATTCCACCAGCGCCACCCATACCGCCAAATGCCAGACCGCCAAGGCCCAAGTCTGTGGTGCGGGCCGAGCCGGTTGCCGCGGCGACCTGCTCGGTGGTTTCATTGTCAGTTAGCAACAACGCCACTTGTGCTTCTTTGAGCTTGATTTGCTCCACGATGCCAATCAGCGCGCCCAATTCCCGGACCACGGGAATATGCGCCAAGACACCACCCAGGCTGCGGCCCGCGTCCTGCTCGCTGAATGTCAGGTTGGGTATGAGCGTGTACTGTGCTTCGTAGCCTTTGCCTTTTTCCACGGTGTTGCCTTGCTTGCGCAACACGCCGCTGTCTTTGAGCTGTTGTTCTTGAATGGTGCCACGCAGACCGGCCGAGCGATCCACCACGCGAAAGCAGCCGCTTTGCTGGGCCAGCAGGCGCACCAGTGGCACGGGGGAACTGGGCAAGTTGTAGCCACTGCCCATGCTGTAACCATTGGGATTTTCAGCCAGGGCCAAGGTTGCAACGGGCGCATCGCATTTCACCAACGATTTGCTCTCACCTTTCGCACCTGCCGGTCCAGCGGAGCCGGTGACTTCGGAACTGCCCCCACCGAGCTCCGTTCCCTTTTTGCCGCAGCTCGCGAGGAGCACTACCGAACAGGCCAATACGCTGCACAGCGCAAGGCGATGGAGCTTTGGCGTGCGGATGCTGGAGGGTAGCGGTGAAGGCATTGGCGAGTTCCTTGAATGGGCGGGCTTACGTGGGCGGGCAGATGTTATCCGATGGATAGGTTGTGGCATACGCTTGTGTCAGTGCATCCTCTAGCAAGTGCCCCGCCTGGTAGTGGCCCAGCGCTTGTGGGCGGGTTACCCCCGCCTGTAAATGCGTGCAGGGTTCAGGCTCACCCAGTACCATGCGCACCGGCACGCGTTCGGCGTAAATGGGAAGTGCCAAGTCTTCTTTGTCGTCGGAAATACCCTGGTCGCGCACTTTGGCAGACGCGCGCTCGATTTCCATGGCAATCACGGTCGTGGCCTTGAGTTCAAGACGCGTAGTTTGCCGCAGACCAGCAGTTCTGCCGGGGTAGAGACGGTCCACCATCATGACCATTGCGCGCTCTTTCTCTTTCTGATCCTCTACTAGTTTGGCTTTGCCAAACGCCATCACTGAGCGGTAGTCGGCGGAGTGATGGAAAGCAGAGCGGGCCAGAATTAAGCTATCCAGATGCGTGACGGTGAGGCAAGCGGGTTCGCCCTGCGAAAGGTTGCGCAACATGCGGCTCGCGCTGCTACCGTGCCAATAGAGGGTGCTGCCTTCCCGCCAGAAAAAGGTGGGCGTGCACAAAGGCTGCCCGTCCACCACGTAGGCTACGTGGCACAACATGGCCGCGTCAAGCAGGGCGTGAACCGTGGCATGGTCGTAGGCGGCACGTTCGTGCATACGTTTGACCTTGTTGGTGGAATCAATCGCGTAGGCGGGCGTGGTAGTGGGTGTATCAGGCATGGGGGTTTGTGGTCAATGGAAAAGACTCCAGCATACGGATTCTGTGGCTTGGTATAAAGTGCCAAAATCTGCAATATTTATGGTGCCACGAATCCATGCGCAAACAACGAAACACCACACATGCCACCGCAATACCGGCGTTGATCGAGGCGCCATTCGATCGCGGCAGTGGCGAGTCTTTGCAACACCAGTTGTACCGCCGAATACAGGCCGCTATCACCAGCGGGCACATGCCTGCGGGGCTGCGGCTGCCAGCATCGCGGGTGCTGGCGCAGACGTTGGGTGTGTCACGCAACACTGTCAGTCTTGCATATGAGCAGTTGCTGACAGAAGGCTATGTGTTGGCCGACAGGCAGGGTACGGTCGTGGCGGAGCTGCGGCCGCGTCGCCCAAAAGCGCAGGCGCGCACGGCAGTATCGGTGCCGCCCCGAGTATCTGAGCGATTGACCCACATTGGCGTGCGTCAGCTTGCGGACGTAGATTGCACCGCCATGCGCCCAGGTGTTCCCGCGCTATCGCAGTTTCCTTTGCGCCACTGGCGCAAAGCGCTCGACGCTGTGGTGCGCACAGCCACGCCCAGCGCGCTCAACTATGGTGATCCTTTGGGCCAAATGCCACTGCGGGCTGCTATCGCCAGCCACCTTGCGCTTACCCGCGGGGCGCGTTGCCAGCCCGAACAAGTAGTAATGACCGAGGGCACGCAAGAAGCCTTGGGCCTGTGCGTGCGTATGCTCACCAATCCCGGCGATACAGTATGGATAGAAGACCCTGGCTACCGCGGCGCGAGGACTGCATTGCAGGCGGGGGATTTGCGGATCGTGCCCAAACGCATGGACGCGGAGGGGCTACAGTTCACCGCGAGTGACTGGCGCAGTGAGCAACCCAGGCTCATTTACACCACTCCATCGCACCAGTACCCTGTAGGTACGGTCATGTCTGTCGCGCGCAAGCTTGCATTGATCACGGCAGCGCAGGCCCACGGTGCATGGATTATTGAGGACGATTACGACAGTGAGTTTCGCCACAGCGGAGACCCCATCGGTGCCATGCAGGGTTTGGTGGCCGACGCACCGGTTCTCTATGTCGGTACATTCTCAAAAACCATGTTTCCATCACTGCGGCTGGGTTTTTTGGTGCTGCCGCAGCGCTTGTTGCCGTTGTTGCGTCCTGCCTTGGGCGAGATGCTGTGTGGCGGTCACTGCCATGAACAACTGGCTATGGCGCACTTTATGGGTGCTGGACATTTTGTGCGCCATCTGGCGCGCATGCGACGCTTGTACCGGGAGCGCCAAAATGTCTTGCGCAAGGCGCTGGTGAACCATCTAGGTATACCCCACACCATTGAAGGCGGCCACAGTGGCATGCATCTGTGTGTGCGGTTTTCTGCGCAGTATCCCGATCAGGCAGTCGCCGACGCAGCGCAACGCTATGGCATGGTGCCACTAGCTTTATCGGCCTTCGCGTTAGCGCCGCAACCGCAAGACAACGGGTTGGTGCTCGGCTATGGCAACACGCCGGTAGAAACCATGGAGCCATTGGTCAAGCGGCTGGGCCGAATCTTGAAAAGCATGCGCTAAATGGGCTGGGATTCAGGCATCATTCTCTGGCATTGGTAATGGTGACATTGCCCTTCATGCCCGCGTCGTAGTGCCCTGGTTGCAGGCAAGCAAAAGTGACTTTCCCCGCGCGGGTGAATTGCCAGATGATCTCCCTCGTTTTGCCGGGCGCAACGGTGACCATGTTGGGGTCGGCGTGTTCCATCTCAGGGTGCTTTTTCATGACTTCATAGTGGGCTTTGAGTGCCTTCTCGGAACCCAAGACCATCTCGTGCTTGATCTTGCCGGAGTTCGTAACCACAAAGCGAATGGTTTCGCCTTTGCGCGCAGTAACCTCTGGCACGCTGAAGCGCATGGCATCGGACATGTCCATCTGGATGGTGCGCGTGACCTTAGAGGCCAAGCCCGGCCTGCCGATGGCTTGGTTGTCATGTCCACCGGCATGGTTGCCAGAAGCCAAGGCAGACATGGCCACCAGCGGGCCGAGCAGGATGGCGGCAAGTTTGTGGAAGTGCATGGTTTGTCTTTCGTGTTGTCTTTTGTATGGCTTTCGAAATAGTGCTGTGCTTTGCAGTGCAGCGCTTTTGCGGTCAGTGCTGCATGCCCGCATGTCCCGGCTTGCGGACTTGCACTTCCACCTCTTTGGCCGGCATATTCTGGGCCTTCATGGTTTGGCCACCTTGCGCTGCAAAGCGTGCGGGGTTGGGCAGGTCGCCGGTCCATTCAAAGGCCACCTCCCCAGCCGGGTGCTGGTACCAACCCGGGTCTTTGTAGTCGCCGGCTTTTTGGTTTTTGCGAACCTTGAGCACACTGAACATGCCGCCCATTTCGACGGAGCCAAACGGGCCTTCACCCGTCATCATGCGGGCGGTGTTGTCGGGGATGGGCATTTCCATTTCTGACATGTCGGCCATGCCGCGTTGGCCCATGGCCATGTAGCCGGGTATCACGTCGGTGATCTTGCGCGCCACC
>CAYXWW010000187.1:501-7166 GCA_964468905.1 uncultured Rhodoferax sp. | reverse complement strand
CCAGCTCGGTGTGGTTGATATTGGCGGGGATGATGGCGCGGCCGCGGGCCACCTCATCACGCACAAACTCGGGCGTCATGATCTTGGGGATGCTGGCACCAAAGCTGTTGCCCGCCAGGCGTGCCTCGCGCTCGGCATTGCCCAGGTACTGCTCCATCCATTCGAGCTTTTGGTTTTCGCGGATAGCCACGTATTCCATCTCGGGTGTGATCATGCCTTTGCGCGCATAGTGCATTTGCGACACATTGGCACCGGCCTTGGCGCGGCGCGGTTGGCGTTGCAGGCCTGCGGCCTGGGCACGCAGCGCTGCCAATGCATCAGTCTCTCCATTCTTCAAGCCGTCGTCCAGCGCGAATGGGGCGCGGCCGGTGTACAGCTCGGTATCCCCCCGGCCATCAATCCAGCTTTGGCGTACCAGCGGCAAGCCCTGGCGCACATCAATCTCGGCAGCAGGGTCGGTGTAGGGGCCTGAGGTGTCGTACACCGTGACCGCTTCGCCGTTGCTTTGCATGATCTCGCGCATCGGCACCTGAATGTCGGCTCGGCTGCCGGGCAAATAGCGCTTGGTAGAGGCTGGCAGCGGCTCGCGGGTGAGGCGGATGAACTGGGCGAGTTTGTCGGGTGCGTTCATTGGGTGTTTCTCCAAAGTTTTCACCCGAAGACAACACAGAAACCAGCCCCGCAAACTTTTTGAAAAAAGACGCCGCCCGAATTGGCCTTGGGCCATTGGCAGCTGTGCACTTCTTACGCTGGCATGAACCAGATCAAGTTCGCGGGTTTGACTCCATCTCAGCGCAACCATTGCGCACCCCGGGCAGGGAGGATTTTACGCCAAGTGCGTACCGCAAAGGCGAGTTACCATTAAGCCCCAACAAAAGCGCCGGCAACTTGGCGATACGATTCACCGCAAACTCTAGGGAGCAAAACACCATGCATCGTTGGCTTCAAATACCGCTCGCGTCCGTTGTGTGCGTGGCAAGCGTGCATGCGCAAGCCCAAAACAACGATATGGCGGAAGCACGTGCAGCGTATAAGAAACGCGACTATGCCAACACTGCCAAGCTGCTGCAGCCTTTGGTTGATGCAGGCAATGCAGACGCCATGGTTCTGCTGGGGCGCATGCATTTAGCCGGGCAAGGCGTTGTGAAGGATGAGTCGGTAGCGCTGGAGTTGTTTAAGAAGAGCGCGGACGCGAATAACGCAGAAGGTGTTTTTTACCTAGGCCGACAGACTCACCTGGGCAACGGCCTGCCCAAGGACGAAAAGCAAGCCGTGGCCCTGTATCTCAAGGCTGCGCAAATGGGCGATGCGAACGCGCAACTATGGTACGCACTGAGCATTTATCGCGGCTACGGAGGTATGGTGGCAGACAAACCGGCCTCGTTTGCATGGTTTCAGCGCGCAGCGGAGCAGGGCAACTCGGCCGCACAAAACTGGATGGGCATCTTGCATGACGCAGGTGACGGAGTAGAAAAGAACCCGTATGAAGCCATTAAATGGTTCCGAAAATCAGCCCAGCAAATGGACTCAGGGGGACAGCGCAGCTTAGGTATCCGCTATGCCCTTGGCCTAGGAGTTGCACGGGATGACGCTGAAGCCCTCAAATGGCTACTAAGCGCTGCCTACCTGCGCGACGTTGACGCCATGCACTGGGTGGGCAGCTTCTATGAGAACGGACGCTCAGTCGTAGCAGATCCGGTTGCCGCGCACATGTGGTATTCACTCTTCCTTTCTCGCGATTCCAGCAACAGTACCGCGAAAGCCGCGTTTAGTAAGTTGGTCGACAAGATGACGCCGACGCAAATTAGCGAGGCACAAAGCAAAGCCAAGAACTGGCCCGCATCAGCAGATTTGGTACGCGCCCTCGCCGCCACTGGCGTACAAGGCACCAACGAGTCTGGCACCTCATTCACCACAGTCAGCAAGCCCAGTGGACCAAGCAAAAGCGGTAGCGGGTTCGCCATGGGCGCACCCATGCGCTACGTGGTCACCAACTTCCATGTAGTCAAAGGATGCAAGAGCTTGCGCGTGATGCCGCAAGACCTGGCGGCCACCGTGCGGGCCAAAGACGAGCGCAACGATCTGGCCTTGCTGGACGTACCCGGCTTGAACCTGCCTGCCTTGAAGCTGCGCACTGGGCGTGGCATCCGCCCTGGCGACGATCTGGTGACCCTGGGATTCCCGCTAGCGGGCATCCTGGCAGCGGGCGCCAGTGTGAGCACCGGCACGCTGACCAACCTGGGCGGCATCGACAACGACACCTCGCGCTTCCAGATATCCGTCCCCACGCAGCCCGGCAATAGCGGCGGCCCCGTGTTGGATGCCTATGGCCAAGTGGTGGGTGCAGTGGTAGCACAGATCAATGCAGGTGCGGTCAGCCAGGCCACGGGGGGCAGCATCCCGCAAAACGTCAACTTCGCGATCAATACAGCCACGTTATCCAGCTTTCTGGACGCCTCGGGTGTAGACCACGACCTAGCTCAGCACCACCAAGATCCCAAGGCCAAGAAGCTGACAACTTCTGACATTGGGGCACTCGGGATCAAATCGACGGTGAAGATTTCGTGCTTGAATAATTGACAGACTACTTCCCCGCCAGCGCCTCAGCCACCCCATAGAACGCAGGCTTGGGGGAATAGTCGTCGTTGAACAGCAGCGGCCATTCCTTGAACGGGAGGCCTATGTAGTTATACCAACTCTCGCCATCAACCAACCCCCAGAAGGTGATGCCCGCGCGCTGCTTCTCAGGGACTGATTCCAAATACGCTTGGACGATGCTTTTGTAGCGCGCCTTTTGTTGTTGGGCTACTGCGTCGGTCAGCGTGGCAGCACCGGTCATGTTGACGGGGACATCCATCTCGGATATGCGTATCTTGTAGCCTCGGTCGGCCACGGCTTTAAAGGACTTTCTGATTTGCTCTATCGGCGGTTGCGTGAGGTCTAGATGCAACTGGAAGCCCACGCCATCCACCGGGACCCCACGGGCTTTGAAGTCGTCCAGCATAGCCAGCATGAAATCGAGCTTGGCTTGCGACGCTTCGATGTTGTAGTCGTTGTAGTACAGCACGGCGGCGGCGTCGGCTTTGCGGGCTGCTACAAAAGCGTTTTCAATGTAGGCCTTGCCAACGTTTTTGTAGAAGATAGTTTGCCTGAAGCCGGATGGTTCGCGCTCATCGAGTGCTTCATTCACCACGTCCCAACTCACAACTTTTCCGGCAAAGTGCTTGCAGATCTCGCCGACGTGGGTGTTGAGCATGGCGGCCCAGTCACCTTTGTAGTTTTTCATCCAGGTGGGGATTTGAGAATCCCAGTGCCAGATGAGGGTGTGCCCGTGCAGTTGCATGTTGTTTTGCACGGCGTAGTCACGCAGCTTGTCTGCGTGGGTGAAGAAGAACTCGTTTTCACCAGGGTGCAGATACGCCATCTTCATGATGTTGCCGGCCACCAAGCTGTTGAAGTGTTTGTTGATGGTGGGTTGCTGGCCGGTCACCTTGAAGATGCTGCGCTCCTCGTCACCTGCGGCAACCTCCATGCCAATGGGAAATTTGGCCAGGTCTTTGAGTGCGGGTATGGGCACCACAACGACAGGTGCTGGGGTATCGGTGCTTGCGGGGGCGGAATATCCACCACCACCACCGCCGCCACATGAACTCAAAGCAAAGGCCGATACAAGGCCCGAGACGATCCACACTTGCCGCATAGTGCCCCCACTCATTATTGAAATGGGCGTAGTGTCGCACAAGAAGCACTATTGTTTTGATAGCGCACTATGCAATGTTTACGAGGGCTAGCAGTCAGTTTTTAACACAGTGCTATTGACGGGGGATGAGGCGAACGCCTGAGAGTGCCTGGCGGTACAGTGCGTCCAGATCATCCGCGCCCCCCACGGTCATGTGCAAGTCTTGCAGCAGGCCATCGTGCAGGCCATAGACCCAGCCGTGGAGCGTAACCTCTTGCCCACGAGCCCAAGCATCTTTGAGCACGGTGGTTTGCGCCACGTTGACCACTTGCTCAATCACATTGAGTTCGCACAACGCGCTGGCGCGGCCATGCTCCGGAATCACTTCCAGGATGTCGCGGTGGCGGTCGCGCACGTCTTGTATATGGCGCAGCCAGTTGTCGGCCAGGCCAATGCGCGCGCCCTCCAGTGCAGCTTGCACGCCAGAGCATCCGTAGTGGCCGACCACCATCACGTGGGCCACTTGCAAGCGCTCCACGGCAAACTGGATCGTGGACAGTGCATTCAAATCCGAGTGCACCACGACATTGGCCACGTTGCGGTGCACGAACACCTCGCCGGGCTCCAGCCCCGTGATCTGGTTGGCCGGTACGCGGCTGTCGGAGCAGCCAATCCACATATAGCGGGGCTTTTGCTGTGCCTTGAGGTTGGTGAAAAAGCCCGGGCGCTCGGCCTCCATGGCTGCGGCCCACGCACGGTTGTGGGCGAAGAGATCGCTGAGTTTTGCTGACATAGGTACTTTCTGGAAATGCTATTTTTTGCTGAGTGAGGTGCGAACGTTCCAGTCCAGCAGCGCGAAGCGCGCACGCTCTTGCTGGTCATCCAGCGCGTTGAAGTGGCAGTCATTGGCGGCGACAGATGCCCCAAGCTGCGCTGTGCTCGGAGATACCGAACCCTGCGCTGCATTGGGTGCAGCACTGCAGACAAACGAGTTCTTGTTGCCCAGTTGCCAGAGACCTTGCACGTTGCGGGCCTCGCCGGTAAAGAACATGGTGCGTGGCGCATCCATTGCAGTGCCCTTGGGTGCCTGCAAGAGATTGCGCCCCGCATTGATGTAGGGGCCATTCACCCCCACAAGAGGCAGAAGCGTATTGAACATGTCGCGGTGGCTGGCGGGCAGCGCCTGTTGCACGCCACAGGCAAGGCCGTCACCCCAAATCACAAACGGGACCTGCCGCTGCAGGTAGCGGCGTGGTGCCTCGGCGTACATGCCAAATGAGCGCACATTGTGGTCGCCGGTAGCGGCCACGATCGTGTTGCTTTTCATGGGCCCGCTTTGCACTGATTGCACGAATCCGCCCAGCAGGTCTGTTGCATAGTGGTACGTGTCCAGGTTCAGCATGAGGGTGTCAGAGCTGGTTTCGCCACGCCACAGGGCCATGTCGCGCGGCACCCGTTGGTAGTCGGCTGGCAGGTCATAGGGTGGGTGGTTGGTGGAGGTCAGCACAAATATGAATAGCGGCTTGTCGGCAGGCTGTGCGGCCAAGCGCTTGGTGAGGTACTTGAAAACATAACTATCCCACACACCCCAAATTCCGAGATTCGCATCGGGGTATTGCTCCTTCAATGTATTGGCATCGATCACTTCGTCAAAGCCCTGCACCGTCAGCACGCGGTTCAGGTCGCGCCATCCCGAGCGGGCCGAGGTGACGAAGAGGGTTTGGTAGCCTGCATCCTTCACCACCCTGGGGATTGCCCAGGGTATGGGCTTACGGCCCACATCACCCAATGTCAACGGCGTGATGGGCGTGGAAAAAAGAATGGCCTCTAGCGACGGATGGGTGCCCGCATGGGCCGAATCAAAGTTGCTGAAGTGGCAGGCATTCTTCAACGTGGGGGCCAGGCGACCCAGCACGTCAAACGTCGGGCCGTGGTAAAGCATGGGCTCGGCACTCCACGACTCCATCAGGAAGAACACCAGGTTTTTCTTCGGTGTGCCCGGCGGCAAAGCATCATGCGCGAAGAGTGCTGCCTTGACTTCTGCTTCGCTGCCGTGCGGCAGCCCCACCGCATCGGCAGCAGCCAGCGCGGAATCAAAACCCATCGCCCTGAGACCCGCCAATGGGTTTTGCAGGTTTTGCGATGCTCCGCGGCTGTCCCACGCGTACTTGAGCGCGATAGGGCCATTGGGCACCATGTCGTTCAAGAAAGGCGAGGTGGTCACGGTCAGGTGCTGGCGCTGCAGGGCCATCTCTCGAATGGTGCCTTTGCCTGCAAAAATCAAGGCGAAAAACACCACAATGGCAACCACAAGTTTCAGACTCGCGTGACGGGCCAACAGGACCGTGTCTGGCTTGATGCGCACCACCAAGAGGCGATGCAAGGCGACAGTGCCCACCGTCAACACCGCAACCAACAGCAAGGTCCACACCACGGGGAAATCGTGCCAGACGGTTTTCAGCACGGCAGCGGTATCGTCCTCCACCAAGCCAAAAACGAGCGAGTCAATGGGCGTTTTATAGAACGAGAAATAGTGCAGATTGATGAACGACAGAAGCACATACACAAACGCCAAAACTGCAGCGATGCGCCCCTGCACTTTGCCCGACACCCACGGCAGCACCAACAACAACAGAAACCCAGCAACGGCACTGACTTTCAGATCAAACCGCAAGCCCTGCACGACCACGGTAGCCAGATCCGTCGTACTAACCTGAAAGCCCGCAGGCCAGAAATAGGCCAGTTGGCCTAGTCGAATCAATGCAAGCGCCACCACCAGCGGCACGACCAGCACCCAGGCCCTCAGGAGCCCGCGCAGGCTGCCGTGCAGCAATGTGGTCGATAGGCGGGCAAGGGTTGATTTCATCTGTTCAATACGGTGGAATGCATTGGGCGTTGGTCCGAGGCTCACATTGTCTCAGCGAACAGCTCCCGGCCGATCAGCATGCGGCGAATCTCGCTGGTGCCCGCGCCGATCTCGTAGAGC
>CAYXWW010000187.1:0-491 GCA_964468905.1 uncultured Rhodoferax sp. | reverse complement strand
GAGGCCGGTGATCTGGTTGGCCGGCACCCGGCTGTCGGAACAACCGATCCACAAATACTTGGGATTTTGCTGGTTGGCCAGCCGCGTAAAAAAGCCAGGCTGCTCGCGCTCGGTGCGCTCGGCCCAGGCGCGGTTGTTGTCAAAAAGGTGTTGCAGTGCGTTGGTCATGGACTGGATTGTCGCAGTGCAGCAAACACCTTTTGTGACATCCGGGTTCAGCAGGTTTCGGCGAACAGTTCGCGGCCGATCAGCATGCGGCGGATTTCGCTGGTGCCGGCGCCAATCTCGTACAGCTTGGCATCGCGCCACAGGCGGCCCAGCGGGTATTCGTTGATGTAGCCGTTGCCGCCGTAGATTTGCACGCCCTCGCCCGCCATCCAGGTGGCTTTTTCGGCGGTCCACAAAATCACGGAGGCACAGTCTTTGCGAACCTGGCGCACATGCTCCACACCAAGCAGGTCCAGATTTTTGGCTACGGTGTAGGCAAAGGC